>NZ_JBRJHG010000023.1:0-50435 GCF_053628895.1 Marinobacter sp. MBR-105 | reverse complement strand
TATGTTGGTCATGTTAAGTGTCCACTTAAAAATAAGTGGACACTATCCTGACGGCCGCAGCGCCTGGCTCAAGATGGGTTTACCGGACGGTTACGCCTATGAAACCCGCCGATTCACCGAAACCACCCCGGAGATACGGGAAGGTGTGTAGCGATCACAAACAGTAACACTGGGACACACTTCACAAACAGACAGGAAAGGCGAACAGGCTTATTCTGAGATTGTGGAATCAAGCAGTATCCACCCATGGCGGAGGAGCCGAGTAGTACCTCCGCCGCCATATGGGTACCGCAAGCTGATTCCGCAGGATTAACGAATTTTTCAGGCACTTTCGTTCTTTCCGAATTTCTTAAGCCAGCTCTCGTAAGCTGGCTTTTTTATTGCCTGCGAAAATCCCCGGGCGTTTTACCGGTCGCTGCCTTGAACTTGCGATGAAACGACGTGGTTTCGCTGTAGCCCAGGCGCAAGGCGATATCCGGAATACTCATACCGGTATTCTGCAAATAGTCCTCCGCCATCTGCTGGCGCACCTCATCCAGCAACTTCTGATAAGACACCCCTTCCTGGCTCAGCTTCCGCTGCAAGGTACGGCTGGTCATCCCCAGATCTTCGGCAACCATATCCTGGCGGGTAATGCCATCGGCGAGCTGTTTCTGGATGCTTTGCTTTACCTTGCTGGTCAGATCCGTGTCGGTGTCGAGCAACGCCAACTGAGACAATGCGTGGGCTTCCAGGGTTTTTCTCAATAGCGGGTCTGGCTGACGCAGGCG
Organism: Marinobacter sp. MBR-105; assembly: GCF_053628895.1. Classification (NCBI taxonomy): domain Bacteria; kingdom Pseudomonadati; phylum Pseudomonadota; class Gammaproteobacteria; order Pseudomonadales; family Marinobacteraceae; genus Marinobacter; species Marinobacter sp. MBR-105. The sequence continues at coordinate 49,665 of NZ_JBRJHG010000023.1, read as the reverse complement.
GGTGGTGAGTAAATCCTGATGAAGGGTGACAACATTCTCTGGCGCCTCGAACGTTACCGGACAACCCCAGCGCTCACGATACTCCGCCTCATAAATGGGCCCTGGCGATGAACGCTGGAGAGAAACTCTGATTGGATAGGCATTATCATTGTCCGCTAACCAACGGGCATAGCTAATCCAGGACGCAAACACATTGTCAACGACATGAGGCCAAACCACAGGGTCTGTAAAATTACAGGTCCACACCAGTGAAACCTCGTGCCCTTTCATCCGCAGACCAGTTGTACCCATATCCCCCACCAACTTCTCGTAGGGCGCAATGCGGGTAACGGCCTCCCCCAGTGTGGCGCAGCTCATGGTGATGTAACCCAGCACACTGTAGGAGCCGGGCTGGACAAAATCTCCCGTTTCAAGGCCAAGAACAGGACTACCAGACGCTTCAACCAACAAACGAATGAAGGTCTGGAATTGCTCGCCGCTCAGTCGGCCGTCGTCGGTATCGAGGAGAGTTGGCTCGAGGCCAGCTATACGGAACAACTTTTCGGTATGAATACCCTTGGAATCCGCATAGCGAACATACTGGCGGAGCGCAGCAACAGATGCTGTTCCGAATTCTGACATATTATTTTTCTATTTGTTATTCAGTTCGAGAATTCCATGAAGGACAGTTTTCAACTGATTTCGATCACTTGTACTCAGGGAACCCATTCGCTTCACTACGATAGATTGCTCAACCGTTGCGATCAATGGCTTCATCACAGAGGGCTTAAGTAGACCTGCTTGCTGCCAATCCGCTATAAAAGCCTCACCAAAACTAAGCGGGTCTCTTATCTGACTGGTAAGCGCCATTATTACAAGGTCTGGACGGTAAGACTGGTATGCTTCAGAGCTTATAATCACGGCAGGGCGTTTTTTCGTGGTTTTCAAATTCGTAAATGGAAAGCTGACCAGAACCACATCGCCAAATTCAAAGTTTGTCGTAGGCTGCATCATCCTCGTTGTCCCATACCTTTTGAAAAGAAGCCTCTGCTCCCCGCGCAAAATCCCTGCGCACATGGCGTTCACGATCTTTCTGGCTCAGAAAATCAATAAAATCTTCAACCTCTGCCAAGCGCTCTGGCGGCAGATGCTCCAGTTTCTTGGCAACTTGCTGAACCCGGTTATCCATCGTTCTCTCCTGTCGGTTCAGTTACTCTCAGGAAGTCAGTATCGCACGTCAGACACAAAAACGCCCAGCATTGGGCTGGGCGTTTTTGACTGGCATGGCCTACATCAAAGCTTGCGACCTTTGCCAGCGGCAATCCGCAGGCGCAGCGCGTTCAGCTTGATAAAGCCTTCCGCATCTTTCTGATCGTACGCACCCTGGTCTTCTTCAAAGGTGGCGATCTTCTCATCGAACAGAGAATCTTCAGACTTACGGCCGACCACGTCTACATTGCCCTTGTACAGCTTCAGGCGAACGGTGCCGTTCACGTAGTTCTGGGTCTGGTCGATCAGCGCCTGAAGAGCCTCACGCTCCGGAGACCACCAGTAACCGTTGTAGATCACCTCGGCATAGCGCGGCATCAGGCTGTCTTTCAGGTGTGCCACTTCACGGTCCAGGGTGATGGACTCAATGGCGCGGTGGGCGCGCAGCATGATGGTACCACCCGGAGTTTCGTAACAGCCGCGGGACTTCATGCCCACGTAGCGGTTCTCAACGATGTCCAGGCGGCCAATACCATTTTCACCGGCCAGCTTGTTCAGGGTTTCCAGCACCACGTGGGGCTTCATTTCCTGACCATCTACGGCAACGATGTCGCCCTTCCTGTAGGTGAGCTCCACGTAGGTGGGCTTGTCCGGGGCGGCTTCCGGAGACACACTCCAACGCCACATGTCTTCCTCGGCTTCGGCCCACGGATCTTCCAGGTTGATGCCTTCGTAGGAGATGTGCAGCAGGTTGGCGTCCATGGAGTATGGGCTCTTGCCCTTCTTCATTTCCACCGGGATGTTGCGCTCTTCACAGTACTTGAGCAGCTTCTCGCGGGAGTTCAGATCCCACTCACGCCAGGGAGCGATCACCTTCACACCCGGCTTCAGGGCATAGGCGCCAAGCTCAAAACGAACCTGGTCGTTACCTTTACCGGTAGCACCGTGAGAGATGGCATCTGCACCCGTCTCGTTGGCAATGTCGATCAGGCGCTTGGCAATCAGCGGGCGGGCGATGGAGGTGCCCAGCAGGTACTCGCCTTCGTAGATGGTGTTGGCGCGGAACATCGGGAACACGTAATCGCGCACAAACTCCTCGCGCAGGTCCTCAATGTAGATTTCCTTAACGCCCAGCGCTTCGGCTTTCGCGCGCGCCGGCTCCACTTCCTCGCCCTGGCCAATATCGGCGGTAAAGGTTACCACCTCACAGTTATAGGTATCCTGCAACCACCGAACGATGACGGAAGTATCCAGGCCACCGGAATAGGCCAGCACCACCTTTTTAATATCAGACATGCCCTTGCTCCAGACTGAACAGAATGGATGTGTTGAAAAGAAGGGCAACATTGTACGGGATGGCGGGGGGAATGGCTATAAAGTCCCTACCCTGTCAAAGGATAGGGGCGCTATGGGAGGTAATTGTGCGAAGTTAGCCAGCGGCTTGGGATTGCTGGGTTACCACTTCTTCGCGGATGCCGTCCCAGCCTTCTTTGATTGAACGAAGTAGTTCAATCACCTCATCCAGTTTGGCCATATCGTTGCGGGCACTGCCTTCCAGCAAGGTGCGCTCCATATAGTCGTAAAGAGCTTCAAGCCGCGCCGCCAGATCACCACCTTTCTCGAAATCGAGGAACGAGCGAAGCCCGCCGATGATCTCAATCGCTTTGTTCAGCAATTGCGCTTTGCCAGCGTAATCTTTGGCCTGCATCTTAGCCTTCGCCATATTGATACGCTCAATGGCACCGCTGTACAACAGCTGGATGAGCTTGTGGGGATCGGCATCGGTGATGCTGGTTTGGGTGTTAACGCGTTGGTACGCTTGTAAACCGTTCATAAATAACCTCGTTTCACCGTATTACTCTCGATTGTTCTGTGGCGCCAGTGCAGCCAACTGCTGAGTGACATAATCCCGGGTACTGTTCAACTGCGAGATCAAGGAATCCGCCGCACTGAACTGACTGATCAGACGTTCCCGATAAGCGGCAATACGCTCCTCAAGACGAACCTGGCTCTCCTGAATCTGCTCAAGCTCGCGATTAAGACTGTCTGTACGGGATTCAATGGCGCCGTCTGCGCCCACAATGTTGGTTACCAGATCAACCGTACGCTCACCCACACCTTCCACAAAGGTTATGGAACCGCGATTACCCGTCTGGTCACCAAGAATTCGAACCTGCAGCCCCGAAGCACCACCATTGCCATTTCCAAGGAAGAGTACCTGGCCGTCGCCTTCCGCAGCCCGGCCATCAATGGTACCGGCCACATCCAGGCCGTCCGTGCTGGTGTTAGTATCCAGCCCAAACAAGGCCGCATCTTCGGCGGATGCCAGGGCCACTTTTGAATCGCTACCGTAGTCCGCCGACGTGAACATCAGGTTTCCACCGCCATCCAGACCAACCTGCAATCGGGTACCGGCTGCATTCAGAGCATTGTTGGCGTCCAACTGAGCCTGAATATCATCCAGAAGCGCCTGCTGACTGATGCCATTTCCCTGGGTAAGCTTCAGGTTAACCGTAATATCCCCATTCACGGTCAAAGCAAGATCATCATTGGTATCGGTAATATCGAACGTAGCGCCGAGTGCCGAACCAGCTACCAGCTGCCCCTGTGTGGCGGCCTGGGTAATATTGATGTCATACTCGCCGGGCTCCGTATTCAAGCCGCTGCGCACAAATTCCACCTGGCCGTCTGTGGTACGCCCCTGCTCCGCAAACAGAGCCGTAACCTCATCAGGATTAGCCTTAAGAACTTCTTCGAACTTCGCCCGGTCGAATTCAAGGCCGCCGGTCTCAAAATCAGTGGTGATACCCACATCGGCCAAACTGCGAACACTGGCGTTCTCCATGCCAGGCACCACGCGGGTAAGAATATTCCGCAACTGGCTCTGAATCGTCCGAACCGTGGAATCGCCGGTCAACAGGCTGCCAACACCAGCCTCGGCATTAAAACCGGCAAGGCTGTCAATGGTGGATTGCAGCGCGTTGAACTTATCAACAAAGCCCTGAACCCGGTCTGCCACCGCGCCAAAATCCTGAGCCACCTTGATGGTAGAGGTGCCAGTTTCTTTGATATCAAAGGTCAGTCCATCAATCACATTTTCAAACGTGTTGGTGGAGCGGGTAACCGTTACACCATTGATATCCATTACCGCATCGCTGGCAGTAATAGTTTCTTTCAGGCCGGAGTCCGCATCCATTCCCGCGTTGAAGGCAAAACGTGAAAGGCCGGTGTTGTCGGTATCTGTACCAGCTGAATCGCCCGTGACAGAAATACTGACTGCGTTGGCGGTACCCGTCTCATCCGCAGAAAGCACCAGCTGGTATCCACTACCGGTATCGATTATTCCAGCGGAAACACCGGCATCCGCTTCGTTAATGGCATTCGCCAGGCCTTGAAGCGTGTCATTACTGCTGTCTATGGTGATATTCGTGATTTTGTCACCAACCGACAACTCCAGAGTGCCCTGCCCAACGCTGGTTGCGTCACGATCCGTAAACACATCCCGGGAAGCCAATGCCTGAGCAGAAGCAAGACTGGTGACCTCCACACTGTATGTGCCTCGGCTTGCCTTGGTGGAATCGACAGAAACACCGATATCGTCATTGGAGGAAGACGCAGAAAAGGCCTTGAGGTTATCCGGTGAGCTCAACTGCCGCATAGGCAGACGAAGTTCCGTTACGGCACTGCGCAACTTGCCATAGGCGGATAACAGCGCCTCGGCTTGCTGGGTTTTCTGGGTTAAACGGGTTTCAGTGGGTTTGCGCTCCGCCGCCACCAACTGATCCACCAGGTCCGAGTTCAGTACCCCGGAACCAATTCCCAACGATGATATACCTGCCATAACCATGCCTCCTCAAGGGGGCCAATGTCTTCACTGAACTGTGTATCGGCCGAAAGCGGCAAAACTTTGCCCTAATGGCGCAAAAATTTGTAACAACGCGTTAAACCAAGCATAGCCCCGAATCAGACCGGGTGCAGCCATAACGCAGAACACCGCCGGACCTTCTCAGGTGCGGCGGTGCTGAAATACCGTTGTAGTCATCCGCGCAAAAGCGGCAAGCTTTTACACCTTGATGTTAAACAACGTCAGCGGTTCGTCCTGCTGCAATTTTTCTGCCAACCTCAAAGCCACTTCATCCGGAATCTGGCGGATGACTTCCTGGGTTTGCTGATCAACCACTTTAACAATGGTCTGGCCCATTTCGTTATCCACTTCAAATTGCAGATCCCGCTGCACATTCTGAACAAAATCGTTCAGCTGGCTGACCGCCTGGTCCAGCTCTTCACGCTGCGCCTCGTTTCGCTCCTGCAGCCGCTCGGCTTTGGAGGCTTCATTAGCAACGTTGCGTTGAACCTGGGCTGCGCCGACAGTCGAAGCAGCAAGGTCAGGGGCGTTCCGGCCCTCGGCCTGAGATGACGACAGCGCCTTCACCGGGGCCTGATCACCGGCATTCACCAGTTTCAGGTTCGGGTTGTTCAGGTTAACGTCATTCATAGCTTCACCTCGCTATCCTCAAACGGCGGAAACCGGAACCCGAAGATTCCGGCTGTTACCGCTAGCCCCTTACTGCAGGAGGGACAGAACCTGCTGCGGACGGGCGTTCGCCTGAGCCAGGACGGAGATACCGGCCTGCTGCAGTACCTGAGACTTGGAGAGCTTTGCGGTTTCGGCCGCGAAGTCTGCATCCAGGATCCGGCTGTTGGCAGCACTCAGGTTTTCAGCCGTAGATGCGATATTCGAGATTGTAGACTCAAAGCGATTCTGGACCGCACCCAACTCAGCTCGCAAACTATTGACCTGATCAAGCGTCTTATCAATTGTGTTAATTGCGTCAGATGCACCCTTGCGATCGGAAATATCAACTTTATTCAGCGTATCAGCAGCCGTGGTCAAGCCACCTGTGCCCCCGAAGACAGGGGTAGTATTCGCCGGAGTGCCAGCGCTCACCGAAATGGATCCACCAACTTTGGTAGACAGTTTTATCCCAGCTTCATAAGTTGTTGAACTGGTCGCTACCCCGGTCAACTCGGTTGCATCGGAAATTTCCGCCTTGATATCACCACCATCACTATCGGAGAAGATAACCTGCCCACTGTCATTTAAGCTCGCCTTTACTCCAGTCTCGGTAGAGAATTGATTTACTTTATCTACCACCCCTTGAGCACCCAGCCCCGATGAAAGCGTGATACTGACATCATTTAGCTTCAGAGTACGGTCGGCGGCAAGAGTGGTTGCTCCCGACAAGCCGGTTTCAATCCTGGTTTCAGTCTCGCGAGACGCACTGACACCAGTTTCAACACTCTTGGCATTGATTTTTTCAACCAGATCACTGCCGTTGGCAACGTTGGTCCCATCAATTGCAATACCGTTAATGGTCAATCCATCTCCAGCAAGGGTAGTGATCGCCCCGTTCGTAACACTTGCTTGAGCAGTGGTTACAGCTGCCCCGAGTTGGCTAGCGCGCGTATCAACACCTTGAACGCTAATCGTTTGTCCAGCATTGGCACCGACTTGAAAGGTCAGGCTATCAAGAGCGCCATTCAGAATGCTTTGTCCATTGAATTGCGTAGCTTGAGAAATTCGATCCACCTCCTCAATCAACGCGCTAACTTCTTGATTGAGCGCCTGACGATCTGAAGCAGAGTTAGTGTCGTTTGCGGACTGCACTGCCAAATCACGAATTCTTGAGAGAGCGCCAGTAATCTCACCAAGAGCCCCTTCAGCTGTCTGAGCGTAGGAAATTCCGTCGTTCGCATTACGCTGAGCAACATTTAGCCCAGAAATTTGGGATTGAAATCGAGTTGAGATGGCCAAGCCTGCCGCATCGTCTTTCGCCGAGTTAATACGAAGACCGGAGGATAGACGCTCTAACGCTTGATCGTTCAACTTTTGAGAGCTGTTCAACTGATTCTGAGCAGACAGAGACGCAACGTTAGTGTTAATACCGAGAGCCATAATACTTCTCCTTCGACAAATGTCGTTATTTCATGGAAAAGGTCTGGCGCTCTTTTTTGGTTTGGAAGCGCCGCCCTGTTACTCCACTTAACGGCACCCCACCCGGTTGCTTTAGAAAAAATTTCAACGATTTTGTAAAGGAATGTAAAACGTAAATTCTGAGATCAAAGTAAGTTTGATTGTGGCCCAGAGGCCACACCCAAATTCCGCCGCACTCCGGCAACAAAAGTTACCGCACCGCCATACTCTCTGGTGATCCTATTCTTCCGGTGGATACTTTTGACAGCATCCGACGCCATCGCCAAAAAACTGATCGCCGCTCCAGCTGCAGCAATTTTATTGCCTTCAAGGCTTGCTGCGAAAGAAAGTCCAGCACCCAATGTCGGCATAATGACATTGCTGGACATGTTGATACGATATTCGGCAGCCTCGCGCTCAAAGCAATGCACTCTTCTAGTGAAACGTGATAGATAATCCTGAAAAGCTTCCTCTTTCCGGGCATCTGTCTTTTCTAAAAGAATTTTACCTAATATTCTCTCCGCTTCGCCCCTTAACTGCTGCGCAGACGAGGCGTGCTCGCGCTTGAATGCCATCAGCCTATTAAGGTCAAGCCCCTCAATATCTATCTCCGGCAGAACTGCTAATCGAACCTTTTCCTGCCATTTCAAATCATTTATGGATTGCAGCTCAACTTGCGCTCCTCCGATAATGCCGGCCAAGTGTGAGCTGGTCGTAAACGGTGTTGCATTAATCGTACGTAAACTTCCGAGCGTTAATGCAAGATAGACCATAAAGTAATCCGCAACGACAGCATTGACGAGATACCACTCACCCTCACCCTTCGTGGCCCACCCTTTGTTCACAAGATACTCCGGAATTTCCAGTAGCTTCTCCGCATGGATACGAACAGTCCTGTGGGTCTGAAAGCTATTCCCGTGATCGGTGCTACTTCTTTCAAGAAACCCGATAAAGCGCTCGCTAAAATCTGGAACTTCATGCAAATGGAGGTAAGGCACGAGGTGATTAACGCCGCACTCTGCACTGAGTTCCTGCATGAACGGACTTAACAGTTCATCGGGCCTTTGAACATGCTCATACGGAACAACAGAATACAGTTTGTCCCAGTATAAAATTGCACTGGCAATGGCAGACTCTTTCGGCAAGGAGATGGTTGGGAAATACAAGGCCTTTTTGAGATTTGCTGGCACTGAAGCCTCCTTTTTTTGAGATTTGGCGTCAGGCCCAGCAATCAGTCAGGCATCAACTCCGCCTGAAAGATCATCACCCTCTGCCTTTCCATCGGTAAACCGGCGAATTTTCAGGGCCGCTTCTCTAATATCGAATAGGTACTTGAGAGCCTCAGGCTGCATAAAGCTCCCTCTGGCCCGTCAACACGGATTGCCGAAAATACGGATTTGTTAACGAGGCCTTGGTGATCAGGTCAACGGGCCGATTGAAAAGTGCCTCCAACTCAAGTTTCAAATCAAAGAAAGCAGCAGCTGTTTGTCGAGCTGACAAGCCAGCTTCAAACGACACAAGAAAATCCAGGTCACTTTCCTCCCGGAAACGGTCCGTTGTGGCCGACCCAAAAACCGCAAGGTGGCTGACATGATGACGCCTACAGAGTTCTGCAAGGTCGCCGGCGTGTTCTTTGAAGATATCTGGAATGGGGGTCTCTGCCATGATGCTCTACCCGGTCACGAGAATGCGTAGACTCTATCATAGCCCGATAACAGAGCCCCATGTACCTTTGGGGCCAGACCCCAGGACATTTGGTGGGGTGAAATGTACTGGCGCCCACCCCACCCAATTGCTCGATAGCCCCAGCACCTTTCGCTATACTCCATCCGAACTTACTGATTGAGAGCACACGTAACATTGCACATCCCTACCTGCTGGGTTATCGCTGGCCCGAACGGGTCAGGGCTGTATCACCTTTTAATTCAGGAGTCTCTCAAGTGACCCAGAACGCGGATGGCCAGACAATATCAGCAGCAACCATTCTTGAAAGTCTTTCTCGCGCAGTTGAAAAGGAACTCGAGCGCAAGCGTAGGCTTGGGCATTATTATGTAACCTACGAAAATGGTGCCGCCTGCTTCCATGGCGATGACGCACCTTGTCAGGAGAAGCCTGAAGATACGCAAGTTTGAAATTTGGGGTCAGACCCCAGGACATTTGGAGGAGTGAAATGTAATGATGCCTATGCCCGTATAGACACCAACCGCATCAGGCAACCGCCGAGACAATCGACTCAAGCTCCCTCAATTGCACCGGTGCTTTCTTTAGCAGAACATCCTCATTGATAATCAGGATGACGCATTTGATAACGTCTGTGGTGTTGGCCATATGGGCCGCTTGTTTAACCGCTTCCAGCTCCTCAATCACCCGCCGTCCCTTCAGCGACAGCCTTTTGTCCGCTTTGCCAAGAGCCAGTGGATTGCCCAATTTCTCGGGCAAAGTTCGAGCGATGTCGGGGCTAGTTGCCAACTTGTGGATGTAGTACTTCATCAGGCAGGAAACAAATTCCGGCGAACCACCAACTTCTGCTGCAGCCAGGTTCAGAACATCAAGCAGGTGAGCCGGCAATCGGGTTTCCAGGCTCTTTCGCTGTGCCTCTAACTGCTTATGAACCATGGGTGTGGATTGGTGGGGCAGCAAGCACACTTCGCTACAACTATCGCACACACCAACCAGCACATTTTTGACGGCACCGCTCCCATCGCTGAACGGCACATCGCGCAGCTTGAACGTCGCAGTTTGCAGAGAGTGGCAATTCGAACACACCGCCTTCTGCTGGGGTCAGACCCAGTACATTTCGCAGGGTGAAATGTACCATCCCAACTCCACAAAACCGGCAACCCTTTTCCCATCCCCCACGCCAACTTTCCGGCACCAGGCAATACCCTGTTCAAAACCTGACCTAAAAACCATCAATTAAAACAGCCAGATAAAGCCACTTTCTTAAAACTGGCACACCCTTCGCTAGGTATCCGGCAAAACGGCAATTTAACGAATTTCCGCCGGCAAGGGTTCCCCCTCTATATCGGGCATCTGGTTTTCGGCGCCTCTGAGCAGGAGAATAGATATGCCTCAGGTCATCAACACCAACATCGCTTCGCTAAACGCTCAACGCAACCTTAATACATCCCAGGGAGACGCTAACGTCGCCCTCGAAAGGCTGTCCTCTGGTCTGCGCATCAACTCTGCCAAAGACGATGCTGCAGGCTTGGCGATTTCTGAGCGCTTCACCTCCCAGGTCCGCGGGCTGAACCAAGCCATCAGAAACGCCAATGACGGCATTTCCTTTGCGCAGGTCGCTGAAGGTGCTCTTGAAGAAACCACCAACGCGCTTCAGCGAATCCGTGAACTGGCGGTACAGTCCGCTAACGACACCAACTCTCCTTCGGACCGTAAGGCTTTGAACCAGGAAGTTTCAGCGCTGATTTCCGAAATTAACCGAATTGCAAGTACAACTCAGTTCAACGGGCGTAACATTCTGGATGGAAGCTTTGCAGATTTCAGCTTTCAGGTTGGAGCCAATGCAAATCAAACGATCGGAGTGGACGGAGTTGATGCACGAGGCTCTAAACTCGGCGCTTCCGTCTCTTCTGGAACAACATTTGATCAAGGCAATATTACAAGCTTTAGCACAGCCGGATCGTTAAGCATTAATGGTGTGGACGTAGACCTGTCTTCAGCAACCACTGGGCAAGACCTCATTAATCAAATCAACTTAGTCAGCCCAGATACTAATGTTACGGCGCAAAAGGCGGGTGAGACGATTGTAGATACTGGTGCATTCAGCGCGCCAGCCGCTGCAGATAGCCCTGCAACAATCACCATTAATGGAACCGGTATTGAAATTACAGACTCCGACGACATCGACTCGACCATAGACAAAATCAACGAGAGAGCCGGGCAGACCGGAATTAATGCAGCAAAAGATACGGCTGGCACCAACATTATTCTGACAGACAAGAATGGTGGCGTGATTGAGCTCCAGGACGATGGCACAACAGACGTTTTGGGAAGCGCGGCTATTACTGGAGCAGCAACCGCCAATTTTGAGCCAGGCCTTGAGCTCATCACAGATATCGGCGACACAGTTACGCTGAGCGGGACTGGAACTCTTGCAGACCTTGGGTTGGGCACTCTTACACAGGAAGACCTTATCGTTAACGATATGAACGTCCTTACCCGCGATGAATCCGCCAACACTATTACCACAGTGGATTATGCACTGGAACAAATCAGTGGTCTTCGCTCTGAGCTCGGTGCGGTTCAAAATCGCTTTGAAACCACGATTGCCAATTTGTCGACCGCTTCCGAGAACCTCTCAGCCGCCCGCTCCCGGATTCAGGACGCCGACTTTGCCGCCGAATCCGCCGAACTCGCCCGAACACAGGTTCTCCAGCAAGCCGGCCTCTCGGTATTGGCTCAGGCTAACGCCAGGCCTCAGCAGGTGCTGCAGTTGCTGCAGGGTTAATGATCGCCAAGTGGTGCAAAACGGCCGGGTTAAACACCCGGCCGTTTTGGTTTTAGCTGAACGACAAAGTTGCAACTGACCTACTCCCAACTTTCTAATTGACCCTGACCCCAAGAAATTTCACCCAATAAAATGCACTTGGGTCGAATCCAATATTCCTGCTTGGAACCCTATAACCAAAATGGCAATATATGCCAATAGACACAGGGAGGCCCCGAATAATGGCAACTAGAAATATAGTTCTGACAGACCATCAGGCACAACTGGTGAGTAACCTGGTTAAGACAGGTCGCTACCAAAATGCCAGCGAGGTACTGAGAGAAGGGCTGCGGTTGGTCGAAGAGAAGGAAGTCCAACTGCAGCAAAAGCTTCTCGAACTTCGCGGAGCCTTAGCCGAAGGGCTTGCAGACGTCGATAATGGCCGCACAGTCACACTGGGCACCGGTGAAGCGATCACAAACTACCTGATCAACAGGGCCGCAGAACTGAATAAAAAGGACTAAACAGCATGCACCCACTATGGACGGTGGAACTTTCCCAAAACGCTGCCAGAGATTTCGAAGAGATTGTGCGCTACACGCGGGACAACTTCGGCATCCACCAAGCTATGAGTTACAGTGGGCTGATTGCGCATACCATCCAAGAGTTATCCGAGCGGGGCCCTGATCATCCTTTAGCAACGGATAGATCTGAACTCCTACCGGGGATCAGAAGTATAAGGATTCAGAGAGAGTCTCAGAAAGCCCGACATGTAGTGTTTTTCAAAGCCATACCTGAAATGTCAGCACGCAAGCTCGTCGTCGTGCGAATCCTGCACGACTCAATGGATTTCGCCGAGCATCTATAAATTGGGGGCTGACTCCAAACCCCAAACTGGCACACCTTTCGCAACTCCTCCCCCAAACCCCGGCAAACCGTCAAAAAACTGCAGACCTTTGCCGCATCGGATATTGGCTGGTAACGAGGTGTTCCATGCAAGTACAACATCATAACGCGCATCTTTCCCGCTCCGTTCAGGCTCAGGTCGCGCGCCTGGTGCTCCAGGCAAACCTGGCGTATGGCGAGTCCAACAGCAACGGGCTTTCCTACATTCAGCGGCTGAAAGCGCGCAATGAATGCCGGGAATACCTGAATCAGGCGCTGGCGCTGGAGGCCGATCACGCAGCGGCCCTTGGCCTGCTCGGCCGGGTCGAGATGGACGATGGCCAGCTTGAAAAGGCCCATGCCCTGTTCAACGCCAGCCTGAACCGGCAACCGGCGCAGGCCCAGCAGTATTGCAACCTGGGCTACTGGGCACTGAAGAGCGAGCGCCCTGCCCTGGCGGAGGAGTATTTCCTGCAGGCACTGGAGTGCGACCGGCAATCTGCCGCCGCTTTCTGCGGGGTCGCTCATGCCAAACGGCTGCAAGGCCAGTTTGATGTTGCCTACCTGCACTACCGAAAGTTACTCCAAAGCGGATCGGAATGGGACTCTGTCTATTCCGGCATGCTCTCCTGCGCGCAGCACCTTCAGGTTCACAAAGCCGACAGTGATCTGGCGCTGGACGCCATCGCCCTGCTGCGCAAGGAAGGCCTGCCACACCAGGAAATCGGCCGCTTTGTCGGGGCGATCATCCAGCAACAATACGATCTGGATAACCCGAACGCCGAGGTCTTCCTGGATGCTGCCGCCGAAGACGAATTGCTTATTCTGGCGCTACAGAAAACCCTGATGCCCAATGCTGCCGTAGAACAACTGGTAGTGATGCTTCGTCGCGCCATCATGGCGGAGGTCGCTCAAACGGCCAGCCTGAGGGACGAACTGCAGCCCCTCTGCCTGGCCATCGCCGAATACGCCGACCGCACCGGTTTCGCTTTGGCCGCGGAAGACGATGAGGAACGCCTGGCGGCCACCATCAATGAAAGCATCGTGGCGCAATTTGCCGTGGGCGAACTTCAAGAAGCCCTGATTGGCTCGCTGATGATCAGTGCCATGTATGGCGCACTCTTCCACCAGAACTTTGCAGTACAACTCGGCCAATGGAACCTGGTGGACTGGCCACTGGCCATGCAACCCATGATGGCAGCCAGCTACTACAACCGGGCGGAAGAAGAGGCCATCAAGCAGAATTTTGACGAAAAATCCGAGGAACTCTGCCTGGAGAAAACCGATGTGCCCCAGGCATGGCCGGCGTGGAGCCAGCTGGCCTATCGCACGGAGACCAGCCTGAAGGCCGTGATGGCTCAGGAGCTCGGCCTGAACACCGACAACCTCCCCGCCACGTTGCGGATTATGGTGTGCGGTGCACAATCCGGCCAACGGGCCATGGAGCTGGCTCAATATCTGGACGACGTGGAAGTGATCGCGGTTGATGAATCCCTGGCGAACATCGCCAAGGGCACCCGCATGGCCCAGAGCCTGAACATGGACAACATCGTGTTCTGGCCCTGGTCCATCGCACAGCGGTTTGTAGCCGATGGTCACAAGGTCCATTGGGTGGAAGTGGGCCGTGTGCCCTCACCAGCCATGACCGAGCTATCTCTGGCCGCGCTGATCAATACTGCCTCGAACACCGGTGCCATTGTGCACATGCACACGGCGCTGGCCGAGCAAACCCAGGGTGACAAACAGATTCGCCGCCTGGTCGCGGAGCACAATCTGCAGCCCACTCGTACCGCCTTGCGGCAGCTTCGCAGGATGGTACTGGCCAATCGGCACGATGCCATCTGGGCGGATTTGCTGAAGGACGAGGACTTCTACAGCCTGGGCGGCTGCCGCGACCGATGGTTCCGGCCGCAGGATGCCAACCAGCTCAAAGAACTGTTGGCCCTGGTGAGTAATGAAGTGGAGTGGAAGCTGGTCAAAGCCCGGGATGAAGACGGCCACAGCCTGGCCACCGGCCCGGTACAGCGCCAGATCCAGGCGGAAGCTCTGGGGAGTGAGGTTCAAAGTCTGATGGGGCAGAACCTGAGCGTGTATTTTCAGCGTCGGCGCTAAACAATGGGGGTCAGCCCTCCGGACATTTGCCCAGGCAAAATGTCCGGAGCGCCTGGCCCAAATTCGTTTGAGCATGGTGCTGGTTTCCGGTAGCTTTCCCTTTTTTGAATCTACCGGTGCCCGCTCTCAGCCATGCAAGTCTCGCAAGCAAACCTGAACCTCAACTTTGACGCCAACAGCCTGCAACGAGGCAAGCGCTATTTCAGCCAGGGCCGGGTACAAAACCTGGTTCGTGAAACCGAAGGCATGAGCATACAGGTGCTGCGAGCGGAGGTTTCTGGCAGCCAGCGCCAGCTCTATATCACCGAGGTTCGGTTCGACCGCTACCTGCCCGGAAAAATAAACACCTTCTGCAGTTGCCCGGTGGGGTTCCGGTGTAAGCATGCGGCGGCCGTTATACTTCAGGCCAATTACGAAGCAGGCCTGAGTGCTGAAAAATACGAACCGGAAGCCGATACACGATACAAATACCCGACAGCGGAAACATGGCTGGAACAGGCGGCCTCAGTTTTCAGTTCGATTGACAACGCTTCCAACCCTGAGTGTCTGGCGTACCTGCTCCACATAGAGCCACACCGCAGCCAGCAGACCCTGTCAGTGAACAAGGTTCGGCGTCGTAAATCGGGAGAATATTCCAGGGGCTCCAAAACCACCGTGTGGAGCCGTACCAACCTTGAATACGATCGCCCGAAATACCTGCGAGAGAGCGATATAGCACCGCTCACATGGTTAAACGCACTGCCCACAGCATTTCGTGTTGCACCGGTTCTGGAGGGCACGACGGGCGCCTATTTTATTGAATCGGCGCTGAAAACCAGCCGCTTCTTTCTGGAATCCACTCGAAACCCGCCGCTTCAACTCGGAGAGACTCTAGAATCCGGCTTTGAGTGGATGCAGTTGCCAGATAAACAACACTGGCAACTGGTCAGCAAGGCGCTCCCGTCACACATTCGGCTGTTGAACACCTCGCCCGCCTACTATCTGGACGAGAAAGAGCTCCTGATCGGGCGGGTGGAGAACTCGCTGGATGCCCGCACAACCGCGCTTCTGCAACAGTGCCCTCCCTTGGCAGAAAGCCAGCTTCAGCAGGCGTTGCCAGATCTTGCGCCCATACTGGAAAAAGCCGGCGCCGTTCTGCCTGAATCTTTCCAGGTGCCCTCCATGGTGCAGGCAGCACCCCAGCCGATACTGCAGCTGTACAGCCTTCAGCATCCCGCCCCCGGGACACTGCCCCTGCTAATGGCGAGGTTAATGTTCAGCTATGAAGGCCACCGGGTAGCGTTCTCGGAACAGGAACCCCGGGTTCTGGTTGATGGCAACAATGGCCCGTTGCTGGTCATTCGGGATGAGGATGCGGAAATCGAATGGCTACATCGTGATTTGCCCGATTTTAAAATGGCGGGAACAATGACCGATCATCTCGAAGCAGACATGGTTAACGCGCTACCGTATGGCAGCTTTCTCGATTTCACCTTGCCAACCCGTAACCAGTGGCTGGATTTCATTGCCTTCGATTTACCGCGCCTGGATGCAGGCGGCTGGCAAATTGAAATGGACGAGAGTTTTGATGTACCGGTTATTGAAATAGACCAGCTGCACGGCAGTCTGAAGCCGGATGAAGAATCGCCGGGCTGGTTTGATGTTGAGGTGGGCATTGACTACAACGGCACACAGATTGACCTGATTCCGCTACTACAACAGGCCTTGGTTTATCTCGACCTCAACAATGACAGTGACGATGCATTGCCTGAAACCCTCTGGCTCCATAACGGCGACGCCCTCATCCGGGTTGTTTCAGACCGCATCCGACCATTGGCCCGAACCCTGTTGAGCCTGTTAGGGAAAGAACGTGGCGGCAAACTAAGGCTGCCGAAACTGGATGCAGCACAGGTAATGGGTGATCTGGCGGCAGACTGGCAAAGCAACGCAGAATTGCGCAACCTCAGCGAAAAACTCACGTCCTTTCAGGCACTAAACCATGTTCCAATTCCCTCAGAGGTTCGGGCAGAGCTGCGCCACTACCAGCAAGATGGCCTGAACTGGCTGATGTTCCTGCGAGAATTCGGGCTCGGCGGCGTTCTTGCCGACGATATGGGCCTGGGCAAGACCCTACAAACCCTCGCCTGCATTCAGGCCGAAAAAGCCGCAGGTCGGCTTTCCGCGCCTGCTCTGGTGGTATGCCCGACCACGCTTATTGCCAACTGGGAGGCAGAAGCCAAGAAATTCACCCCGATACTGAAACGCCTGGTGATCCATGGCCAACGTCGTAAACCATTCTTCGACAAGGTAGCGGAGGCCGATCTGGTGATCACCAGCTACCCACTCCTGCACCGGGATCTGGAACAGCACCAGAACCAGTCATACAGCCTGGCTTTTTTCGACGAGGCCCAACACCTGAAAAACCCGGCAACCGTGACGTCCAATGCGGCTCGCCGCCTGCCAGCCGAAAACCGCATCGCACTTACCGGCACACCAATGGAAAACCACCTCGGGGAGCTATGGGCCCTGTTTGACCTTATTCTGCCGGGCTACCTGGCAGACCAGAAAATCTTCCGCGAACACTACCGAAAACCTATTGAAGAACAGGGCAATCAGAGCCGTTATGCGGAGCTGAGCCGCCGGGTGCGACCATTTATGCTGAGGCGCACGAAAGATCAGGTAACCCCCGAATTGCCGGAAAAAACCGAGATCGTGCGTCACGTTGAGCTGAATCGCCAGCAGAAAGATCTGTATGAGACCATCCGCGCCACCATGGATAAGCGCATTCGCAAATTGCTTGCCGAAAAGGGCGCAGCAAGAAGCCAGATAGAAATACTGGATGCGCTCCTGAAACTCAGGCAAATCTGCTGCCATCCCGCTCTGCTTAACCCGGAAGAAACCGCCGGTTCGGCCAAACTCGACGCTTTAATGGAGATGTTGGAACAACTGCTGGATGAAGGACGCAAGGTCATCATCTTCTCTCAGTTCACCAGCATGCTGGCACTGATCGAAACCACTTTGAAGGCGGCAGGCATAGGCTATGAAAAACTCACCGGCCAAACCAGAGACCGCGCCACACCGGTTAAACGGTTTCAGAATGGCGAGAGCCCGGTCTTCCTAATCAGCCTGAAAGCCGGTGGTACCGGCCTGAACCTGACCGCCGCGGACTGCGTTATTCACTATGATCCGTGGTGGAATCCCGCAGCCGAACAACAAGCCACAGACCGCGCCTGGCGCATCGGGCAGGACAAACCTGTCTTCGTGTACCGTCTGATTACCGAAGGCACGGTAGAAGAGCGAATTCAGGCACTACAGGCAAGGAAGAGCCAGCTTGCAGACGGTCTGTACGGCAAAGCTGATGCCTTCAGCTCGGCCATTACCGCCGACGATATTTCCGTCCTATTCGAGAAATAAAAGGGGTCAGCCCCCCCGAACATTCGCCAACGCCAAATGTCTTTAGGTCTGACCCCACTTACATATAGGGAATCAGGGATTCGCCATAGAGATGTAAGTCCTCCAGTATCTGCTGCTTCTTGGGCGTCAGCTCCGTATCAGCCGCCAATCGCTGTAGCTCCTGACCATAGGCCTCCAGTGAGCGCCACCCCTTTTTCGGCTGCATCAACCGTTCGGTACGAAACTGCTCCCAGCGCTCCATTTCCTCGCCAATCAGGGTATCCGGATAGTTGCGGGCACGGTAACGGAACAGCATCTCTGGCAGGCGCGCGTCTTCAAACCTCACTTCCTGCTCGGCCAGGGTATCCACGGGTTGGGTCAGCAACCAGTTGAGTTTCTCCCGGTCGGCTTTGCTGATAAAACCGCCAGCGTAAAGTTGCTCGTCGGGATCAGTCAGGTGGCTGCCCTGAAAATCCTGTTCGAATGCCTGGGCAATACGAGCAGGAAGATCCGGGGCTTTGCGCAATTTGGCCAGATTTGCCCGAAGCACATCACCATCTAACTCCAGCTCGGCCAAACGCTCCTGTGACAGCGTGGAAAGCATGGTCGCCGGCGCCAGCACAGGGCACTTGTTCAATTGCACGCCTTTCAGTGGAAAGCGGCTAACACCCTCCCCCAGTTCCGCCTGAGACGTAAATACCCGCTCACGGATCTCTTCTACCGAGGCGTTAATCAGCGCCTCTGGGTCTTCCCGAAGATCGTAAACGATCACCTGGTTTTTGTTGCTCAGGCTCTCTGCCAACGGTGCTACCAACGCACAACAACCTCTTGTAGCCGGATATTTAGCAGAAATATGAAACACCGGCTTCATAGCGGCGGTATCCAGCATTTGCCGCGCGGAATGTTTGTCTTTATTGTTCAGAACGAAATCAAACAGTTTGGGCTGCTTTTCCTTGATCAGCTTTGCCACGGCAATGGTGGCCAGCACATCCGACATGGCATCGTGGGCAGCCTCATGAGCAATGCCATTGGCCACCGTCAGCTCTTCCAGCCTGAAACTCGGGCTGCCATCTTCTTTGCGGGGCCAGTGGATACCTTCCGGCCGCAAGGCGTAGGTCAGCCGCACCATATCAATGATGTCCCAGCGAGAGTTCCCGTTCTGCCATTCCCGCGCATAGGGATCCCGGAGATTACGGTAAAGCGTATGGCGGGTGACTTCATCATCAAAACGCAGGCTGTTGTAGCCTACTGCGCAGGTTCCAGGCTGACTGAAAGCCTCGTTAATCTGGGTAATAAACTCCGCTTCCGGAAATCCGTCGTCCAGCGCTTTCTGAGGAGTAATACCGGTAATCAGGCAGGCTTCAGGAGAAGGCAGGTAATCGTCGGCTGGCTTGCAATAGATCACCAGCGGGTCTTCGATGATATTCAGATCCGCATCGGTGCGCACACCCGCAAACTGGGAGGGCCGGTCATGAACCGGGTCTACGCCAAAGGTTTCGTAATCGTGCCAGTAGAAAGAGCGGATCAAAGGAAGACTCCTGCAACCGAAGTAAAGTCAGACGCAGGAGTTTAACAAACTTACGCGGCACTTTGCCGAGCATTACCCGTCAACATCGCCTCGATGCTCAGGTGATAATCCAACGCCTCCCACTCAATGCCCGTACCATCGCAGATAAAATGATACTGACGCACCTCCGCAATAGAGGCTGCCTCCAACTCAGGGTACCAATGCACAGGCGTGGAGATTACGCGGCCGTCTTCCAACTCCACGTGCAAGTGACGGTCGTCAATATGAACGGATTTACCCTTGAAACCAGGCATTCCACATCTCCAAAAAGTCAGATTGATGACGTTCAACGATCTTCAGGCACTCCCTCAATTCCTGATTCTTGAGGGTGCTGTACTTTACCGCGAAAGTCGACAACTCAATCTTAGCCCATCGTTCACCTCGGAGCACATGAACATGGGCGGGCGGATGGTCATTGGCGTAGAAAAAGAACTTGAAATCATTTAGCAGCAGTAGTGTCGGCATCCTTGCCTTTCGATCCTTCTATGCTTTGCTAGCCATCCACAATTAGAACAGTTTGGTACCCATATCCGACTGATGGGTACGCAGGCGGTCGATGCCGTCCGGGCCAACAAGCTGGCTCAGATCCACGGTCATGTTGGTAGGCAGGTTAATAAACACCCCCTTACCCACACTGATGGTGTTGGCACCGTCCAGCGTTTGCCAGGCTACACCGTCATCGCGCTGAAAGCCGATGAAAAACGCATCCGTGAATCCGATGGTGCCATCGGCACTCCCGTTATCCTCGCCTACGGTCAGTGATTGCAGGTGGGTAAGTGGCGTGCAGTTAGCTCCGGAAACACAGGAGTTGGGATCAATACCAATGTGAGAGGCACGGTAGTTGGTGGCCGCGCCACCATCGCCATCAAACAGGTAGGTATCGTAAACGGCACCGGTTGAATCCTGTACTTTCAGGCCGATGTCGCCGCTGAAGCTGGTGGTATGGGACGACACCGAGCCCCTTGCCTGCCCGAAACCCATGCGGAATCCGGCAAGGCCCGCGGCATCTTCCGCCAGTTCGATATAGGGCATGCGCGCTTCGAAAGGAATTTCATCCCCGGCATTGTAGGTCTTGCCATTGAAGACCTCGCCGTCGTTACGGGCGATGTGACCAAGGGCCAGGTGGGTGGCAGAGAAATCCGTGCCGCCATTGATCTGGCCGGCCTGAATATCGTCAATATTCACGCGGGTCTCCACATCCATGGTCAGCGTCATACGCGTGAACTCATGGTTCTGGCCGGGAATATTTTCAATCTGCATAAAGGCCTGCCCGGTTACCTCGCCCATCGCATTATCTGAAATGGGCTCCAGTTCTGCCTGGGAAACGGGCGAAATACCCAGGCAGAGCATGGCAAGGGCAGCGCATCCGTACGCTTGCTTTGTCATAGATTGTGTCTCTGATTGTTTTAGTGAGCCAGTTTTCGACACCCGACTCCATGCCTGCCCGCTGGTTTTATTATTTCGGTGCTGGCATGCGGCCCGTTATTCTTTGTAACAAACTGTTTCTTTTTGACCGCGACACGACTATATCCGACCGAGCCTCGTACATTGAGTGAGGTACATCACATTCATTCATTACGTGGCCGTCATTTGTTGTTCAAGCTTGATGTTCGTCACAGGACTAAACTAACTTAGGAACCATTATGTAGCTTAGCGAACTTGTAATGTAGCCCGCATATACACAACGCCTGAGATTGGTATACTTACGCCCTTTCGTTAAAGGCCCCAAACGGCACTCCATGACCACCAGGATATTGATCTGCGACGACTCTGCACTGGCGCGCAAACAAATGGCCAAAGCTCTGCCACCCGGCCTGGCAGACGACATCCTCTTCGCCGGAGATGGCAAGGAGGCGCTAACCATACTGCGCGATCAGAAAGCCGAACTGTTGTTTCTGGACCTGAACATGCCGGAACTCGACGGCTACCAGGTGCTGGAACACATCCGCTCCGAGGATCTTCCGGTTCTGACCATCGTGGTCTCGGGCGACATTCAGCCGGAAGCCCGGGAACGTGTACGTAAACTGGGCGCCATCGATTTCATCAAGAAACCAACCGACACCGGCGTTGTCTCCCGACTGCTCGAAGAGTACGGCTTCTATCGCCCTTCTGAGCTTGAAGACACTGCCCTTAACGACGCCAGCCTGCACAGTCGAGAGGCAGCAGCCCCAGAAATCTCAGTAAGCCTGAGTGATTACCTGCAGGAGATATCCAACGTTGCCATGGGGCGCTCCTCCGACTTGCTGGCCCGGCTGCTGAAGGTATTTGTCAAACAACCTATCCCCAAAGTTGCGTTTATCGCCAACTCCGAGCTGCACATGGCAATATCGGCTGCGCAGCGAGCAGAAGACTACTCAGCCGTTTGCCAGGGCTTTACTGGCGCCGGTATCGCAGGCGAGGCCCTCCTGCTGTTTGAAGACGCCAGTTTCCGGGAAATGGCCGAACTGCTTCACTATGACGTGCTGGAAGGCGAATCCGTGAACGTGGAAGTGCTCATGGATATGTCGAGTATCTTGTTTGGCGCGTTTATCAACGGTATTGGCGATCAACTCGACCTGAAGCTGGGCCTGGGCCATCCGACCGTTCTCGGCCAGCACCGCCCGGTTAACGAACTGTTGGATCATCACAGCAAGCGGGAAAAACAGCTGCTGTGTATTGAGATCAGCTATGCTCTGGAAAACCGGGATATCCGCTGTAACATGCTGATCCTGCTAACCGAGGACTCCATCCCATTCCTTGAAAAACGCCTCGCGTATCTGGTGGATTAACTATGGCCTTTAATCAGGACGCCAACGAATTCCATTGGTTAATGGACATGCTCGAATCCGTTGAGGTGGGACTGGTGGTGCTGGACCTGGATTTCCACGTCCAGGCATGGAACGGCTTTATGGAACACCATAGCGGCATTACCGCCAGCCAGATTCGGGACAAGGTACTGTTTGAAGTCTTTCCGGACATCCCGGAAGCCTGGCTTACGCGCAAGGTAGATGCCGTCGCCATGCTGAACACCCGGGCCTTTACGTCCTGGGAACAGCGCCCTTACCTGTTCAAGTTCCGGAATACACGCCCTATCACAGGCACGGAAGAATACATGTTCCAGAACCTGACCATCAGCCCGATCACCGCTCCGAACGGAGAGGTGGAGAAGGTGTGCCTGCTGATTTACGACGTAACCGAATTCGCCAGCAGCAAACGAGCCCTGGAACGTGCAAACGAACAGCTGGCGAAACTCAGCATGACAGATCGGCTAACGGGGCTGCTGAACCGGGGCACCTGGGAAAACCTGGTGGATGCCGAATATGAACGTTTCCGGCGCTATGGCCAGGCCACAAGCCTGGTGATGTTCGATATCGACCACTTCAAACCGGTGAATGACACCTACGGCCACCTGGCCGGAGACGAGGTGATTCGCCATACCGCCGAAGTCACTCGCAATAACATCCGGCAATCGGACAGCGCCGGCCGTTACGGTGGTGAAGAGTTTGGCATCATACTGCCAGAAACCGATGCCGAGAGTGCCCGGATTATTTGCGAGCGCATTCGTGAGGCTATAGAGAAAAGTACCGTTAGCACCAGCGCCGGGGATATTCAATACACGGTAAGCATGGGCATCGCGCAACTAACGGAAACGCCTGAGAACTATATGCAGTGGATGCAGAAGGCAGATGAGGCTTTGTATAAAGCCAAGGAAAGCGGGCGGAACAAAGTCGTAGTCAGTTAATATCCCCCTCCCTCTATTGAGAGAGAGGGGAATAGGCAGTTAATCCTGCTGCCAGCTCTGTACCGCTTCCTTACCGTGCTTTTCACGCCACTCATTCAGAGTCTTGTGATTACCACCGCGGGTTTTTACCACTTCACCGGTGTGCGGGTTTTTATAGGTTTTCAGCGGACGCTTTGCACGGGTACCGGTTGCAGTCTCGGCCTTGGCGCCAGCGATCGAAGGATCAATAGCAGACAGAATCTGCAGAACGTCCTTCGGTGATTTGTCATACTCTTTCATCAAATCACGAACTTTGTTTTCGAATTCCAGTTCGCTTTTCAGTGCCTGGTCCTTTTCGAGCTTCTCCAGCTCGGCGGCCAGCTTTTCCATCAGCTGCTTCTTCTGGTAATAATCATTAATCTTTGCCATGGAAATAAAACCTTTTATCGTGGGGTTTTAAATACTGAGTGAATATGACCGAGAGTCGAAACAAATAATAATAGAGAAACCGAAACAAGGCAAAACAAATTACTTAAATCGACTTAATAAAAAAGCCGGCACATTGGCCGGCTTCATAGTTCACATTAAGATCAGAGGCGCAAATCAGCTTGTCCTAACGGCAACACACCCTTCAAATCAAATAAAACGCCGTTGCTATTGGTATAAGCGCGCAGTTGCTCAGCGGAAAGACCTGCATATTCGCGGTGCGGTACCGCCAGAAATACCGCATCATATTCACCGGCCTTCGGTTCCGCAACCAGGGAAATACCATATTCATGCTCGGCTTCTTCATTATTTGCCCAGCAATCGGTGACATCCACCTGGCAACCGAAATCCTTCAACTCATTAACCACATCAATAACGCGGGTATTACGCAAATCCGGGCAATTTTCCTTAAAGGTAAGCCCCATAACCAATACCCGAGAATTGGCAATGGTATGCCCTTTCTTGATCATCGCCTTGACCAGTTCAGCGGCAGCATAGGGGCCCATATTGTCGTTCACACGGCGGCCCGCAAGAATAATCTCAGGATGATACCCAATAGCCTGAGCTTTATGAGTGAGGTAATACGGATCTACACCAATACAATGGCCGCCTACCAAGCCGGGTTTGAACGGCAGGAAGTTCCATTTCGTGCCAGCTGCCGCCAACACTTCATGGGTATCAATTCCGATACGGGCAAAAATCATCGACAATTCATTCATCAGCGCGATATTTAAATCCCGCTGAGTGTTTTCAATTACCTTTGCCGCTTCCGCTACCTTGATGGAACTGGCCTTATGGGTTCCCGCAGTAATGATGCCGGCGTAAAGATCATTTACCTCATCGGCAATCTCGGGAGTGGAACCGGAGGTTACCTTCATAATGGTGGTAACGCGGTGTTCCTTATCGCCCGGGTTGATACGCTCCGGACTGTAACCGGCAAAGAAATCCTGATTGAACTTGAGGCCGGACACCTTTTCCAGAACCGGCACACAGACTTCTTCAGTGGCACCGGGGAACACCGTGGACTCATATATAACAATGTCGCCCTTCTTCAGGACTTTGGCTACGCTTTCGCTGGCTCTTACCAGAGGGGTAAGATCCGGCGACTTATACTCGTCAATCGGGGTTGGCACTGTGACGATGTAGATCTGGCAATCGGCAATACCGTCTAAAGAGTCCGTAAACGAAAGTTTCGACGACGACGCCAGCTCCTCCCTGCTTACCTCGCGCGTGAAATCTATGCCATCCTTCAGCTCGGCAATCCGTTTGGGATTGATATCAAAGCCAACCACCTCACGCTTCTCACCGAATGCAGCCGCCAATGGCAAGCCAACGTAACCAAGGCCGATTACTGCAATCCTTTTCATATACTCTCCTGCCTTAAATAAGGTCTCAGCGCCTGGGCAAACACTTGCATAAATAGCGCATGCTCACCCCGTTATCCTACTGGAATCAGAATATCAGAATCCGGTGCAATTGCCTCCAGCGCCTGTTTAAAAGCGTGCTTGGCATCCGAATCGCCATGAACAATGCGAATTTCGGCGGGTGTTTCAGGAATGCCTGCAACAAACCGAAGCAAATCATCCTGCCCGGCATGGGCCGAATAGCCACCAACAGTGTGAACGCGAGAAGAAATACTATAACGCGCTCCGTCCAGCTCCACCCATCCACCACGTGGCCCATAAGTCAGAATATCCCGCCCGGGCGTTCCAGCCGCCTGATACCCCACAAAAACCACATCATTTCGGGCATCGCCCAGCATTGCCTTCAGGTAATTCACCACCCTTCCACCAGCGCACATACCAGACCCCGCAATAACCACGCAGGGACGATGAGTACGAGCCAAATACTCAACCGCATTCAAATGGTCCTTGTGGGAATTGATCACCGTGAGCTGCTCAAACGACAGAGGATGCCGGCCGGCACTGGCAAGTTCCCGGGCCTCGTCATCCCAAAATGGCTTGAGATCCCGATAGATTCGGGTGAATTCGGCGGCCAGCGGCGAATCCACAACAATTTCCAGGTCCTGCCATCGGAGTGATCCAGAGGAGCCTTCTGCGCTCGACTGTGAAATCTCAGATTCCCCAAACTCGGCAATCAGTCCTTCAATCTCATAAAGCAGATCCTGGGTGCGCCCGATACTGAATGCCGGAATCAGCACCGTACCGCCGTCTTCCAGGGCATGCTCAAGAACCGATTTCAATCGATAGCGGCGACTCTCCCGGTCTTCGTGGTTCTTATCGCCGTATGTGCTTTCGATGATCAGGCGATCCGCCTTCTCAGGTGATAACGGCTCAGGCAGGAGTGGTGCGTGACTCGCACCAAGATCCCCGCTGAAAACGATACGCTCGTTGCGATGGCCATCGTGAAGCTCGCATTCCACATAGGCAGAACCAAGAATATGCCCGGCCCTTTGCAACCTGATTTTCAGCGCAGCATCGCCCTCAGAAACCACCTCATGCCACTGGCCATAAGGCAGCGGCACCAGTTGGCTACGTATACGGTCCAAAACCCGGGTAATCAAAGCCCGATCCCGGGTAAAGCCGATCTTCAAAGCGTCTTCGAGAATTTCCGGCAGCATGATGGCGGAGGGTTCAGAGCAGACAATCGGCCCATCAAACCCGGCTGCCAATAGATAGGGAATCCGCCCGACGTGATCAATATGGACGTGAGTGACCACAAGGGCGCGGATATGATCAATGGGAAAATCAATCGCCAGCTCCATGGCAGAGGAAGCCCGGCCCTTCTCCTGCCCCTGAAAAAGGCCGCAGTCAATCAGAATGCCGAAGTCCGAAATCCGAAGCTCATGGCAGGAGCCCGTGACGCCATTAACGGCGCCGTGGTGTTCCATTTTTATCATAGCTAACCATCCCTGTTACTATGGAATTCTTGGCTAATACCCGTCCCTAACTCAGGCGGAGAACTTTACCGTCTCCCCTTTGAACAACCTCAAGATTGCCGTTTTGCCAGACTAAATCCGATAGTTCTCCATTAGGCGAATAAGCGGTATTCGCTTCTACCAACAGCTCTATGACAGCTTTACAGTCAAAAGTTTGACTTGCTCGAGTAAACTTGGACAGAAGCTCCTCGACTTTCTCCCAAGACAGAGAAACTTCCCGTGCCATCATAATACGCGGATGGGAGGTACCCTGCGGATTATCTCCAATTAACAACTCTTCGTAGAGTTTTTCTCCTGGGCGCAACCCAGAGAACACGATTTCAATATCACCTGCCGGATGCTCATCTGTCTTTTCCTCCAACCCCATCAGGTGAATCATCCGACGAGCCAAATCGACAATTTTTACCGGCTCCCCCATGTCCAAAACAAAGACTTCTCCACCCTCACCCATACTACCAGCCTGGAGAACCAACTGACTGGCTTCGGGAATCGTCATGAAATAGCGGATAATATCGGGGTGAGTTACAGTTAGCGGGCCACCATCACGAATCTGATCGCGGAACAACGGCACAACTGAACCTGAAGAGCCAAGAACATTACCAAATCTGACCATTGAAAATATAGTGGTGGACTGACGCTGCGCTAACGCCTGAAGAACCAACTCTGCCATACGCTTTGTCGCCCCCATCACATTGGTTGGACGAACCGCTTTATCCGTAGAGATCAAAACAAATCGCTCAACACCGGCAGAAACAGCGGCTTCCGCTGTATGCCAAGTACCAAAAACATTATTCTGCAGCCCTTCAATAACGTTATGCTCAACCAGTGGAACATGCTTGTATGCAGCAGCGTGATAGACCGCTTGAATCCGGAATGCCCGCATTACAGATTCACACCGACGGCGGTGGCACACGCTGCCCAAAAGCGGATGAATATCGACGTCAAGACCTTCAATGCGATTGATTGCCTGAAGCTCTCTTTCAATGCTGTATAAGGAGAACTCGGACTGTTCAAACAGCACTAATAACCGCGGACGGTGCCGAAGTATTTGCCGACATAACTCCGAACCAATGGAACCACCTGCACCGGTGACCATAACCGACTTGCCATACAAACTATCCGCGATTTGAGCATTATCAGGACGTACTGGATCGCGACCCAAAAGATCTTCAATCTCCAAATCACGGATATCGTTGATGCGCTTCTGGCCCGAAATCAATTCCGACATACTTGGAACTGTCTGCACAGGGACAGACAATGGCTCGAGCTGTTTCAGGAGCTTCTTGCGATTAACCTCTGACGCCGGCTCCAAAGCAAGAAGTAAACGCTGCACGCTGTGAGCAAAAATAGCTTTTTCGATAAACTTTATATCGTATACCGGAATACCATTAATCAACGTCTTATGATTTGACGCAAGGAAACTTATGAACGCAACAGGGTGATATTCAGTTCCTTGATTTAACGCCTGGCATAACTGCAACCCGGTTTCACCCGCACCAATTATTGCCACCCTCTCTTTGTTGTAACGGATTGGTCTGGCCACCAACATCCGGACACCAATTCTGCTGCCAGAAACAAAAATAAATGCAAAGGCGGCATACATAAATGGCACAGAGCGGGGCACCAAAACTTCCAGCCAGTAACCCGAAAGTATCAGTATCAGCGCAGAGGCCCCAACGCCGCCAACTATCGTGAGAAATGCTCTATCATTCAGGTATCGGACAACAGCTCTGTATAACCCAAGCTTAATGAAGATACCGATAGTAAAACCAACTGTAAGTATTCCAATAAGCAGCTGCTCTTGGTCCGGCAACCAGAATTTCTGCTCAAATCTCAGTGAAAAAGCGGCCCATAAGCTGAAAAAGAGGGCTACCACATCGGCTGATACCGAAATTATGCGTTTATATACGCGAGGAAGACCAAGAAACTTCTGGATCATTAGAATAAACCCTTCGTGAAAACGCCAACCTGAAAATCGGTGTCGGCGAATTCAACGTGAAATCTTGAGATTTCAAAACGACTCACACACTGTTCTGAAACGCGCAACGCCCTTCAGCCCCCTCAAGAAAACCGATCAATGCAGAGTTGACTGAACGAACATCATAACACTCTTCAGCAATACGCCGACCTTCTTGCCCCATTGTAAGAATAAGCTCAGGGTCCTCTATAAAACGAACCATGGCATCAACAAGTGCCTCGACATCAGCAACGGGAACCAAAATACCGTTTCTGTTTCCTGAGATCGTCTCTCTGCAACCGGGAACATCCGTCGTGATTACGGCTCTCCCCATTGCCATGGCCTCTTGGGTGCTTCTCGGAAGTCCTTCTCGATACGACGGAAGCACAAATACACTTGATTGTTCAATCCACGTAGCAACATTGTCGACGAAACCTGGGTATTCAACAATATCGTGTTCCACGAGTCGGTTAAGCTCATCCTTTGTAAGACCTCCTGGATTCTCCTCATCCAGCCCGCCAAGTACCAAAAACCGTGTTTCAGGGTACCTTTCCTTGATCAGCCTTGCCGCTTCAACGTATTCATGAACACCCTTCTCTTTCAGGAGCCTGCCAACAAACAAAAAGGTCATCGGATTGGACTTTGGCAAACTATATTTGAAACGCTCCAAGTCCAGGCCGATACCGCCAAGAACTGTAATTTCCTTTACTCTGAGACCATAGCGATGAATCAAATCCTTTGGATCATCCCTATTCAAGAAAATAAGCCGCTCCAATAGTGGAACCGTAAATCGATAGAGCAATACCTGAATGTGGCGAAGTAACTTGTGTTTGAAGCTTGCAACCCTCCTTGGGTCATCAGTAAATACGTAACCGAGCCCCTCGAGCATACCTACAACGCGCTTAATTCCTGCTAGCCTCGCTGCGACTGTCCCGAAAATAACAGGCTTTGCAAAATAGGTAAGCACCACATCTGGCTTCAGACGCTTTAACACTCGCGTCAATTTCAACATGTTTATCAGATCGCCCCCCGGGTTGAGTCCAGCCCGGCTGAATGAATACCTGATGGGTGCAGCACCAAGCTCCTGAACCACCGAGGATGAGCGTTCGTCATAATCCAAAGCGAAGGCATAGACTTCATGACCACGAGCCACCAAATCTTTAATCAGGTCGCCTCGGAAGCCGATTACGCAGCTGGCCGTTGTCCCCAAAAGAACTATTCGCATCCGGTTACCTTACTCCGGCCGCATACAATTCTTCCCAGCGCGACAAGACTGCATCCATGCTAAAAGTCTGTTCAACATGCCTTCTTGCGCTATCCCCTAACCTCTCAGATTCATCCGGCGACATTGCAAGTGCCTTTTGAATTCCATGGGCCAGCTCTCGATGATCGTGTGGCGCCACAAGAATGCCGTTGCCACCAAGCACTTCCGAGACACCGCCACAATCAGTGGCAACAACCCTCCGGCTACAAGCCATCGCTTCTGCAACAACAAGGCCGAACCCTTCCCAGGCCGAAGATAAAACGAAAATATCTGCTTGCTTCATCAACTCTGGAACATCAGCCCGTATCCCCAAAAAATTCACCCGAGAATCAATCCCAAAATCCCTTGCCATCTTCTCTAAATTGTTGCGTTCCCCACCTTCACCAACAATATCAAGCCTAAGCTTTATTCCTGCGCATTTTGATGACAATAACTTAAATGCTTTCAGCAGGTTAGGGTAATCTTTTTCAGGTTGAAGACGACCAACTGCCAAAAGTCGAAATTCGTTACGTGCATTCAATTCGGCTTCAGGATTTACCCGATCAAAACGGGACAGATCTATACCATTGTAAACAGCAATCATACGTCCATTAGGGGCTGCGCCACTCTTAACAAAGGCCTTTACAGCCGCTTCGCTTACATTGGTTGAGATATCAGCAAGAGAGTCCGTTATCCGGTAAAGAACAGACCTCAACCTCCCGCCCTCTGATGTGCTATGGGCAGTTGAAATCAATCGAGGTATAAAACATCTCAACCGAGCTAGCCTTGCAAGAATGTTTGCGTGAAACATATGACTGTGAACTACGTCGGGTTCAAAAGCCTCAAGTTCCTTTATTAACGCTGCCATACTAACCAAGAAACTAAGAGGATTTTTCCCCATACCTAACCCTCGCACCACCACCTCCGATGAGAGTGGCTTAACATCTGCTGATCCAGTCAAATATAGCAACCTTACTTCATGCCCCAAACGACTGAATCCGTCCGCGAGATCACAAATTTGTCGTTCAGCTCCACCAACACCTAACCCGGTTATGACCAAAAGGATTTTCACCCAGCATCCCTCCAGGCAAACCATCTACACTGCAGATATCGAATTAAACACTTAGCTTTATAGGTCAATCGTTTTTCCCTACCCATCTGAGCCAAGTAATGGATACCGAAACCCCGGGGGTTCATTCGCAAGTTACGCTTAAAATTCTGGGAGTAGCCATCCTCTAAATATTCACAAACATAGACGGATTTATCAGGAAAATAAATGATATCCCCCTCGTCAGAAATCTGATTCCAAATGAGTAATTCCGGTACGAACTTCTCCCCAGCAATAACCGGAAACGGATGAAGAAGCATTGTTGCTCGCCTGAAAATATAGGCTAGATCGCCCTTAAAAAAGTGGGACGCCTCAGTTGGGCTCAGAGTACAGGGACCCATCTGCTTATGCTCAACACCTATAAAAGAACCAGACTCAAACATTCTCCGATAACAAAGGCCAACCACACTATTTTTACCCGTATCATGAATGTCCGAGTATATTTTTTTAATAGCACCTTCAATTAAAAAGTCGTCGCTATCAACTATAAAAATCCAATCACCAAAAGCGGCACGCACTCCCTCATTCAGTGCCGTATGTTTCCCACCATTTTCCTTAGCCAGATATCTGGTTTTAAAGGGGGCTAGCCGCTGAAAACACTCGACTAAGCCCTGTGTTTCATCCGTACTACCATCATCCACTATCAGCCATTCGAATTCTGCGACTGATTGTTTCATCAAACTTTCAAACAGTCTTGGTAAGGTGTGAGCACGATTGAAGGTCGGAGTAAGAATAGTAATCATCGATAGCCCAAATTCAGTTTGATGGCTGCAAAAATAAGAAGAACCAAAAGCAATGTCTCACCGATCAAAAGCCCCCACACCATCCCAATTGCTCCAAAAACGGTCGCAAGCATGTACCCCATGCACATTGCGATCAAAGCAGAAAACATGAGGCTATAACCTGCGGATCTGTCTCTGCCTTGGGGTATCAGTACCGATAGCCCGAGAGACTGATTGAATACACGCAAAGGAATCAAAGCCGCAAACCAGGTTATCAGTTCAACCGATTCGACAAATTCATCGCCCGCCAGAACCAAAATAAGCCACGGCGACAGCCATACAAGGAGGCCAGCACCTACGGCGGCCAGTGCAGTCATAACAAACACGAGCAACCACCCCCGAGCAGCCCCTCCATCTGCATATTGTTTCGAAAAAAATGGAAAGAAAGCCGTTAAAATCGGCATCGCCATCCCTGCCGCTGCTTTCACCAGCTTCTCCGCAGGCACAAAGATTCCTGTCTCATACTTGCTTGATGCCAATCCGAGAACTGCGGGGGAAGCGCTCATTAAAACATCGTTCGCGCTCCGGTACATAAATGTATGCCACCCTTCATTAATCTGAACAAGAGCACTCCGCATGTTACATGTGGGTTTGCCAATTTCACGAAAAACCCACGCTGAGGTCAGTCCAGTATTCACCAGCCCGGCGACGGCAAGAATGTACAACGCCAATGCGCCATCAGTGGGTTCGCTTACAAATATCCAGAGGCCGACCAACGCAACAACCCGTAGAGCCAGATTCAACAACACCGGCCCAACCATCTGTTCTGTGCCCTGAAAGTACCAAAACGGACTAAAACCGAACGCTAAAAAAAATAATCCGGCCGGTAAAATTAAATCAATCGACAATGCCGCAGGCAGCCCCAAAACTAACATCGCCAAAAACGACAAAGACACAACGAGCAGAGCAATTATCAACTTAGCAAGGAAGACATTACCGACGATCTGGGCAATCCGCTCTGGATCTCCGACCGACACAGCTACTTCCCGCGATGCACTGAGATTAAAGCCGTATTCCACAACCAGGGAAAAAGCCAGGGCAAGAGAAAGTGCAAAAAGCACGGCCCCATAAACCTCAGGGCCTAACGCCCGGGTCAGAATTGGTAACTCCAATAAAGGGATGACGAAACCAGACAGATGCGCGGCGGTGAGCCACACGCTGTTAGACAAAACTCTTTTCACGAACGTGATGCGCTCTCAAAGCGCTCCGTGGCTTTGAACAACATCGCCAGAGCCGGCAGAACAACTGCCCACTCGGATATTTCGTTACTTATCGGATGCAATAAACTGCTGAACATATAGATGCCAACAATGCCCAGTGGCAGTGCATTTTCATCAAAGAGCGACCAGGAGTCATTGGCCCTTCGCATCGCTAAAAAAAAGTACCATAACGGAACAAGAAAAATTCCCATATAACCCAGAAAACCGAGCAGCCCGGTATCTGCCAAAACCTGCAGATAGGTCATATGCACCACCATAGGAGAATCCATACTTTCAGTCTGAGCGACTGTGGTACCAAAACCGCTCCCCAACAGAAAATGCTCCTGTACCCCGCGAACCCCCTCTATCAACATGGCAGTGCGGATACTGTCACCGCCTAATTCCCGGCCAGGCTGGATCAAGCCATTCCCGGCCTCTGTTCCAGAGCCCGGGTAATTCGGTACCAGTTCGCCAAGTACCGAGTAAACATGAATAACCGGATTCCAAGGTGAAGGATTGATCCCACCAATAAGAACCAACATCCATACAGCGATGATAAGCGCACGCTTAACGGGCGCATTACTTAGCCCGAAACGGCAACAGACCAACACGGAAAACAGCAGCCAAATCATCGCCGCAAGCAGGGCAGCGGTTCTTGACCCGTCCAACCCCACCAAAGCACATGCGAGAAAAAAAAAGCCCCATTGACGCTTCGAAGGGTAGCGCCTGTTGAGCAAAACCCAACACAGCGGGGGTATCAAGAAAACCCCCGCTTTCCAAAGAACGCCCGGCGGTAACAACGCCCAACCATAGCGCTTCGGCGGAAGTACCAGCCAGTCGGAGAATCCGCCCAGCCAGACTATTGCGAACCCAACTCCCCCAACCGCTGCCAAGAGGTACAATCCACCGACGAGTTCTTCGGTTTTAGGTACAAAGGAAACCAGCAGCCACAAGAATCCCATAAGCGCCAAATATTTAGGCACTGTGTAAATACCGGCCCCATCATTCACCCAACCGGCAATTAAAATCCCGAGGCAAAAGCAAACCCAGGCCCCCCAAAACAACAACCACGCAGGCGCCCGGGAGACCAATCCGGCAAACGGAGCGACAACGGCATTCAGCAGTGGTTCTGCACGAAACAGAGCCCACGCCAGAATTGCCGTTAATACCAAAGCCCAATGAAGCGGAGCGCCTATTACCAGCTTTATCCCAGCCAACCCGGATACCGTTATAAACAGTGCAAACGCTATTAAAGGGGCACGGCTGTGATTAGCGGAGAATGCCGAGGAGCTTTCGGAAGACACGTCGCTTAATCCTTCCCCGGCACTCTGTCGCCCGAACCTTTACCAGAAATCGTCAGCAGAATGTACTTGAAGTACGCCCCTACGGTTAGCCCCTTAAGCATTTTTGCATCGGTTTCAGCCAAAAGCGCAGGAGTAGACATATCGATATCATTCACTTGGGCCAATCCCGTAATACCAGGCCTCGCAAAAAGCACACCACGACTCTCTCGCTGGGCAATCAATTCGTCCTGACTGAACAAGCAGGGCCGCGGGCCGACCAAGCTCATTTCTCCCTTGAGAACGTTCCATAACTGGGGCAGTTCATCCAGCTTGGTGCGCCGCAAAAAACGACCAAAGGGTGTGATGGCATCCGCACTAGCCAAATGACTGGCGACAGAAGCAGTGTCTTTCCTCATGGTTCGGAACTTAACCAATGTAAAGGGCTTTTTGTTCCGGCCTACCCGCTCCTGCCTGAAAATAGGAGAGCCGGTATCAAAGAAACCGATAACCACTAAAAGTAGCAACACAGGTAAACCCACGATCAGCCCCAAAGCCGAAAAAACCAGATCAAAAATCCGAATCAAAACCGATTCTCCGAAGTGAAACAGCGCCTCAGCCCTTCCTCGACCGACACCGGTGGTTCCCAGCCCAGCCGAGCTCGGGTAAGAGAAATATCCGCCTGTAGAGAGCCCAGCAATCTTTGCGCAACCGCCCGCTTACCTAAAGCCGTGGCGCCAAACATCAACATCCCTGCTGGAAGTGGCAGCAAGCGAGCAGGGATTCCGGCCGCGCGCCCCAACCCGCGGAGCAGTTCAGGTGTAGAAATGTCGTGACCATCACTGACCATAAACGTTTGATTGGCAGCTGCAGGATGATCCATGCAAGCGACAATCAAATCAACCAGATTGTCTACCCCCACGAGCGATCTCTTGTTCTGAATGGCGCCAAACGGCAGTGGCACGCCTTTCTGTACCAGTTTTACCATACTGGCAAAATTGCCCTTAACACTCGGCCCATAAACGAGGGGGGGGCGGATGATAACAAACTCCATGCCGGTTTCCCCAGCAATAGCCCTCAACCCCTGTTCGGCTTCCCACTTTGAAACGCCGTAATCGTCTTCTGGGGCCGGAACATCACCGGGAGAGAAAGGCCGCCCTTCCTCTGAAAGCTCTCCATTAACCTTGATTGAACTAATAAAAATAAACCGCCGAACACCTCTCGCAGCAGCCTGGCGCGCAAGGTTAAGGGTGCCTTCTACGTTCACCCTTCGATACTCGGCCAAAGGGTCGGAAGCTTCATCCTTCATAACATGTGAGCGGGCCGCTACGTGAACAACGAGCTCAACCCCCTCTAAAGCGTCGGCGAACTTTGTAGTAGCGCCAAGTTCACCGATAACAAATTCACGACCAACAGCGCACGAACCAGACTTTCGTACGGCACAATGCAAATCGCGAACCCCGCTTTGCTCAAGGCGTTTAGAAAGGTGTTTTCCCAGAAATCCAGTTGCACCGGTTAGCAGAACATTCATGCGCGCCATAACCTATGATGAGCAACGACCGTTGATAAGATTGTTTTTAGACGCCAAATTTTGACGGATTGCTATGAAAGGCGAAGTGTACGGGATACGTTTCAGAAATTCAGTTACGTGGCATAAATCTTGGGCGGGCGGTTAGATGGTCAGAGCTCCCAAACCAAAGGAATCGTCGAAATAGCTATCACTCCTACAAGGAGACTAAGTGGTACACCAATACGCACATAATCCAAAAACCGATAACGCCCAGGCCCATAAACCATCAAGTTAGTCTGATAGCCCAAGGGCGTAATGAAAGAAGCGGAAGCGGCGAACATCACGGCGATAGCGAACGGTAGTACACTCACCCCCAGCTGCTCGGAGACGGCCATCGCAATAGGAAACATCAGCACGGCGGCGGCGTTATTGGTAATCACCTCGGTAAACACAGCCGTCAGCACATACACCATAGCCAGTGCCACCCAGGGCGTCAGCGGCCCCCACCCCAACAACAAACCCGCCACCCATTGAGCAGCACCTGTCTCGGTCATGGCGTTGCCCAAGGCAAAGGACGCCGCAATCACCACCAACACCGGCAAATCGACACTGCGCCTGGCACGGCTGGCCGTGAGGCAACCGCTTACAATCATCGCGCCGGCCGCGATAAAAGCCGCCTCCAGAATCGACAACAATCCAGACGCGCTCAACAGCACCATCACTGCCAGGATACCCAGCGCCCTGGGCGCCTTGCGGAAATCCGGCGGCGTTGAATCGTTTAGTGCACTTACCAGCAGAAAGTCCCGGCGGAACCGGTACTGCTCAACAAATTGATGGCTAGCCTCCAGTAACAGGGTATCCCCCATTCGGAAGGTAATGTCCCCAAGTTTGCCCGGCACCCGCTTGCCCTCCCGGGAGACCGATAAAATCACGGCATTGAAGCGCGTCCGAAAACGGCTATCGCGAATGGTCTTGTTCAGTGCCGGGAATTCCGGGCCCAGAACCACTTCCACCAGGCAGCGCTGATGATTTTCCATTTCCAGCTTGTGAACGCTGCCATTGGCGGGCTTCAAACCTTGAATACGCCGAAGCTCACTGGCGCACTCAGGCGCTCCTACGAAATACAGCTTATCGCCTGCCTGCAGTGTTCTATCGGGCTCAACAGCGGTAATCAACCGTCCATCCCGATCAATTTCCGTGAGGTAACCATAGGTCAGTGCCCGCAGACCTGCCTGGGCGATGGTTTTTCCCACCAATGGGCCAGGGCTCTCCACCTCTACCTCTACCCCATACTCACGAACTTGGTCCAACTCTTCGCTGAGCCCACCTCGGTCTGGCAACAAACGGTGACCAACCAACACCAGAAAAGCGCCACCAACCACCAAAAGCGGAACGCCCACCCAAGCCAACTCAAACAACCCAAGGTTAATACCCAGCCGGCTCTGGAGCATGCCATCCACCACCAGGTTGGTACTGGTACCAATCAGGGTACAAGTGCCGCCAAGAATAGCCGCATAACTCAACGGCAGCAGAAGCTTAGAGGCGGGAATCCCCAGACGCTGGGCCCAGTCCTGAATGGCGGGAATAAACATGGCCACCACGGCCGTATTGTTCATAAAGCCACTCAACACGCCGGTTGGCGCAATCATGCGTAATTGCGCACCTCGCTGGGTTTTGGGGTGGCCCAGCAACAAGCGGGCAATCCACTGCACCGCTCCCGTCTCCTTCAAGCCAGCAGCCACCACATACAGGGTAGCGATGGTAATCACACCCGGGTTGGCAAATCCCGCTAATGCCTCTAACGGCCCAAGGATGCCGAACACCAGCAACAGGGCTAACGCAGACATTAACACGAGATCCGCCGATACCCGCGTAAGCGCCAACGTGCCAAGCACCCCCACTAGCATCATCAGCGTAAAAACAGCCTGCCATTCCATCCGTTCAACTACTCCATGCCGGGGTCAGTCCCCCAAGACATTTCGCGGCACCAAATGTCCGCGGCTCTTCCCCGTTATTTCCGATTGATTAGCTCTCTTTTTTGAAGATAAGCAATCAACGAGTCCACGCATTCGTCGACCGAATTCCGGGAGGTATCCAGACGGATTTCAGGGTGTGAGGGTACTTCGTAGGGCGAATCAATGCCGGTGAAATGCTTGATCTCGCCAGCGCGGGCTTTCTTGTAAAGCCCTTTCGGATCCCGGGATTCGCAGGTTTCCAGCGGAGCATCCATGAACACCTCAATGAATTCACCTGCCGGAAACAGCTTACGCACCATACGGCGATCACTGGTGAACGGAGAGATAAAGGCACTCATCACGATGAGGCCTGCGTCCGCAAAGAGTTTGCACACCTCACCAACCCGGCGGATATTCTCCACCCGGTCGTCATCGGAAAAGCCCAGATCGCTACACAAGCCATGGCGTACGTTGTCGCCGTCCAGAAGGAAGGTATGGTAACCCCGCTCGTGCAAGGCCACGTCCAACGCATTGGCAATAGTGGATTTACCGCTGCCACTCAGCCCAGTAAACCAGAGCAGGCAAGGCTTCTGGTTCTTGTTGGCGGAACGCTCGGCGCGGGTAACTTTATGATCGTGCCAGACTATGTTGCTCATACTGCTTTACAGCCCCATTCCGGATAATTCTCGCGGATAAACCGGTTCAGGTTCCGCTCGGCTTCAGTATATTCACGCTTGGGTGCCTCACCAGCCCCATCCAATGCCTGCGCCACCATACCTGCAGCCACTGTCACATTAGTAAGGCGATCAATCAGGATAAAAGCGCCGGTGCCCGGGTGCATCTGGTAATCTTCAACTACCACAGGCTCCGACAACTCCACATCGCACAGACCAATGGCGTTCAATTCCAGGCCGCTGGCTACGTTGGTATTGCGCTCCAAGGTATTTACATCTACCTCTTCCAACACCTTGTTCACAAAGCAGCCAGTCACTTTGGTGCCGATCTTGATGCCGTATTCCCGGCCAGGCACCAACGCCTTCTCATTCATCCAAACCACGTGGGCAGCAAACCGCTGGCCCATTGCCGGTTTCTGGTTGGCGTGTACCAACAGGTCGCCCCGGGAAATGTCGATTTCGTCTTCCAGCGTAATGGTCACCGCATCACCAGGCCATGCCCGTGGAATCTCGCCCTCATAAGTGTGGATACCCTTCACCCGAGACGTCTTGCCAGACGGCAGCACCGCCAGCTCGTCCCCCTTGTGCACCACACCACTGGCAACCGTGCCACAATACCCACGAAAATCCAGGTTCGGGCGGTTTACGAACTGCACCGGAAAGCGGAAATCTTCCACGTTCTGGTCTTTGC
Organism: Marinobacter sp. MBR-105; assembly: GCF_053628895.1. NCBI lineage: Bacteria > Pseudomonadati > Pseudomonadota > Gammaproteobacteria > Pseudomonadales > Marinobacteraceae > Marinobacter > Marinobacter sp. MBR-105. The sequence continues at coordinate 10,636 of NZ_JBRJHG010000023.1, read as the reverse complement.
GCAGCTCTACCTGCTCCAGAATGGTCATCAGAGTCTCGCCGTGGTACCAGGGCGTGTGCTCGCTTCGGTTCACCACGTTATCGCCATTCAGGGCGGAAATTGGCACGTAGTATACGTCTTGCAGCCCCAACTGATCGGCCAGCTTCTGGTATTCGGCGCGGATCTCGTTAAATCGCTCTTCGCTGAATTCCACCAAATCCATCTTGTTAATCGCCACGACGACATGCTTCAGGCCCAGCAAGCTGACAATAAAGCTGTGACGGCGGGACTGGGTGAGCACGCCTTTACGAGCGTCGATCATCACCACGGCGAGATCACAGGTAGACGCCCCGGTGGCCATGTTGCGGGTGTACTGCTCGTGGCCCGGGCAATCCGCGATGATGAATTTGCGTTTGTCGGTACTGAAGTACCGGTACGCCACATCAATGGTAATGCCCTGCTCTCGCTCCGAAGCCAGGCCATCAACCAGCAGCGCCAAATCCAGAGCTTCTCCCGCATTGCCCTGACGCTCATTATCCTTATGCAACGCCGCCAGGTGGTCTTCAAAAATCAGCTTGGAATCGAACAGCAAGCGGCCAATCAGGGTGGATTTTCCGTCGTCCACACTGCCACAGGTTAAAAACCGCAAAAGGTCTTTGTTTTCGTGCTGATCCAGGTACGCGAGGATGTCTTTCTCAATCAAAACCGATGCGTGCGACATTAGAAATACCCCTCCCGCTTCTTCTGCTCCATGGATGCTGCACCATCGTGATCAATCACGCGGCCCTGACGTTCCGAGGTAGTGGTCAACAGCATTTCCTGAATAATGTCCGGCAAGGTCGCCGCCTCAGATTCCACCGCACCGGTCAGCGGGTAGCAGCCTAGAGTACGGAAACGCACCATCTTCATCATCGGCTGCTCGCCCGGCTCCAGCGGCATGCGGTCGTCATCGACCATGATCAATGTGCCATCACGTTCCACCACCGGGCGCTCCGCCGCATAGTACAGAGGCACAATGTCAATATTTTCCAGATAGATGTACTGCCAGATATCCAGTTCCGTCCAGTTGGAGAGCGGGAACACGCGAATGCTTTCCCCCTTGTTCACCTTGCCGTTGTACAAATTCCACAATTCCGGACGCTGATTCTTCGGATCCCAGCGGTGGAACTTGTCGCGGAAGGAATACACCCGTTCCTTGGCCCTGGACTTCTCCTCATCCCGGCGGGCACCGCCGAAAGCAGCATCAAAACCGAATTTGTCTAACGCCTGCTTCAACGCTTGAGTCTTCATTACATCGGTGTGCTTGGCACTGCCATGGGTAAACGGCCCGATGCCCTGCTCCACGCCTTCCTGGTTGGTATGAACGATCAGTTTCATACCCAGCTTCTCGGCCATCTTGTCCCGGAAGGTAATCATCTCCCGGAACTTCCAGGTGGTATCTACATGCATCAGCGGAAACGGCGGCTTACCGGGCGCGAAGGCCTTCATGGCCAGGTGCAGCATCACAGCAGAGTCTTTGCCGATGGAATAGAGCATCACCGGGTTATCAAACTCGGCGGCCACTTCGCGAATGATATGAATCGATTCCGCCTCAAGCTGTTTGAGGTGGGTTTTCTTGGGGGGGGTTAGTGTCATTATTGCATCCGTACTCTGAATCAAGATTCTTGCGGGCTCTCGAAGGGCGAGCAGCCCTGCCTGGCGTTATCGCTTAACGCCAAAACTCGGCCATTAAGCCCATAAACTTTTCCAGCTGCCCTGCCGGCAGCTCATTAATGCCTGCGGCCGCCTTGCGCCCGCCACCGGTCGGAAACTGCCGGGCGACTTCATCAGCGCCTGTGCGGTTACCCAACGGTGCACGGATACTCACCAGGTAATGGCCACCTGGCTTCTCGGTCACAATGGCACAGGCTTTCTCAGGGTTCCGATTGGCCAACTCGTTGCCTAACACGCCGCTTACTCGCCGCGCCCAAGCCTCATCCGGTAGTTTTACAACAAGAGATGTTACCGTTTCGTTCAAAACGGGCGCAGCCAGACCTTTGGCCATATCCTCCGCATAACCCTCTCGCAGCTTCTGCCATTCAGCAGGCTCAGACGCGATCAGATCCAATGGGTCCTCAAACTTCACAAACGCCCGGTATAAATCCGCCGGGTGAAAGTGCAAGTCCTCCACCGTGGCGCCGTAGCCGTTGTAGTTAATGCACACGCCCAGATTTTTAAGGGCCTCGGCCTGCTCGGCACTCAAGCCCGCTTTGGCAGCCAGCGCTTCGCCCACCGCATTCAGGTTATCGCCGAACGCAGCCGCTATGGCCCAGTTATGAAACCGCCCATTCAGGTACTGATCCACCAGCAAGCTGGTGCAGGTAGTGGGCTGGGTATCAATCAGAGCCGTAAACCCGGGGTGATCAGGCAGCGTGTCGCCGGGGAAATGATGGTCTACATAAAACACCGAACAACCGGCAGCCAACAGGCCATCAACGGCGTCGCGGTTTTTATCGAGACTGATATCCAGAATGTTTACCCGGGCTGGCGCATCAACCGGCACTTGCCGGGCCAGGGCAATATCTCGCTTTACACCAGTAATCAGGGAGGATTCGCAGGGATTAGCCAGGCGGAGCTGGATGAGCGCACAGATGCCATCTGCATCGCCATTGAATACGTCGTAGGTTTGCATGTTTTCCCAACTTGATCTCGTGTGGTCAGCCGCACAAGCATGCTGACTGGATTAAGCTTCGCTACCCCATTCAGAAACGCCACGCCCGCCGCAAGAATCGTGAAACACGCAGAAGTTTACCAGCTTCCGGCGCCGCGCTCTTCCTTTGCACCTCAATCTCGCGGAGTATGGTTTCAACCGTGGCGAACTTCCCGGTTAGCCGGCTGATGTAGGTGGGGTACAGAATAAGCGCAGCCGCCACCAGTTCCTCCAGGGTGCGTTTTCGGGTTCGGCGCGGGCAAGGGTGAATATCCGTTGTTAAACCCCATCCGCTGTAAAACGGTTGCCCGTAGCAAGTAACCTTCAGCCCCCGGGCCAAGGCCTCGAAACCAGTCAGTGAGGTAATCGTATGCACCTCGTCTACCTGGCCCAACAGGTGCGCCATATCCTGGTCTACAACCAGCTCATCACACCATTGCGCCCCCATTCGCTCGGCAGTACCGGCGTTACGTAAACCGGCCACCACGTCTGGGTGGGGTTTGTACATTACCCAGGCACCCGGATTCTGCTCACGAACGGTTTTCAGCAACTCAAGATTGGATTTCACCACCGGAGAACCAAACCGGATAGACGCATCGCTTTCCACCTGCCCGGGCACCAGAATCACCTGCCGAGCTTCCTCCGGCCTGCGCCAGGTTCTTGCCCCGGTGTTGTATTTGGTCGTTCCCGTCCGGTTCAGGGCCTTGATTAACTCGGCCGCCCGTTCCAGCAAAGCTGGAGCGTAGTTACCCTCTTCCAGCATCACTTCCAGCCGCGATGGCCGCGTCGCGTCGTAATACATGCCTACATCATCCATCACCCAGGACTGAGGCTGAACCAAATCTGCACCAAGACCCACCGAACGAATAAAGCCATCTTCCACCCGAATTACCGGTTCCCGGGATTCCGCCAGCCCCCACACAACCCGCGTGGAACCGGCCGGCGCGGGCTGCCGGCGCTCGTCAACCAGTTCGCTGCCGGCAAGGAAGCGTGCTAACGCCTTGCGCTTCCACAGAGGCACACGGGGCGAATAAAGCTGTTCGGGAAAGCGCTCACGCTGCTCTCGCTGCAAGGCCATCCAATCAAGAATGCGCTCCGGCTCACAGCGAAGACCGGTCTCTGGATCTACGTACCGCGGGTAACCCACCAGCGCGGCAAACACAAGTGTTTCCAGGCTTACCGGCTCACGAAATTCCGGTGCCGACAAAGCATCTACGGTTAATCCGCGGCCTGCGTAGAATGGCATGCCAAACACGTGCGTTTCCTTGCCCCACATCAGGGCTTCAAACCCCATTTGCGAGGTTACGCAGAACACCGCATCGGCGTGTTCCAGCAATGCCGGAGCATGAACATTGTCACCCAGCCACTCTACCCGCTCAGACTGAGCCTCATCGGATTGGCTGAAATACCCCAGCTTTCTGCCTGCTACCACATCCGGATGGGTTTTAAGCACAATGCGATGCCCCGGAAATCTTTCCAGAGCTGACTTCAGCATAGTGTCGAAGCTACTCGCATCAGCCTGGCCATACTTCACCGATGCATCACCAAAGGTTTGGTCGACCACCAGGACATAGGGCCTCAGGTGCTGGTAATTCCTCTCGCGGGCGTGGTTGTACTTGGAAACCCGCCCCGCGCGCCAACGGCGAATCAAATCACGAGCCCGAGCCTTTTCATCCAGACCAAGGGGCCGAGCCAGCAATGCATCCAGTCGGCAGGGTTGGCTGGCATCGTAGTAAATACCCTGGTCATCCCACACCAGCGACAGAGGCGGCTCGTTACCGGGTTCCACCGAGCGTAGAAAGCCATCCTCCAGGCGCACCACGGGCAAGCCAAGTTTCCTTGCCACTATCTCCGCCTTGAAAGCGGAAGGCTTTCGCCCCCAGGCAAGCATAGCGCTCGCCGGCTTGATGGAACGTCCAAGGCGGTACCGCACAACAGGACCTTCCGTAAACACGTCCAGGTTTTTGAGGGCGTACAGGGTTCGGGAGATTGTGAGGTAGGAGTGGTTATCCGGCACGCTGGTCTACTGTTTCGTGGCTCATAGAATGGTTGAGCAGCGCTTGTCTTTTCTCAGGCTGCGCGAGTAGCTCAAGCACCGCATCCGCCCAGGCCTTTTGTGAATTCATCGGCAGCAACAAGCCATTTTTGCCATGCTCCACCAAGCGCTTGTATACCGGCGAATCGGCATAGATACCCACTGCGCCAGCAGCGGTAATATCGAAGAACTTGGTGGGCGCGCGGGCGGCGTTGAAGGGGGTGTCCAGCAGCGGGGCCAGGCCAATGGTTCGGCCGGGGCGCTGGATAAATGCTTTATAGGCTGGCCAGCTCATCGGGTGAATCACCTGCACACCTGGCAAATGCGCAAAACGGTCCCGCACTTTGCGGTCGCCAATCACCTCAAAGCATACATCGCTACGGGCCGCCAACACCTGTTCCACCACTGGCATCAACCACTCCAATTCCCCCCTGTGCGAGGCAGAGCCGTGATAGAAAACGGTTTTCATCGGAGGGTCGGTAAACTCAGCCACCAAACCATGGGGATTTTCGGGTTCAAGAACGGAAGGATTCCAGCTGGCATACTTCTGCGCCAGCCAGGGCGACGACACCCAAAGCTCCGCGCCAATCTCCCTTAACCAGCGCTGATGCCGCCAAGCCAGACGAAACAACTTGCGCTGGTAATGCCAGGGCATGCCCCGAAAGGCGCGCCAGTCAAACAGGTCGTCGTCCATAAAAAACACCACCCGCTGCGCTGGATGGCGTTTCAGCAACGCTTTCCAGGCAGGTGGCATATATCGCACAAAAATTACCGTGCCACCGGCAAGCTCTGCCGGCTCCGGTATGTCGGCAAAGGTATGAAACCGCACATCCTCGCCACTCCCGCGTAAAAACGGACGGATAAAGAAGTCTGTGGAGGGGTTTTCGGTTTGCTGAACGACGAAACTCCTGATGCTAGCGACGCCTGAACTCATAGCGCCGCTCCAACATCCTGATTACGCAAAATGCGGGAAATGAGAACTCCTGCATTATCGACCCGATAATAAATTGAGTGGCTCTGATAAACACTGAATCTGTAACCTGGCTTAATGTGATCAATAGCAGGATACAGATCTGGCTGCAGTGCTATTTGCTCGAAGCGGTTTTCCAAGCCATCGGCATAAGCGTCCGCTTGCATCAGGCCAAAATTCAGCAAACCAAAGACATAGATAGATTCAAAATCTTCATCAGCTTTCTTACTCAGCCGGTAGTTTGCCATCTGCTTTCAGCCTCTCCCTGGCCGCCTGGCGAATTTCCTGCGGTGAGCGATTGCTGATGCCACTTCGCTCACCCTCCTCAAGTGCTGCCCGGAGTTGCTCAATTCCCGCATTACGAGCCTGATCCTGCCGGATCAAATCGCGGAAATACTCACTGTCGTTGGTGAACCCACCACTCGCAATTCGGGACTTTACCCAGTCACCTTGTTGGTCAGTCAGCGTAATTGTCTTGCGTATGGTCGCCATAACCTCACCGTGCATCAAAGTTCATACGATTGATGCAGAATAGCACAATCACTCAAAACCCGGCGCATCCCGAAACAACAACCCATTACCATCTTTCTCAGACACCCGAGGCGTTTCACCCTTCATTGGCCAGTCAATGGCCAGATCCGGATCATCCCAGCGGATGGAGTACTCATCCCCTGGCGCGTAGTAATCCGTGCACTTGTACTGGAATTCCGCCTCATCGCTGGTTACGTAGAAAGCATGGGCAAACCCTGGCGGCACCCACAGCATCTGCTTGTTGTCTTCGCTCAGCAGTGCGCCAACCCACTGGCCGAATGTGGGGGAGCTTTTGCGCATATCCACCGCCACATCAAACACCTCGCCGCGGGTTACCCGCACCAACTTGCCCTGGGGCTGGTTCAACTGGTAGTGCAAACCGCGCAGAATGCCCTTGGCAGATTTGCTGTGGTTGTCCTGAACGAACGTGTAGTTGCCGCAGTGTTCTTCAAATTCGCTCTGGCGGAAGGTTTCCAGGAAGAAGCCGCGGTCATCGCCGAATACATTGGGGGTTAACAGAACGACATCAGGAATGCTCAGGGCCTGGTAGTTCATTGGTATTTCGTACTCCTTAACTGTTGGTGGGGTCTGACCCTACGATTCAAAATCTTAATGTTGAGCGGCCGGATTGACGGTAGCGATCACGATAAGGCACAGACGGAACGGTAAAGCCCCCGTTATAGCTCGCCTGATTACCCGCTTTGTCGGTCAGTTCCAGCCGGTATTCATATCTGCGACCCGGCACCAGGCCGGTCAGCGGAATTTCATGGCTGGCCGCTGCCGGCAGGGAAAGCTGACGCTCAGCTTCGTAGCCTTTTGTGCTCACCGAGAGATCCACACTAACTGGTTCGTTGGTTGCCCACTGCAACTGCACCGACGGCAATCCGCGCTGTGGGAATGCTGCCACAGGGGGCCGCGTGAACCAAGGTGCCTGCCTGTCGTTTTGGATTGCGAAAGTCTGGAAATCGGTACCTACACCACCGGTGATGCGCACCTCGCCGTTCGCCTGGCCGTCCACATCGTTTGGCCCGCCGTCTTGAATCAATAGCCGCAGGCAATCTGCACCTTCAGTCAAACCCGACTGCCACTCAGCCTGGGGCAGTTGCGCGCACTCTACGCCCGTCGACACCGCAGAGAAAATACGGTTATTCATGGTCTGCCGGAAGCTTTGCCAGCCCCTGTCTGAATGGTAAATGCGCAGCCTCCCACTCGTGCTGACCTGCTCACGCAGCGGAATCATGATCTGCGCAGAGTCACCAGCCTGTACCAGATCATGTACCGACACATCAATCACATCCTCATAGCGCCAGTAACCATCCAGCACATAGCGGCCAGGCTGAGCATCTTCCCCGCCAAAACGCACCAGCTCATGCCAGCGAACAACGGGAGTCAACCGGTTAGCCGCTACCGCAACAGCCGCGGGCCGTAACCGCAAACCCTCACTGGCTTGCAATTCGCCCAGGCCCGGCACATAAACCCTGCCGCCCTCCGGAGACAGGTCCAACGCATCCGGCATACCATTGCCATTGGCATCTTCGCCTGCGGAGTCACCCTCAATCAGCCTCAGAGGAAGCTCGTAGGAAGCCGAACGAGCCGAAGCACCATCGTCCGTAACCGTTACCCGAACAAAGTAAACACCGGCAACCAATCCCGCCGGATCAAACACAAACGCCTCAGCATTCGATCCCTGCACCGGAACCAACCGGTTATCCGTCAGACTCCAGTCAAGCTGATGAGATTGCCCGAAATCCGGATCCCTAACCTCAACGAGCACACTGACAAACCCATCCTTCAAGGTCGGAAGCGCAACCTGCAGACCATTCTGCATCACAGACAAGCTCGCTACCGGAATCTGGTTGATTTCCGTCGCAGGCTCCTCATCATCAGCTGGCGCACTCAATGGGTCAGTGCCCGCCAGATACTCATCCAGATTCGAGACCCCGTCGCCATCTGCATCCAGCAAGGCATCGGAACTGTCCGCAGGGTCCAGGCCATGGGCCAGCTCAAAGGCATCTGGCATTCCATCACCATCAGCATCTACGCCTTCTTCGCCCGTATCGGGGCCTGCCGATGCATAGACCGCCTCATTGCCGGCCGGGTCTGTTGCCTCAATTTCCCAGGCGTAATCCACAGCCGCATCCAGCCCGGCAATCCGAACACTGTGCAGATGGTTATAACCTACCACACTGATGGAGTACTTCAGGTCGCCGCCCTTTACGCCGTAACGAACCGTTGCAGTAGCCAGTTCATCAGTGGCGAATTCCAGATCCAGAACTCCGGTGTCAGGGCGGTAATCCACCACAGAAGAAATCAACGGCGCCAGCGTGTCCGCACTTGCAGCAGCTGAGAAACTGCCAGTGTGCCGGGTTTCATTACCGGCAACATCCGTCAGAATCAGCACGTACTCATAACTCAGCCCTGGTTGTAGCCCCGCCAGAACCAACTGATGTTCAAGCTCGGCATCCACCTCTGCAGCCACCCGGTCCAGAGCACCCGCTACGCCATACCGCAATTCGGCACTGGCTGGCTCATCGCTGATCCATTCCACAACTACCCGGCTGCTGTCAGCCCAGACAAACTCCGGTGCCAGCTGGAATGCCGGCGCAACGGTGTCTGGCGCCTCCGTTGTTTTAGCGACAGCCGTTGCGGCACTGGCCGTTTCAACGCCCAACGCCCTGGCCAGCTGAACCGCACCCGATTGCCAGAAATCCTCTGCCACTATCGCCGCGCTCTCATGGCGAGACACATTGCCAGAGCTGTCCTTGGCTTCTACCACGTAGGAATAACTCTCTCCTGCAGCCAAACCTGTGACAGTGACCGTATGGCGATTGGATTTCTTGCCATTCGCCTTGGACTTCACATCACCATTGCCAGATTTAACCACTACAGCGGCATCGGCCGGTTCATCGGTTTCCCAGGCCACCGTAATGGTCTCGTCTGTGGCACCCACTACTTCCGGCTGCTTCTTGAAATGTGGCTTGGCAGAATCCGGCAAACTTCGCGTTGTGAAGCTCACTTCATCCGTAACCACCCGGTTGCCATGCTGGTCTACCGACACCGCACGCAGATAGTACAGCGTGTCTCTATCCAGATTAGTCAGCTGCACCACATGCTTGTTCTTGAGTTTGGATTCACTGGCCAGTTCGCCCAGCTGACCACTGGTAATACCGAACTCCACCGTGCTATCGGCAGGCTCATCAGTACGCCAGTGAACTACAGCCGACTGGTGAGTAATGCCCACAATTTTCAGTGCTTCTGTCACCAAAGGTGGCTGAGTATCGGCTAGCTCCTGAGTACGGAACGAATCCTCTCCACTCAAAGCCGGTCCATTACCAACGGCATCCGTGGCTGAAACCGTATAGGTATACTGCGTGGCCGCTGCCAGGCCCGTTACCGTCACTGCATGCTCAGTATCTAGAGTTTCATCCCGAACCACCCGATATTCCGTGCCATCGTTCAGAGAAATTGCGCTAACGGAAGGCTCATCGGTTTGCCATTCCACCGTTACCGAATCGGCGCTGATATTGGTAATCACCGGCCCGCTCACGTAAACCGGTGCTGAAGTATCTGGCGCCTGCAGCGTTTGGAAGCCAACCTGCCCCGAAACCGGGCCATTTCCCGCCGCATCCACAGAGGACACCTGCGCCGCATACACCGTTTCTGGCTGAAGGCCAGTCACCTCAACCCGGTGCTGATTACGCAAGCCGTCGATCTTAATAGCCTGTTGCACACCATCAGCGACGCTATAACCCAGTGCCGTCGTGGCCGGCTCGTTGGTGCGCCACTCAACCACCGCCCTGTCGTGGGCAACAAAACTGACCACCGGCCCCTCTAGAATCACTGGCACCTGAATGTCTGGCGTGGCCTGGGTGGTGAACGACGTGGAGCCGGAAACCGGGCCATTACCGTCTTTATCGGAAGAAGCAACCGTTGCGCTGTATAGCTGGCTAGCAGACAACCCAGAAACCGCCACTGAATGGGACATGCGGAAGCCGGGTACCCGATGGGCAACACCATTCACGGTGACAACCGACGAAGCAGGTTCATCGGTTTGCCACTGAATCACCGCGCCCGTATCTGTAATATCCGTAGCCCGCGGCGCCGAGGTGATCACCGGAGCGATTACATCGTTGAACGGCAGAATGATGGACTGCTCCAGGCTGGACTGCAGGTTCATCTCCGAGATGACCGTTTGAGCGAAGCCGCTGCCGGTTGGGGGGGTGATGGTTTGGGCGTCGAGGCCGGCGAGAGCAACAAATCGGTAGTGGCCATCACTATCGGACTCAACACTCGTCATTACTTGCCGGAACTGATACTGGCCCAACGCCGAGCTGTCCGACCAATAATCATCGGCCTTCACCAACACACCGCTTACCGGAACCCCATTCTGATCCGTCGTCTGGCCGGTAATGGTTACAAATGGCAGCTGAAT
>NZ_JBRJHG010000022.1:0-63313 GCF_053628895.1 Marinobacter sp. MBR-105 | reverse complement strand
TTCGGAGAAGGTGATCTGATCCATGCTGGCAACGATCCTATGCGATTGACGATGGCCGTATTATCGCTGATTTTGGAGACTTATTCAGAGCCTCCTTAAGAATCTGAATCCGAAGGCAATAATTTGATGGTGAATCCATTTATGAAGATCTGCCGCGTCTAACTGACTTTTAGGTTTGGGCACGAAATGGTTTAAGAACTGAAACGAGTGCCAAAAAACAATTTGCTTTGCTAAATTAACTGTTTGGTGGCTTATTTTTCCTTCAAAGCCCTCAAAATAGTGAATTACTGCTGCAACTCTCGCTATATTTTCAGGCAATTTTGCCGCATGGTCTTTTGCAAACTCATATAAGCCTCCCGGTAAAGAATGCTGAACCAAAGAATTTCTGGTTCCTAATATTGAAAACCTGGCTTCATCGACGAATTTAATTAAAAATCTTTCATGCTCTTTTTTCTGTAATTTAAGAATTTCAAACATTGACCCAAGTAATTCGGTCACTCTTTCATAGAATGGTTCATAGCTTGACGTATCGGGTTTTTCGCCATTAGAAAAATTTCTCATGACTTGGTCGTAATTTGCGTTTAATGCGCGGGCCTGGTAACCAGAATGACGTGCTAGCTGATCATTGCTTTCAAAATGCTTTTGGTGAACCTCGCTTTGAATTAGTATAAGGCTTGTAAGCCTAGAATCGTAAATGGTCTGGTTACCAGTTGTCGCCGTGTCACGAGATATTTGTTCGCCTCCCCAGCCTGCATTTTGAAGTGGGAAATCGCATAGAGCACCACTGCCTAGCGCATTACCACCCTCACTGCTCAGTTGGAAGACAGATAAGGGGTTGTTGTACAGTGCCTGTCTTAATCCCAGGCTGGTACTCGCTTCAATTATTATTTGCGGACGGGGTGGCGGTGTTGGCTCTTCTTTAGCTAATTCCAACATTTGCTGTTCTAATTCGGCTGTGTCTTCTCCTGCTCCGGCAAGCTTCCGAATGTTCTTTTTAAACTCCTGCTTTTTCGATTTGTGTATTTCCAGCTTGCATTTATATGCGACCTCAAGGTGCCTAAACTCGCTTTCGGCTTTCCTCTGTGCTGCTTTAATTGGTTTAGTGATTTGGTTTTCCACAGTGGTCTTACCCGACCCGGATGGGCCAATTCCATAAATTGACAGTGATAGCGGTGTTTTTGTCTCTGGAAATAGTTCAACATTTGCGTGTCCCTGAACGGATGCTGCCATGACCGCCAATGCAGTATCTTCGATTAACTCTATCTGTGCACCAGTGTTTCGCTGAACCGCATAAACAAGCTCGCTAAATTTGGGTGCATGAGATAGATTTGGGAATTGAAGATTTAAAGGCGGTATTTCCTCATAAAGAGGGTTTTGAACAGGAGCCGGGCAGTTCTGCTTGTAAGCGGAAAAAGGAGTAGGCACGGTAATTTCTCACATCCGAGACTTTTTAATTTGGCTTTTGAGCCACTCGTTAATTTCAGCTTCGATCCACGCCACTGCGCCGCCTCCCAGTTTGATTTGTTTAGGAAACTCCGGGTCGTAGTACTGAGAGGCCGGATTTAGTTTGTTGTAGATTGTGGATGATGATACGCCGAGCCGTTTTTCTAGCGATTTTAAGCGGATCATTTGTAACTCACCGTCGAGTGCTGTCATTGGATGTTTCTCCTTCGCGTTCGTTCTTTCATAACGCTATTCCAACGCGTCAGTCATTTACACCATATCTTGCTCCCATTTACTCCCACTAAAATCCTGAGGTGAGGATATATTTCTGAATACGGGCTTTATCTGAACCTGCTAACACTGCTAACCGTTAGCAAAATTAGCAATGTTAGGACTTCTACTCGAAAAAAGTTTAAACCTATATCACCCCTGTGAACCGGGGCACTGACAGTGCCTTCCCTCCCAATTCACAGAGGTAATTTCCAATGTCTGAACAATGCCCCAACTGCCTGTCCAGGCGGATTGGAAAAAACAACTACGGCAAGAAGACGGCTGGTGTGGTCGGTGCGTCTGCGGGTACTTACGGCGGCTATGCGGCTGCCACCGCCGGTGCTCAAGCAGGCGCTGCCTTAGGAGTCGTTGCTGGTCCCGTTGGTGTGACCTTGGGTGGTATCGGCGGTGCCGTCATTGGCGCGCTGTTGGGCGGTGCAACGGGCGCTTCCGCTGGCGTAATTCTCGGCGATGTTCTGGATGAACGGGTGCTCGACAACTACCGCTGCCTCGACTGCAGCTACTCCTTCAGCGATGACCCTGGCTCCCCCGAGAGATAACTCCACGTCCCAAAGGCGCTGCCAGTCTCCCTCGGGTGAAAAGATAACTCCCACCGGAAAGACGTTAATTTTCTTAATAAATTTCACAGGAGAACAACCATGGCTCATCTCATCGAACAAATGGCCTACGTGGGCCAAACCCCATGGCATGGCCTTGGGAATGAACTAACCACAAATCAGCCTCTGGAAGTCTGGGCAAAGCAAGCCGGTCTGGACTGGCAGATCCAGGAAAGCCCCGTCCGCTATGTCACCAATTCCAGTGGCAGCCTGGGTGAAATCCTGTCCTACCCGGATTCCAAAGTGCTTTACCGCTCGGATACCAAGGCTCCGCTGTCGGTCGTCGGTAACCGCTTCAAAGTGGTCCAGCCCGAGGAAATCCTGGAGTTCTATCGGGACCTGACCGAGGTATCCGGTTTTGAGCTGGAAACTGCCGGTGTTCTAAAAGGCGGTCGCAAGATGTGGGCACTCGCCCGTACCGGTCAAACTGGCGTGCTCAAGGGCAACGACCAGACCAATGCTTACGTGCTGCTGGCCACCGCCTGTGACGGCACCATGGCAACCACCGCTCAGTTCACCAGTATCCGCGTGGTGTGCAACAACACCCTCGCGGTTGCCCTGGAAGGCTCCACCGCCAATGCCGTGAAGGTGAAGCACAATACGGCGTTCGATGCGGACCTGGTGAAGAAACAACTGGGCATATCCGTTTCGGCCTGGGATGACTTCATGTACCGCCTGAAAACCCTGAGCGAACGGAAGGTGAAAACTACCGAGGCCAGGAACTACTTTCTCAAGGTGTTCACTGACGATTCCGGTACCGGCATTGGCAAAACCAACGAGCGCTCCATGGCGAAGGCTCTGGGCCTGTATGAAGGCGAGGGCATGGGTGCCAACCTGGCATCCTCAGAAGGCACGGCCTATGGACTACTGAATGCCGTCACTGAGTTCATCGATCACGAGCGGCGCGCCAAAACCGTTGACCATCGGTTGGATTCTGCCTGGTTCGGAACCGGTGCTGCCATGAAGAACCGTGCATTAGAGCAGGCCATGTCACTTGTGGTTTGAGCCAATCCCACAAATTTCAAAACCGCCATAAAGCCCACCGGAGCCTGATGCTCTGGTGGGCTTTTTTATGTCTGGAGGAAAACATCATGGGCATGAGTGCAAACGCAAATCAGAAGCCACGAGCGGCATTGCGCCTGGTCTCTACCAAGGGCCTGAGCCGGGATGAATGGCTGAGGGTCCGCAAGCAGGGCATTGGCAGTAGCGATGCCGCTGCATCGGTCGGCATGAACCCTTACCAGTCCCAACTGGAGCTCTGGATGGTCAAGACCGGCAGAGATGCTGGCTTACCAAAACCGGATTCAGACGACCCCGCTTCACCGGTTTACTGGGGCCATATCCTGGAACCGATAGTGGCGGAGCAGTACAGCCAACAAACGGGGAGGAAGGTGCGCCGGGTGAACGCGGTATTGCAGCACCCAGATCCGGAGAAACACTGGATGTTGGCCAACCTGGATTATTCCGTGGCGGCTGATGACGATGTGCAGATCCTGGAGTGCAAAACGGCAGGGGAGTTCGGGTCGCGTCTATGGAAAGAGGGCGTGCCGGACTACATTCAGTGCCAGGTGCAGCACCAGTTGGCTGTCACAGGCAAACAGGCGGCGGACGTGTGCGTTCTTCTGTGTGGCCAAGAGTTGAAGATCTACCGCGTTGAAAGGAATGAGGAGCTCATCGAAGCGCTGTATGTGCTGGAGCGCCAGTTCTGGGATTTCGTGGAAACGGACACTCCGCCACCGGTCGATGGAACTGACTCCGCAGAACGTGCCCTCCGCCATCTGTACCCAGTAGACAGAGGCGAGATCCTGGACTTCAGCCAAAGCAAGGAGCTGACCGATGCCTTCAACGAGCTGCTGGCCATCCGCTCGGAAATGGAAAGCCTTAAATCCACTGAATCCCACCTGAAGCAGCGAATCGAGAGCCAGATGGGCGAAGCCTCAAAGGCAACCTTCCCAAGTGGCAGCGTCAGCTGGAAGAGGAGCAAGGATTCCGTTGGGCTTAACGTGAAACAGCTGTTGAAGGATCAGCCAGAACTGCTGGAGCAATACCCACTGACGAAGCCAGGAAGCCGTCGATTCCTCATCCAAGCATAAACCCCCATTGGCCACTTGGGCGTGACGAGCGCCCCGTGGCCCTTTTTATTAGGAGAACGATCATGATTAAAGGTTTAGCCATTACGCCTCCGGTTTTGGGGCGTATCAGCATCGGCAGGGTCGTTGAAAAGAACGGTATCCGGCTACCGCAGAAAGACGATCAATTCACTATCACCTCCCAGATCCAGGAAAAGGATGGCTGGGTGCTTCACCCTATGGACGAGGAACTGAGAAAGGATGCCCCAAACAGCAAATTGCGGATCATCCCAGTGCGCATGCTGTTCAACGACGCGGATCTCAATCTGCGGGCTGAGTACACCATGTTCGACCGTAAAAGCGGGCGCCCAATGTGTGTAGGTAATGGCGACACCTGTAAGCGCCTGACGCAGTCAGGAGTGCAGTCTTTGCCATGCCCTGGACCAACGTTGTGTGAGTTCGGCAAAGGAGGACTATGCAAGCCCTACGGCCGTCTGAACGTGAAGGTGGGCGACGACGATGATCTCGGCACTTTTATCTTTCGGACGACTGGCTACAACAGCATCCGGACACTTGCAGCCAGGCTGAGCTACTATCAGGCGGTCTCTGGTGGTCTATTGGCGTACATGCGATTGGAATTGAAGCTGCGAGGTAAAAGCACGACGCAGAGCCATCGGACGCCGATCTACTATGTGGATCTAGTGGTCAAAGAAGGGTTGTCACTGCAGGAGGCGGTAGTCGAGGCAAGGGAAAAGGCAAGGCAGTTAAAGGATGAAGGGGTTGACCAAGCAGCACTGGATGCGGCTGCGGCGAAGGGATTCGGCAATGCGCTATTTGAATATGATGAGGATGAGATGAGTCAGGTGGTTGAGGAGTTCTATCCTGCCCTTGCAGGCGAGGAACTAATGGACAATTCTTCAGTTGTCTCGAAGCTGAGGAAAGACATCGACTCGACAAGGTCAGCTTCTGGCTAGATTTTGACAGGTGGTCCGAGTGGGGCCACCTGTCTTAAACCGAGGTTGTCTATTTTTTATTCAGGCAGCACCGAATCACGGTTTTCCCCAGTCTCAAGAAATCGGTACCCGACCCCGGGCTCAGTCTGGATATACCTTTGCTCCGTAGGATCGTCTCCCAGCTTCTGTCTCAATCTCCCGATCAGAATACGCAGATAGTGAGTATCGGTGGTGTGTGTCGGGCCCCAGATATCCTTTAACAATTGCGACTGAGTGACGATCTTTCCAGACGCAAGCAAGAGGACCTTCAGTACGGCAAACTCCTTGGGGGTCAGCCTGACAGGTTCACCGCTGACCGTGACCTTGCGCATGGCTAGATCAATATTAAGCTCACCGTTATCAAAAATGGCCGAGGTTTCAGGAGCTACTGCGTTTTTTCCTTTCTGGTGGATACGCAATTGGGTTCGAACTCGAGCCAGCAGCTCATCGACGCCAAAGGGTTTGGTTACATAATCGTTGGCTCCAAGATCCAGGGCTTTTACCTTTTCCAGTTCCCGATCCCGCACCGAGAGAATGATCACCGGGGCTGATGACCACTCCCGCAAGCCGGCCAGCACCTCCGAGCCATCCATATCCGGAAGACCTAAATCCAGAATCACAAGATCAGGTGAATGCCTTGCGCACAATCCGAGTCCGGTCTCACCGCTTTCGGCTTCGAGCAGTTCGTAGCCTTCCGTTTTCAGGCTGATGCGCAGGAAATGCCGGATTTGCGGTTCGTCGTCGATGACCAGAATACAGGGCTTTTCCCGATCTTTTGCTGATTCAGTCATTCACTCAATTCCCGATTGGACTCTTGTTCAGGGGATTCTATCAGGGGCAGCGCTACTTCGATGGTGGCACCGATACCATTTGGGCCAGCCAACGCCTGAATCCGGCCACCATGAGCCGCGACCATGCCGTGACAGATAGCCAGGCCGAGCCCGCTACCATGAGGCCGCCGGTCGCCTTCGCCGCCGGTGAAGAACATGTCGAATACCTGGCTCCTCTGGTCTTCTGGGATGCCCGGCCCTTCGTCCGAAATCGCTATGATTAATTCGTTTTCCTTTCTGTGGGCGCGGATAGACAGCGTTGAGTTGTCGGGCGCAAACTTGGCAGCGTTCTCCAGTACGTTGACCAATGCCTGCTCAATGAGCGCCGGGTGCACGAAAAGCAATGGAAGGTCCTCTTCTACCTCCCGTTCGACACGGACTTTCGACATCAGGTTTCTGGTGCGCCTGAGCGCTGACGACAGGATGTCGGTGAACGCAATCCAATCCCTTTCGATCTTGAGTGTGCCATGGCCCAGTTTGGTCATGTCCAGCAGGTTGCGAATGTAGCGATCCAGGCGTTCGCCTTCACCGAGTACCGCATCCAGAAGGCTGTCCCGATCCTCATCGGAGAGTCGGTCAAACATCGATTTCAACGTGCTGGCAGAGCCAATCATAGAGGATAGCGGTGTCCTCAAGTCATGGGAGATGGAGGAGAGCAACGCGGAGCGCAGCCGTTCGGTTTCCTCTGCCACTCGGGATGCTGAAAGATTGGCCGCCAGGCGGGTACGAAACCACGCCAGGCCCAGTTGATGCACGTAAACGTTGATGGCCAGGCCCCGGTAATACTCCGGGGTCATATCGTCCACTCGAAATCCGAGTACGCCGTAGACTTCACCGTCTGCTTCAATCGGTTCAAAGCGCCAGGGAAGGCTGTTCAGCGTGTCAGAAAACGCGCCGCTGGGTCTGGCGTTGCGGATGGCCCAATCGATGGCCGATCGTGCCGCATCGTTTAATGGGTGAGAGGAGCCGCCCTGAACCACCACTTCAATTGCATCATTTTCAGGGCTCCGTTGGGCGATAATCAGAGGAAGCTTGAGTTGGGCGTAGAGAGCCTCGACCGCCTCGGTCTGGACAGAGGTGATATCAGGCGCAGAGGCGAGTCTGCGGGTAAACTGCAGATGAGCATCAGTGAGATCATTCGAGGCGCGAAGCATCTGGACCTGGTCCCGCAATCGGCCGGCAAGGTTGCCTCCAGAGACAGCGATAATCAGGAAGAACACCACGGTCAGCAGCTCATCCGTATCTGCCATGTGGAAGGTCAAACGGGGTTCTGTGAAGAAAAAGTTGTAGGTCAGAAAGCTCAGAGCAGCCGTGAACAGGGCAGGACGAATACCGGTTCGGGAGGCCACCCACAATACGGATGTCAGAAAGATCAGGGACAGGTTGCCCAGTGGAAGAACGTTTTGTAGTCCCATGGCGATGGCGGTTGCGGCACCCACGCTGCCAACGGCCCAGGCATAGTCGCTCCATCTGACCGGATAGCCTGCGGCTTCAGCAAGGCGGCGCCTTTGTTTTTTGGGGACTGGTATAAAGGTGACTTCAAAGGCCTCGGCCTCTTTCAGTAGCTTACGACTGGTGGATTTTCGAAGGTGCCACCAGCGATTGTGGGAACGGCCGAGAACCAGGGTTGTGACATTCTGCTCTCTCGCGAAGGCCAGGATTTCTCCGGCCACGTCATATCCGCGAAGCGTCCTGACCTCTGCACCCAGGCGCGTGGCCAGATCGAACACTTTTTCCAGCCGTTGGCGTTCATCGGAGCCAGCCCGGCCGTTGTCCACTGTAACGACGGTCCAGGGCGCTTTCCGGCGCTCGGCGAGCCGCCGTGCTGCTCGAACCAGGGTTTCACCCTGACCAGAGCCGTCCACCGCAACCAGCATTCGGGATCGAATGTGCCAGGGGCCTTCAATGCCCTTCGACTGCATGGTTTCCCGAACGTCGGAATCCAGCCGTTCGGCAATGGCCTGAACGGCAAGTTCCCGCAGCGCGGACAGATTGGAGGGTGAGAAATAGCCGTCCATTGCCGCACGGGCCTGCTCGGGCACGTAGACCTTGCCCTGTCGCAGCCGCTCCAGGAGTTCTGAGGGGGTAAGGTCGACAAGCACGATGTCCCGGGCCCGTTCCAGGATCGAATCCGGCACCGTTTCTCGCATTCGCACGCCGGTGATACTGGCCACCACGTCCGACAGGCTTTCCAGGTGTTGGATATTAATAGCCGTCCAGATGGTAATGCCCTGATCCAGCAGTTCTTCAATATCCTGGTAACGCCGGGGGTGGCGGGTGCCCGGGATATTGCGGTGGGCCAGCTCGTCCACCAACAGGACATCCGGTTTGCGTTTCAGGGCGGCATCGACATCGAACTCCCGGAACTGCTTGCCGGCGTACTCGACTTCTTTTAGGGGGAGCTGCTCAAGGCCCTCACACAATGCGAGCGTATCGGCTCGACCATGCGTTTCGGCAACACCAACGACGACATCCACACCCTGCCGTTTAAGTTCATGGGCTGCCTGCAGCATCTGATAGGTCTTCCCCACGCCCGGGGCTGCTCCCAGAAAGATCTTGAGCCCGCCGGCGGACTCACGCTCCTGGGTTTTCAGGAGCGCGTCCGGGTTGGGGCGATTAGGGTCGCCTTGATTCAATCGTCAAACTCCTTGCCGTCCAATGCCAGATTGAGTTTCAGAACGTTTACACGCGGTTGTCCGAAAACGCCGAGTGTGGGACCTTCAGTGTACTTTGCAATCAGTTCGTTGGCCCTCGCAATCGCAATGCCACGGGCACTCGCCACGCGTTCGGCCTGTAAAATCGCCGATTCCGGGGATATATGAGGATCAATGCCAGAGCCCGATGCTGCGAGCAAGTCCGCAGGGATAGACGTCGGGGCTACGTTCTCTCTTTGCGCGATCTCTGCGGAACCCTCTGCAACGCGTGCTTTCAGGTCAGGATTGCTGGCTGCGTAGTTGGACCCTCCGACAGCGAAGGGGTCATATTCCGCTGCGGACGGCCGCCCGTGGAAGTATTCGGGGGCTGTGAAGCGTTGTCCAACCAATTCCGATCCAACAATCGTGTCGTCAATGATGATCATGCTTCCCAGCGCCTGATGGGGAAACATCACTTTTCCGGCGGTTGTGATCAGCACCGGATATAGCCCGCCGCAAAGGATAATGAGAACAATCGCCGTGCGAAGCGCTGGAAGCCAGGAGGCGGACCGGGTTACGGGCGTTTTATTTGATTCAGTCATTATGTCGGTCTCCTCAGATAACTACGGTGAGCATCAGATCCAGCGCCTTGATAGCCGCGAACGGCAGCAAAAGGCCACCCAATCCGAAGATCAGAAGGTTGCGTCGCAACAGCTGGGTTGCGCTCGCTGGCTTGAATTGAACACCTTTCAGAGCGAACGGAATCAGCGCCGGTATGATCAGTGCGTTGAATATGGTGGCTGCGAGTACCGCACTCATTGGGCTCTCAAGGTCCAGCACGTTCAGAGCGTCCAGTGCCGGCAGACTGGTCACAAACAGGGTTGGCAGTATGGCGAAGTACTTGGCGACGTCGTTAGCCAGCGAGAAAGTGGTCAGCGAGCCCCTTGTGATCAGCAGTTGCTTGCCAATTTCAACGACGGCGAGCAGCTTCCCTGGGTCGGAATCCAGATCCACCATGTTGCCGGCTTCCTTTGCCGCCTGGGTTCCGGAATTCATCGCCAGGCCAAGATCAGCCTGGGCCAGGGCCGGTGCATCGTTGGTGCCATCCCCCATCATGGCCACCATGCGGCCCTCGGCCTGCTCCTTGCGGATGATGTCGAGTTTCTGCTCCGGTGTTGCCTCGGCCACAAAATCATCAACACCCGCCTCTGCTGCGATTGCCGCTGCAGTCACCGGGTTGTCGCCGGTGATCATCACTGTTTTCACGCCCATGTCCCGCAATTTGGCAAAGCGCTTCTTGATGCCGGATTTGATGACATCCGACAGGGCAATCACCCCGAGTACGCGGTTGCCCTCAGCAACCACCAGCGGAGTAGCGCCGTTTTTGGCAACCCTGTCGACCAGGTTGTCGGTTTCCTGCGGGTAGTTGCCGCCGTTTTCCGTGACAAATTTGCGAATCGCATCGGTCGCGCCTTTGCGAAGAATCCGGCCATCCGGCAGGTCCACCCCAGACATACGTGTGTTGGCAGAGAACTCGATGAACTCGGTTCCTTCAGACGCTTCGGCATCCGAGCCTTTGTCGCGGGCCAGAGCCACCACGGATTTACCCTCGGGAGTCGGATCAGCCAGCGAAGTCAGCAGAGCGGCATCCCTCAGAGTGCCCGGTGCTACGCCCCGAATAGGCTCAAAGGCTGTTGCCTTGCGATCGCCCAGCGTGATGGTACCGGTCTTATCCAGCAGCAGTGTGTCGATAGAGCCGGCCACTTCCACGGCTTTGCCGGATTTGGCAATGACGTTTGCACGCATGGCCCGGTCCATTCCGGCAATGCCGATGGCCGGGAGCAGGCCGCCAATGGTTGTGGGAATCAGGCAGACCAACAGGGCAACCAACACCGAATAGGAGGGAGTTGCACCCACAAACCCGCCGAAGGGCACGAGAGTCACAACGACAATCAGGAATACCAGAGTCATGGCTGCCAGCA
This sequence comes from Marinobacter sp. MBR-105, assembly GCF_053628895.1. Classification (NCBI taxonomy): domain Bacteria; kingdom Pseudomonadati; phylum Pseudomonadota; class Gammaproteobacteria; order Pseudomonadales; family Marinobacteraceae; genus Marinobacter; species Marinobacter sp. MBR-105. Next base: position 52,477 of record NZ_JBRJHG010000022.1, on the reverse strand, counting down.
AGACCGACAAGGCCAGTTCACTGGGTGTCTTCTGACGCTTGGCACCTTCGACCAGGGCAATCATTCGGTCCAGCAGTGAGTTACCGGGATCGACGGTGACCTCGATCTCGATATCATCAGACAGTACCTTGGTACCCGCGCTGACACCGCTGTTATCAGTGCCCGCCTCACGAAGCACCGGCGCAGACTCACCGGTGACCGCCGACTCGTTGATGGTGGCTGCGCCTTTGACGATCTCGCCGTCAGCGGGTATCAGCTCGTTGGGCTTGACCAGCACCCGGTCGCCCCGACGCAGGTCTGCTGCTGGGACATCTTTTTCCTGGTCGCCGTCCAGTTTGCGGGCTTTCAGATCTTTTCGGGTGGCTCTCAGAGCACCGGCTTGCGCCTTGCCACGAGCTTCGGCGACGGATTCGGCGCCGTTGGCAAAGAGCACCGTGAACAGCAGAATCGCGCTGATCGCAAAATCCAGGCCTGCCGGAGCATCCTGGGCCAGATTACTTAGGCCGAGGAGGAAGGTAATCACGGTTCCGATACCGACGACCATCATGACCGGATTACGCGCCAGATCTTTTGGGTTCAGCCGCTTGATCGACTGGCCGAAAACTGTGCCCAGATCAAGTGAATCAGTCATTTTAGGGGTTCTCTTGGACATCATCGTTCTCCAATCAGGACATCAGAGCCAGGGCTTCAGCGATCGGGCCGAGAATCAGCACCGGCATAAAGCTCAGCAGGGTAAACATCACAATCACCGCCAGAGTCATCAGCCCGAAGGTGGGCGTATCGATGCTCAGGCTGCCGCGACCCTCCGGAGCGGAGCGCTTGGCGGCCAGTGACGCAGCGATGGCGAGCGGTGCGAGAATCGGAATGAATCGACCCAAGGCCAGGTTGACCGCACAGGTCACGTTCCACCACACGGTGTTGTCACCGAGCCCTTCAAAGCCGGAACCGTTGTTGGCAAAGGCCGAGGTGTATTCGTAAATCACCTGGCTGATGCCGTGGAAGCCCGGATTGGAGTTACCGGTCAACGTGGGGAACGCGACGGTGATGGCACTGAAACCGAGGATCAGCAGGGGCTGGATCAACAGTGCGATGCAGACCAGCTTCATTTCCCGGGTTTCCAGGGCCTTGCCGGCAATTTCCGGCGCCCGCCCGATCATCAGGGAACCAAGGAAGGCAGCCAACAGTAGGAACAGCAGGTAGCCAATCAGCCCAACGCCAATACCGCCAAAGGTGACGTTGATGAACATGTCGATCATCGGAATCATGCCGCCGATGGGGTTAAAGCTGTCATGCATGCCGTTGACGGAACCGTTGGACGTCTGTGTCGTCCAACTGCCCCAGAGTGCGGTGGCGGTCGCGCCAAAGCGCACCTCCTTGCCTTCCATATTCGTGCCGTCGGCCGCCAGTCCGGAGAAGGCTGCGTTCGGCTGATTCTCGGACCAGATCGCGACCGAGGTTAGCGAGACTGACATCACCACCATGACGCCCATTACCACCATCGCCAGTCGGCGACGGCCCGTCATGAATCCAAGGGTAAACACCAGGGCGGCGGGAATGAGCACAATGGAGACCGTTTGGACGAAGTTGCTCAACGGTGTGGGATTTTCCAGAGGTACGCTGGAGTTGGGGCCATACCAACCGCCGCCGTTAGTGCCCACCTGCTTGATGGCAACCATGGGTGCCACGGGGCCGATCGGGATGTGCTGCTCTTCCATGCCGGCGGTTTGATCCAGAGGAATAGCCGTGCGGGCACCCTCGTAGCTGTTCGGCACGCCCTGTGAGGCGATTATCAGCGCCACCACCGCAGCGACCGGCAACATGACTCGCACAATGGCCCGGGTGATGTCTTCGTAGAAGTTACCGACAGACACAGCGCCTTCGCCCATAGGCTGCTTCTTTTCGTCAGACCGGCCCAACAGGGTGCGGACAATAGCCACTAATGCCGCCATACCCGCCGCCGGTGTAACCACCTGAAGCGTCACTATGCCAAAGGTATGGGCCAGATAGCTCAGCTGTGCCTGCCCGGAATAATGCTGCTGATTGGTGTTGGTCAGGAACGAGACCGCCGTATGCAACGCCAGGTCCCAGCTCATGCCGTCGATGTTGTCCGGGTTCAGAAAAAGAAAGCCCTGGGCCATCAGCAGGCCGAAGACGATCAGCACCAGCATAAGGTGAAGTTTCAGCAGCGCCTTCCCATAACCCTGCCAACTCATCGGCTGGGCAGGATTGACACCAAACAGTCGGTACAGGCCATTCTCAACCGGCAGAAAGACGGCACCCGCCGCCCCCCTGGCTCCGTTAAATACGCCCGCAATGTACTTGCCCAGTGGCCACGCCAGCAAAAGCGTGAACGCATAGATAACGATGACCTCGTTCACAGCCGTTCCTCCAGATCAATGAACAGGAAACACAGGCCAAACAGCCCGAGAATGATGCCAATGCCGATCAGTGCCATGGTCAGAACCTCTCGGGCCAGAGCAGGGCGGCGACCAGGTAGGTGCCGACTGCAACAGAAACAATTAACAGGAAAGTAGACACGCTCCGTCTCCTTCAGTGGGTGTGCTTTCATGGTGCTGCGGTGGGGCGTAAAAATTCGATGACCAAAACAGCGGCGGGGCGTAAAAAAAGCGTTAAAAAATAAGGTTCTCTCCCCACCGGAATCGTCCGGAAAGGTAGACTCTGCGCAACACAGGGTCGCTATGCAGAGGTGTTCAATGTTTTTGCTGTCTCGAAATCCCCGTCACCTGCTTTCGGGTTGGCGTCACAGGAGGGTGCTGCTGTTTAGCGTTCTGGCTCTGGTGCTGGGAGGGTGTAACCAACCGCCAAGTCTCATTAAGTTGAGTGGTCCTGCACAGGGAACGACCTGGCATGTGACCTTCTGGAATACGGGCAGCGCAGACGCTGAGGCAATTCGGCAAGACGTAGTTGCAGAGCTGACGCGAGTTGATGCACTGATGTCTAACTACCGGTCGGACAGTGCGATTGAGCGTTTTAACCGCGCCGCTGCCTCCGAGGTCTTGGAAGTTGGACCTGAAATCGTAAACCTGATTGGAAAGGCGCGAGAGGTGACCAAGGCCAGTCATGGGTGCTATGACCTGACGGTAAAGCCTATCTTTGATCTCTGGGGGTTCAGTGGTCAGCAGGTTTCCGTTCCTTCGGAGACCGAGCTGCTCAATCAGCTACAGATCGTTGGCATCAACCATGTAGTCGCAAGGTCTGGCAATACGCTTGCTAAATCCGTTCCCGATCTGCAGGTTGATCTGTCGTCGATTGCTCAGGGGTATACGGTAAAAAAGATGGCTGAGGTGCTGGAGTCCGCGGGCATCGAACACTATCTGGTGGAACTGGGAGGTGAACTGAAAACCCGAGGCCACAAGCCAGGCGGAGAATCCTGGCGGGTTGCCATTGAGCGTCCAACGCCAGAAGAGCGATCTATCCATAAGGTGATCACGATCCGAAGTGATGGCCCGCTATCGGTTATGACGTCAGGTACCTACCGCCATTACTTCGACGATCAGGGGCAGCGCTACAGCCATGTGTTGGACGCGCGGACAGGTTGGCCGGTTAGCCATTCCACGGTATCCGTGACAGTCATCGATCAAGACCCTACCTGGGCAGACGCCTGGTCCACAGCCTTACTGTGTCTCGGAGCAAGGGAAGGGCAGGCAGTCGCTGATCGGCACAATATCGCTGCATTATTCATCGACGAGGAAAACAACCAACTCAGCGAAACATCGACCGAGGCCTGGCATGCCATTGAGGGGATCGCTGTGGATTGAGATAGGCAGGCTCTGCTCCTGATCAGCCTACCGGGAACTCAGTTTTCGCATAGCGAACACGGGATTTCCTGCGCACTGTCAGGGTATAACCCAAAGTAAGTGGACCGAGACGGCCGATCAACATGACTGCCATGATGATCAATTGGCCGGCGGTGCCCAGTTCGCCCGTCGTACCCCGCGAGAGACCGACGGTGCCGAACGCAGAAACCACCTCGAAGGCGATATCAAGGAACTCATCCTCCACCAGAATACTCAATGACAGAACACCCAAAAACACGACTGCCATCCCAATGGTAGCTGTGGCGAGGGCTTTGAGCACTGTTTCGCTACTCAGGGAGCGTTTGAAAAAACTCACGTTCAGGTTGCCCCGCAAAAACGAACGGGTTGCGGCAAGCATAATGACGAAAGTCGAGATCTTGATACCACTGGACGTGGAGTTCGGGGCACCACCGATGAACATTAGAAGCAGCATCAGCACACTGGTGCCGGCGGTTAACGCTCCAATATCAAGGGTGTTGAAGCCTGCGGTTCGTGGTGTCACGCCTTGAAACCAGGCGGCCAGGAGCTTGTCCCAGAAACTATCCAGTGCACCAAGGGTAGCGGGGTTGCCAAACTCAAGTAGCAGAATGGCGCCGGTGGCAAACAGGTTCAGCAGCAGGGTAGCCATCAGAATGACTTTGACGTAAACCGACAGTCGCGACCAGCAGCGCTTGTCGAAGAGCTCCATGACGACGATATAGCCCAGGCCGCCAGTGATAAACAGGGCCGTCACGGACAGACTGATGCCAGGATGGTCAACGTAGGCAGAAAGGCTATCTGGAGACAGGGCGAAACCGGCATTGTTAAACGCTGAAATCGTGTAAAACAAGGCCTGGTAGAGACCCTCGGACCACCCCAGCTCCGGGACAAAAAACGCTCCGAGCAAAACAATGCCCACAGCTTCTGCCGTCAAGGCAAATACGGCTATCGACCCGCTTGCCCGTCTGGCCGTCTGAAGGGAAATCTCGTTGAAAGCTTCCTGTGCAACCATTTGGTGCTGAAGGCTTAGCTTGAAGCCCAGGGCGAGGGCCGTGAGAACCGCGAAGGTCATCAATCCCAGTCCGCCCAGTTGAATCAAGGTAAGAATCACCAACTGTCCAAACAGGGTGTACTGACTCCCAGTATCGACTACAACCAGACCCGTCACGGTGACTGCCGAGGTCGCCGTGAAGGCCGCTTCCATCCAGGTCACTGGCTCAACGGTCGCAAAGGGCAACTTCAGCAGGCAAGCGCCAAGAGCGATGAGAACCAGAAACGACTCGAGTAGGAGTCTCGGTGGGTTCATGCTTCCTTTTGAGGAAGGCTCGCCTCTAGCACCGTAGGAAACCAGATCCAGAAAATGGATTTTCATAGACGGTTAACCAGGTCCCTCAAGTCTTCGAGTTGGCCACCGAGGATTATCCTGTCGCCTTTTCGGATTTTCCAGGTATGGTCCGGGTGGGGATGCGCTTCCTTCATGCGCTTAACCACCAGAGCTTCAACCGGTTCGCCGTTGATCACCTCTCCGATGGTCTTATCGACGAGGTCTTCTGTGGTGTGAAAATCCACGATGAAATAGTCGTCGTCCAGGCCCAGGTAATCATGCACCATCGGGTAGTTCAGTTCCTGAGAGATCCGGACACCCATTTCGAACTCCGGTGCAATGATTCGGGTCGCTCCCAGCCTTTCCAGAATGCGGTGGTGCTGGTTTGTCAGTGCCTTGGCCCAGACTTTCTTGACTCCCAGTTCCCGCAGTTGCAGCGTGGCGAGCATAGTTGCTTCGACGTTCCTGCCGATGGCCACGACAGCGGCATCGTAGCTGCCGGCGTTCAGTTCAATGAGCGAGTTTTCGTCCGTGACGTCCGCGATCACTGCATGAGTAATTTCATCGGCCAGTCGGTCAACTCGCTGTTCGTCCGAATCAATACCCAGGACTTCGTGGCCGAGGCGTGTTAGTTCGCGCGCAATTGTGGCCCCGAACACGCCAAGGCCAATGATAATGAACTGTTGTTTTCCGATCATGGGTGCGGTTCCACTATCAATGAATACCTTGCTGACGAAATCTTCTCACACACCCTGGTGTCTGTGCTCTCAGCGCCGTAAAAATACCGTAAAAATTCACTTTGTACCGTCCTAATTCCACCCCGGATGTGATTTCCTTACGCCGTCTGAAGCAAACTTGGTCGAGAGCAGGGCTTGTCGGCGATGGGAGTCTATCGATTAAAACCGGGCTTTTGGGGCCATTTGGTGATTGCGCTGGCTTGGCTCGGCTTTCTGGCTGTGGCGAACAGGCAGGCTTCTCAGCCTGTGACGTCCATATTTCCCTATCTGGCACCCGTCGTCTTTTTTGCATGGGTATACAATGCAAAGTGGGGATTCTTCTTTGCAGGCATTGCCACTCTCGCTGCGCTTCCGGGTGATTACGTTGAGACTCACACGAGAGCTCAACTGCTCCACGCGGGGTTTTCAACCTATGCGCAACTGACGGGAGCCGTGATTGGCTGTGTGTTGGCGAAAATCGTAATTGAACGGTCTGGGCGATCCTGATGGTGGCTCTGTTTAATATCCTTCCTGTCATCCAAATACTTGGCTTTTTGCTGATTCTTCTCAGTTTTTTGATGACCTTGCCCGTGAATCTGCTGATGCTCGGCGACACGCCAGATTGGCTCGCGTTTGTAAAGTCCGCAAGTATCTGTTTTGGAGTTGGACTGGTCTGCTTTTTCAGTGCTGGTCGAAAGCGCCATGCGTTGAAACAGAGGCAAATGTTCATCCTCACAGTCTCGGCCTGGGTGTTCATTCCGTTATTTTCCAGCCTGCCGTTACTGCTGAGTGATCTCAAACTGAGCGTCACCGACGCTTTTTTCGAGAGTATCTCCGGCGTTACAACCACCGGCTCCACGGTTATGAGTGGTCTCGATAACCTCCCGGGGGACATATTGCTGTGGCGGTCGATCATGCAATGGATGGGTGGCATTGGAATCATTGGTATGGCAGTGGCGATCCTGCCGTTCCTCAGGATCGGTGGTATGCGTCTGTTTGCCACCGAATCGTCCGAGTGGACGGAGAAGGCTGTACCGCGCACCAACCGTTTAGCCCGTGGACTGGTGTTCAGCTACCTCGCGCTGACGTTTGGTTGCATCCTGACCTACTGGGCATTGGGAATGGACCTTTTCAACTCGGTAAATCATGCCCTCACTACCGTCTCTACGGGAGGCTACTCGACGTCAGACAGCTCCATGGGGCAGTTTGACCAGCTCTCCATACTTTTTGCATCAAGCCTGTTTATGATGCTGGGCGGTATCCCGTTCTTTCTCTTTGTCAGGCTACTGAATGGCCAGGTGCAGCCCCTCCTGAGAGACCAACAGATCCACTTTTTTCTTAAGTTCCTTCTGTTGATTGCATGCCTGATTACCATTTATCGAGTAGTGAATGAGGGGACTTTCCCGGTCGATGCTTTCGTTCATGCCTTATTTAACGTGACATCGGTGGTTACCACGACCGGTTATGCCTCCCAGGATTATTCGCTCTGGGGCCCCTTCGTGGTGGTGCTGTTCTTTTTTCTTACATTTGTGGGAGGGTGTTCTGGCTCAACCAGTGGCGGCATGAAGATCTTCCGTTTTCAGTTATCCATGCTGCTACTTCGGGAGCAGGTACTGAGACTGCTCCACCCGAATGCAGTGATCGCAAGACACTACAACGGACGAATCATCAGCGACGAAATTGTAGCGTCCAGTGTTGCCTTTTCATTCATATTTCTCGCTACACTGGCTGTCGTCGCGGCTATCCTCGCCGCACTGGGGCTTGACCTTGTGACGAGTTTGACTGGAGCTGCTACAGCTTTGGCGAACGTTGGGCCAGGTCTTGGGGACACTATTGGCCCGGCTGGTAATTTTCAGACCCTGCCGGACGCGGCCAAATGGGTTCTGATGATAGCCATGTTGCTCGGAAGATTGGAGCTACTCAGCGTGTTTGTCATGTTCTCGCCTCATTTTTGGCGTAGCTAATGAAAAGGCTGATGAACAAGAAGATACAGCGCACGTGGTTTGAGAAATGTCCAATGTTCTTGTTTTGACGATGCCTGGTGCAGAACGCTCAGCAAATCATCAAAATTCGACCGGCGGACTCGAATCTGAATGTTCGCTTTGCGACCAGGTTGGCCAGGCCTGCGGGTCAGAGCAGGCAAGTCACACTCTCCGAGCTCAACTAAACAAAAGCGAACATTCGCACAGGATTCAATACGTGCCCTTTTTCTCTTCCCAGATTAGAGAAACTCTTTTCCTCTGAGGGTTTTGAAATGTGTTTCGAATCCGGATCTCTAAAGTAAAACTGGTCGTAAGAATTCTTGTGGGAGTATTAGGCATATAAGTGCAAATGCGCTAAAACAGCATGATTTGTGCGTTGTATTTTGCACAGCGCCGCACACTTTTCAGAGAGCACCATCTGTAGTGGTCAACAAATGCCGGACAGTATTGAATGCCAGAGTGAGCGGGTAGGGCTGTGGGCACAACTCTAAGGAAGTGATTCTACCTTCAGCTCAGGCGCCCGGTAAGGGAATGATTCAGTGGTGGAGGCGGTATCCATCCAGAACGGCGGCCATATCATCACCAAGATCTCTTATGGTTTGCGGGTCCAGATTGCGTTCACCCATGGATCTCAGACCCATGATCTGAGCCTGAAGGAGCCGTGCAAGTCGCCGGCTGTCTACGGACTGTACCAGTTCGCCTTTCATCTTTGCCTGCTCAACCAGGCTGGCAATGGATTCCTCAATCGCAGCAAGGATGCTGTTGGCCTGGTGAGCCAGGGCCGAATGGGTGTTGCTGGATTCCAGCAGCGTTTTCACGATCATGCAGGCACGTGAGGGTGCCGCGCTTCCGTCGCCGCAACTGCAGGCGATGCCGCGCAGATAGTCCTGAAGACCGTCAACAATTGAATCAAAACCCTTAAGGTGAACGGCCAACTCCCGGCCGCCCTGTTCCGCATAGGCAGCCAGTGCTTCAAAAAACAGGCCGTCTTTGCTGCCGAAGGTGGCATAAATGCTGCCCGGGCGCATGTCGAGGGCCTGCTCGATCTGTTTCATGGAGCTGCCGTGATAGCCCTTCTCCCAGAACAGGCCTACGGCTTTTTCCAGGGCGGTTTTTCGGTCATAGCGTGCGTGTCTGGCCATAACAACGATTCACCATTGTCGCGATTTGAATGACCACTCAATTATATCTTGAATGATCACTCAATAACAGTTAGCCTGAACTTGGTATTGAGCAATCGTTCAAGTAAGGAGATCGTTATGACTGACTTTCCAATGCATGATGTCGAATCCGCTCCGGAAAAATCCAAACCGCTTCTTGAGAATTCCCTCAAGGGCTTTGGCATGATTCCTGGCCTTCACGCCGTGATGGCCGAATCGCCAGGAGCGCTTGAGGCCTATCAGAAGCTGCATCAGCTGGTGTTGGACAGCAGCTTTGATAAAGACGAAAAAACCGTCGTCTGGCAGACAATCAACGTGGAAAACGCTTGCCACTACTGTGTTCCGGCGCATACCGGCATTGCCAAGATGATGGAAGTCTCCGATGACATAATCGATGCTTTGCGGAATGAAACACCGTTGCCGAGCGACAAGCTGGAGGCTCTCCGGACCTTCACTCTCGCCGTGATGCGCAAGGACGGCAATGTCAGCAAGGAGGATCTGAACGCGTTCTACAAGGCGGGTTACAACCATCGCCAGGTGCTGGAGGTGATTCTTGTGCTGTCCCAGAAAACCCTGAGCAACTACATCAACCACATTGCCGAAACGCCGGTTGATGAGCCGTTCAAGAAATTTGAGTGGCATAAAAAGTAGTAATTTCAGCTCTCGCTGGCGAGCGGATGCGGCTTAGTCCGCATTCGTGCCAGCCTGTTTGCCTGCCTTGACAGTTTTTTTGAGCCTTGTGCCCACGCACCGGGGTCATCGGGGTGTAAAGCTTGGAAGTGTTGTTTGCTTTTGCTTTGGAAGCCTAGAAGCTCGTTAACGTGCCTCTCAAACCGATGAAAATAGGGTCCTCCAGCATCCGGTGTGCGCGGGCAGTTCAGTACCCGCGCGCACTCATCCTCAAAGAGCTTCTTAGTCTGTGCAGGACTCGTCCGTTCAGTTTTGTGGAGCAAGTCAAGCGGCTAGCCAGTTGACCCTCCGTTTCCTTCCTCCAGATTGGGGATGCAGGTCGCATTGTTCCCACATTCGATGTCTTCGGCGCTTACGCCCTCGGCATGTGCTGCCGAACCCATTGCGAAAGCGAACAGTACACCTATCAAAGCAAGAGTTCTCATGATTTATCCTCCGTGTTGCTGATGTCCGTCCACTTATCTTGCCGCTGGGACAGGTATCAGTGAACGGTGCTCGCTACATAGACACCGAGTACCTGGTAGCGTTACAGACGTGCTGATTGAAATTCTTCGGCGTGGAGTTCCCCTGCCGGCGCCGCTCCTTCCTCGTGTTTTTGAATTCATCTCTCTGTGTAACAGAACCGCTCTGGGTTGGTCTGAAGCACGGATCATCAACCCTTTATCAAATCCACCTACTGGAGAGGAATGATGCGTAGTTATCCATTTTTGTCTTTAATTGTTGTGCTTGCCCTACTCCCGGGCAGAGCCATGTCTGATCCCAATCGCGATAATTTCCAGCACTATAAGGAGCTGCTTGATCGGCACCTGATTGAACACACACTGCCGGGAAACGGACTGGTTTCCGCCTTTGATTATCGTTCTGCCCTGGCCAGCGACAGCCTGGAAAAGACACTGACCAAGCAGCGCGAAACCCTGAAGGCGTTTGACCCCGGTGCCCTTGAAGAGAAAGCGGAATCTGTTGCCTTCTGGATTAACGCTTACAACTTTTTCATGCTTGATCAGATTCTTACCGAACGGCCAGACGGCGAACTTGTGTCTTCTGTGTGGGACTATGGCGGCCGGGTTAACCCGTTTGTCGACAGCGTATTTGAGCGGAAGAACTTTGTTATTGGCGGTCGCAATTACAGCCTCAACGATATGGAGAAGGAAATTCTGTTGGGCGAGGAATATGCCAGCAAGGGCTGGAAAGATGCCCGGGTTCATTTTGCCGTGAACTGCGCATCGGTCGGATGCCCACCGCTGCGGAACGCCATTTACACCGCCGATAACCTGGAGCGTCTGCTTGCGGAGAATACCCGGCGGGCATTCAATACGGCGCGTCATCTGCAGGTAAAAGGCGATACCTTGTATGTGACCGAGCTGTTCAAATGGTATGAAGAGGATTTCGAAGAAGCGTCGGGTTCTTCGAAGGCATTCGTTGAGGCGTGGGCTGCTCCCCAGGTAGCTAAAAAGGTGGCTGCCACGTCGTCCCTGGAGTTCATCGATTACGACTGGGCACTTAATATCCCGAACAATTTTCCGCCCCTGAATCAGCCAGTTGATTGAAATTTGGGCACAAAAAAGGCCGCTATTCCGAAGAGTAGCGGCCTTTCTCGTCGCGGGTTATCTCGCGGATACTTTTACATCAGCAACCTGCTCGACGGTCTTGGTCGGGTAGCTCTGCGCCTCATGGTACCTGTCGGCCTGACCATTCATGGCCAGGACAGTAGTCGCAGAGAAGGACAGTGCGATAGCGGCGAAAATCAGTGTCAGTTTCTTCATGGTCTGTACCTCGTTCGGTTCGATGACATGCGGGGTCTGCACCGTATGGGAGCAGGCCTCGCTTACGGGGTATAGACACCGCAGTGTTGGGTTGCGTTACAGATTAGCAGTCGCGGTGAGCGGAAAATTCCGGGATTTCGATATAACAAAATACGATCAGGGCGGGCCTATGCATTCCTCTCCCTTGGATTCATAATGATCGTTCAAGAATTCGCAACGAAGGAGAAGCACCATGAGCCGTCTTCTGGCCCTTGTATTGATCGTTGCAAGCTCTCTGGCAATGGCGAGCGGGGATAAAACGACTCCGCTTGTGGATGCCGACTGGCTTGATGCAAACCTGAATCGTAGCGACCTCGTTGTACTGGATGTTCGCTCCGGTATTGATAACGGTGGGGATCGCAGTAGCTTTCAGAAAGCACACATCCCCGGGAGCGTCTACAGTAGCTACACCGGTGATGGTTGGCGCGAAAGCCGTAACGGGGTCGCCGGCCTCTTGCCCCCGGTTGCCAGCCTGGAACGGCTCATTGGCAGCCTGGGCATAGGTAATGACGATACCGTAGTTATCGTACCGGCTGGCACCGGCGTGACCGACTTCGGTAGCGCTGCGCGTGTGTACTGGACCTTCCGAGTACTGGGCCACGATGCGGTCACCATACTTAACGGCGGATTTGCTGGCTGGCAGGCAGCCGGATTCGAGGTTGCCAGTGGCGAGGGTGAGCGCCGCGATGTGGTGCAGTTTGACGGCACCCTGCAGCAGGAGCTGATTGCATCGCTTGAGGAAGTCCAGGCCGCTCGAAACAGCCAGGCGCAGCTTGTGGATGCCCGTCCGAGTGACTATTTCACCGGTGAAACCCAGTCGCCGGCCGCCAAGGCGCCGGGCACGATTCCCGGTTCCCGAAGCCTGCCTCACGCCGATTTTCTGGCTCAGCAGGATCAGGCCTGGTACCTGAATGCAGGCGTCATCAGTTCCAAGGTGAACCAGGCCGAGCTGGACCCTTCGGCCCGGACCATTGCCTTCTGCAACACCGGACATTGGGCAGCCACGGACTGGTTCGTGCTCAGCGAATTGGCCGGATTCGAGGAAGTTGCTCTTTACGACGGTTCGATGGCTGAGTGGTCCCAAGACAGTGATCGGCCACTGCAGGTTGCGAAGAGAGGTCTTGGCAAGATTCTGGATTTTTTCAACTGATCTGAAAAAGTGAAAAGTCATGTCTGATTCCGTAGTCCTCCAGCCCGGGCTGCAACAGCCCGGCTGGCAGGTGGACCGATTCATCGTATCGACGGCCCTGGTAGGTCTTGCCCTGCTGGGCGGACTGATCTGGCTGGAAACCGCCCCGTTCATGGTGGCACTGTTTATTGTTGGAACTTTGCTGGGAATGGCGCTTTACCACGGCGCCTTCGGCTTTACGGCCGGTTGGCGCAATTTGGTGACCAAGAAACGCGGCGCTGGTATGCGCGCTCAGCTGCTGCTATTCGGACTTAGTTCCCTGATCATGGTTCCGATGCTGCACAGCGGCCAGGCTGGCCTGGTTGGTGCCGTGGCGCCGGTGGGCACTTCCCTGGTGGTGGGCTCGTTCATTTTTGGTATTGGCATGCAGCTTGGTGGAGGCTGCGGTTCGGGTACCCTGTTCACTGTGGGAGCCGGCAATATCCGCATGGTGGTGACACTGGTGTTCTTCATCGCCGGTGCTGTACTTGGGTCGATCCACTTGCCCTGGTGGCTCGACCAGCCAGGTTTTGATCCTGTCCCTCTGGTCAGCAGCTTTGGCGTCAGCGGTGCCATTATGGTGCAGTTCGTGGGTCTCGGTTTAATCGCCTGGTGGGTCAATCGAATTGAGCGTAAGGCCCATGGAACCATCGAGCGCGATGAACTTCTGTGGAAGGGCCAGAGCCACGGTGTACTCAGAACATTGCTCAGTGGTCGCTGGCCTTTTACCTGGGCCATCCTGATCCTCGCGGCCGGCAATGCCCTGACACTCGCGATCGGCGGCGCGCCCTGGAGCATCACCTTTGCCTTTAACGTCTGGGGCGCCAAGGCCCTGGAGGTGGTGGGCGTTAACATGTCCCAGTTCGAGTTCTGGACCTGGGATTACCCCGCCATGGCCCTTAAAGATTCGGTGCTCACCAACATTCCCTCGGTGATGAATTTCGGGCTTCTACTGGGCGCTATGCTGGCTGCGGGTCTTGCAAACCGCTTTAACGAGGCCAGCCGAAATCGGCCAGAAGGCCGGCAGTTCCTGGCCGCTGTGGTGGGTGGCTTGCTGCTCGGCTACGGTGCCCGCCTGGGCTTTGGCTGCAACATCGGGGCGCTGTTCTCCGGCATTGCGTCGGCCAGCCTGCACGCCTGGGTCTGGTTTGCCTGCGCCTTTGCCGGCTCACTGATCGGGATCCGGCTGCGGCCGTGGTTCCGGCTGCCTAACTGAGCGTGGAGTCGGTCTTATGGAAAGAGCCTACAATCGAACCCGCATTGTCGTTGTGCTCAGCATCATCTTGGTTCTGATCCTTGTGGATCATCTGAACAGCCCTACGTTTGCTTTCAATTCTGGCCAGGGCAACGTAGAAACGGCGCTGTCGCAGCGAGATGAGACCGCCTGCGCGCCCTGCGGGGCGCCGTGTCCTTCAACCAGAAATTGACCTGATCCCGGCCAGGGCCAGCGATTAGGGGGAAGATGAAGTACACTATCGCCACGGTTTTCCACCCTATTTCTATTACACCCATGGCATAGCATTATGACGGTTAGTTTCACTGAGCGGGGCACACCACTCGCAGAAAGCGACACCCTTACCCTGGTACAGTCCGCCGGCACGGTGAAAGACAAAATCTCAGAAGTTGCTGCCGCACGGCTTCGTGACCGGGGCTATGCAGACGTATCCGCTTCTTTGCTTGGGTTTCTGGGTGCCTTGGACTGTGGGGTAAACTTTGGCTCTGACATTGCCCGCAGGCTCGATATTTCACGTCAAATGGTGGCAAAAACCGTGAAGGAGCTGAGCGAAGCCGGTTACCTCGTTCAGGGAACCGGACCGGGTAAGCTCAAACCCATTGAGTTTACGCTAAAGGGCGAGAAACTGATGTCCGAGGTTCGACAGATCCTCTCCGAGATGGATCGGGAGCTGAACAATACCGTTGGCAAAAAAAGCCTCAAAGATCTTGTGCGAGAACTGGATGCACTAGCCGGGACTCTGGAAAATCTCTGATCGCACCGGGGCTGGGTGTCAGTTCTCGCAGTTGGATCCCAGTCTGTCGATTTCTCCACCGCTCATTTGAAACCGGAAGTGCCTGGGCGCGCCATCCGGTTTCATGTAGAGGAAAGTCAAAGTAGCTTCGTAGCTCTCTTCCGGGTGACTTCTACGTGCCTCCCAGGCTCGGTTAACGAGGTTGGCAAGGCGCTTCTCCGCCAGGTTGTGAAATGATCCCGCCTGATCAATTTCCGCGGTTTCCTTGACTGTCTGAAAGAAAGACTGGAGACACCGGGGCACTTCAGTCTTGGGCGGTCCTGAAAGCCATGCAGGCAGGTCATCGGCGACAGCTTGGCTCAGTGTAAGACATCCTGCGACAAGGGCGAACCCTGCCAGGGAACATGGGCCAGAACGAGTCATTATGGCTCCTCCAAAATAATAACCTCAGGCTTTAACAATGGTGCCCTGAGCGACCGCTACCAGTTTTTTTGCCTCTGCCTCGACTGCATAGATTTTGCAGTCACAGACTGCCTGACGCTTGCCGGCAGCAACGACCGAGGCCTCGGCGAGCAGTTTGTCTCCGATGGCGGGCCTTGTGTAATTGATCTTGAACTCCGAGGTGACAGAGTCTCCAAGAATAGATCCACCCGCGAATGTCAGCGCGTTGTCAGCCAGGTAGCTCACTACGCCACCGTGAACAAAGCCGTGCTGCTGCAGGTGCTTATCCTCAATGATCAATTCGAGTTTTGTGTTGCCCGGTTCGAATGAATTCAGTGTGCAGCCAAGCAGAAGACTGAATTGCTGAGACTCCAGAACGCTCTTCCCGAATGCAAGTAGATCCATGTCAATACTCCAGCTGTTGCCCAAACGCTCTTCAAGCCGTCGCCTGATCGGCAGAGTCTGCCAGTTCTTCAGGATCGCGTGACAGTGCCTGCTTTTCCATGTTTGCGATCACGTCAGGAAATGTTCTGTCGACGCCGAAGGCCAGCATTGCCATGATCACCGGTGCCAACCAAGCGGGTTTGGGATGTAGCTTCCACCAGACGATCACTTCGGATCCGTCCGGGATCTGCTCAACCTGCCAGCCCCCAATCATCCAGGTTGCAGGGTAAGGAAACCCAGCCTCTTCGGTCAGGAATTCAACCTCATAGCGTCTGCGGTCCTCGTCATATTCCGTACAGCGCTCCCGCCATTGGTTGCCTTGGGTATCCTCGCAGGCTCGCAACGGTAAATCGTCGTTGGGAATGCTCTCAATCTGAGAGGAAGCTAGATTCGGCGCATACTGCGCGATGGCCCCCAGATTGCCGACAATGTGCCAGAGGCTGTCTGCATCCGAGACGGACTGGTATCGGAGTGAGTAGCCAAAACTACGGTCCTTTGGCAGGAAGTACATTTCTTTCAGTCCAGCCATCTGGCTGAGTCCAAAGCAGAGTACAAACGCAGCAACGGCAAGGACAGTAAAGACTCCCTGCGGAGTGAGGTGTGAGCCCCAGAGGATTACGCCGACGATGGAGACCAGGACCCAGATGAAATCCCCGGCGCTGGCGTATAACACCCGCCAACCGGCGATCTTGTCACGAGTGGCTTGATGCAATAGATCCATTGAAAAAATCAGCAATCCCAACCCCAACGCTTGAAGGATCAGGGGGGCACCTACGCCAATCAACCGGCCTGTGAGATCTGGCAGGAAAAGCAGGAATAGTCCTGAAATCCCCGAAAACGCAGCATTGAGTTTCAGTGCTGTGCGGACGAGTGTCTGGTTCATGTTGATTCTCCCGGATAAAGTCATGTCAACCAGGTAGACAAAATAGAGCGGCTATTCGGTGTTTGTCAACCATATTGACACGAAAGCTCCGAGCCCTTCTTGTACTGGAAAGGTTTCGACGCGAATGCGTGGAGTGCTTCCAGCTATCTTTGTGGCGTCGCAATTTGCCCTACACTGAATAAAGATTTCCCACGAAAAAGGAGGCAAACCATGAACAAAGTCTGCGCAGTACTGGGAGTCGGTCCGGGCAACGGTGAGGCGTTTGTGCGGCGTTTTTGTGATGAGGGCTATCAGGTGGCCATGCTGGCCCGCAGTGAGGAGTACTTGAGCCAGCTTGAGAGCGAGGTGGATGGCTCTCATGCCTTTACATGCGACCTGATGCAGCCAGAGCAGATTACCACGGTTCTCTCGGCGATTGAGGGGAGGCTGGGGCCCGTGTCGGTGATCCTGTATAACGCCGGCGGCGGCACCTTCAAAAATGTCGAGGAGGCCAGTCTGGAAGACTTCGAAGCCAACTGGCGAATCAACGTCCAGGGCCTGGTGGCTGCCACCAAGGCGGCACTGCCACAGCTGCGACAGCATGAGTCGGCAAGTATTATCGTAACCAGTGCCTCGGCGGCAACCCGGGGCCGCGCCAATACCGCTCCCTTTGCGTCGGCCAAGGCCGCCCAACGCAGCCTGGCCCAGTCTCTGGCGCGGCAGCTTGGGCCGGAGAAGATTCATGTAGCCAATGTGGTGATTGACGGCGTGGTGGACCTGCCCCGTACGCGCAAGATGCTGTCGGACAAGCCGGACGATTTCTTCGTGCAGCCTTCGGCCGTGGCCGACGCCGTCTGGAACCTGTGCCAGCAGGATCCGTCAGCTTGGACCCATGAGCTGGATGTCCGACCATTCTGCGAGAACTGGTAGCAGGGCTACACAACGAGATGACCATAGCCACTTGCGGTGATGGTCGGGAACTGTCTTTGTGGAGTGGTACTCGCCCTGGCAGGGCAAGGACAAGGAAGCGGCTGAGTTCTGCCACGGCATCTATGCCAGCCTGTTGGGGCAACTCAAGAAAACGCTGGAGCAGTAACCAGCGTTCTCGGATTCTGTCTACTAGGTGATACCTCTCGCGGTTAATCTGTAACATTCAGCGGATTCAGGCGTCAGTCTGTTGTAAGACATGATACGGCGTCTGCCGTTGGAGGCTTGAAATGAAAAAAGCATTCTTTGTTGCGTTTGTTCTGGTCTGCTCCAATACGGTTTGGGCGTCTGGCGCCCAGAGCGAGCCAGGCTACGTCAACTACGCCTATTCAGACACCGGTTCTGGAGTACCTTTCAATCTATTGCGAACAGGCAGTATGGTCGAGCCGAGCATATACGAGCCCGGCTATGTGAATTACCGTTACTTGCCGTCCGATCCCGGGCCGGAAACCGCTCGGACCGGTAAATGGCGCTCCTCTGGCGTATTCGAGCCCACCTATCTCAATTACTGCGTTGACTCTGTGTGACCTCTGCATTGACGGTCGGGTCACTGACCCCTTGGGTGGAGCCGGTCTCCACCTTTTTTTTGATGGCTTGGTCAATAATCCATAGCCGATCCTGCCCCCAACAGCTTACTGCCCCGTAACGGAAACTCGGAACGCCCCAGAGACCGCACTCATACATCGCAAGACGGTTGTCTTCCGCCCAGTCTCGCCAGCTTTCATCGTTCAAGTGCATTCTGGCCTTCTGCCAGTCAAGCCCCGCCCGCTCAACGATCTGCTTCAGACCAGCGTCGGTTTCCGATCGTATCCCTTCGGCGTTGACGGCCCTGGCGTAGCTGCGCATATAGTCGATTTTCCGACCCTGGGAACGGGCGTAGTCAAACAGCGCATAACAGCGCTCGACACCGGGGCCAAGGGGATCGGCGACAAAGCCGTAGGGAATACCAAGCTTGTTGGCTTCCCGTTTGGTGTCATGGAAGATATACCACTTCTTGGCATCCGGTACGGATTGCCCGCGCATCAGCATGGGAAGCACGGGACGGAGTCTGAGCGGGATGCGCCAGGCATTGGCCAGTTGCACAGCACGTTCCAGCCCGAGGTAGGAATAAGGGCTGCGGATGGAGAAAAACACCTCCAGGGGAACCTGCGCCGCTGGATGATCTGCGGGTACCGGATGGGCATCCCGACCCAGTTCCGCCCAGGTTCGGTTAAAAAGAATCTGGTCGGCTGCATTATGGTTCCGCCACTGGCGGATCAGGCATTGCTCAAAGTGGTCAAGTCGGTCCACCCCCCAGAACCACTGCCCAAGGTACCAGACCATGCTTCCCTGATAGTGCCCGAGCCGTCGGAGCATTGCTTCATTTTCGGCCAATCTGGCCGCCTCCGGCAAACCGTTTGTCGATCCGGACGTTTTGAAGGCCCAGAGTTCACGGAACACCTCCAGGGCCTCTGACAGGGCGCGAGGGTTAGCTTCTGCCGCCAGAAGGCGTACAGTGGCCGTTTCCAGTTCGGCTTGGGCTGGCGGGTCCGGCCGATCCGGAGGCGTGAAGTCGTATAGACTGGATAGCCTGGTTGCATCCTGTTGGGCCCAGGCTTGCCACAGTGCAGGTTCTGGAAACATGTCATCATCCAGTCGCCAGACGGTGTGAAGCTGGAAGCGTACCCGGTAGCGTTCCTTCAGCTGTACCAGGGCCTGCAAAAGCGGAAGGCCAAAAGGGTCGCGTGGATTGATGAAAACCCGCGCCAGGCCAAGGTCGCCCTGGATTCTTGCGCATGCACCCTGAATGGCTGTCTGCAGGGAATAGCGGGGCGCACTGGATAAGGCGCGGGCGAACCAAGGCATGAGGTCCGCTTTTTCAGGGAATCGCATGGGTAATCCTTATTGTTATTCATGGAGATGGAGCCATTGGGCAAGCCGTGAGTCCGGATGGCGGCTCAGGGTCCAGGGTAGCCAGACCATAATGGCGAGAATCACCACCGCGGCTGAAACCGTCAGCACCGGGTTCAGTAAGGTGTTCCCCAGGCCGGCAAACACCACGGTCATTGGCAGCATGCCAAGGGTTGTTGCTACAACGAACCGCCAGGTGTGTATTGCGGTCACTCCAGCGGCATAGCTGATCAAGGCAAATGAGAACACGGGAATCAGCCGCGTTAACAGGATGGTCACGGTCAGAAATCGCTGAGAACCGTCCCTGGCCAATACGGGGTTATCCGGGAAGCGCTGGCAGATTGCGTCCCGGCCGAGGAATCGGGCTACCCAGAAGGCCACGAGCGCGCCAACAACGGCACCCGTGGCAGCAATAGCGGTTCCTGGCAGGATGCCAAACGCAAGCCCGGCTGTGGCACTCACAGGGAGTGTGGGGATTGGGCCGACAACCACGGCGATCAACATCAGCAGAATTAACAACAGCGGCCCTACAGCACCCTTGCTTTGCAGCCAGGTCGCGAGCGCATCCGGTGAAAAGTTTGGCGGCATGCCCAGAACCTGAAGCATCCACCAGGCATCCGCCAGTGCCCCGATTACCACAAGAACAACCGCTATTCTTGATGTCATCAAACAGCCTTATCTATTGCCAGCGATCGGCCCTTGCCAGCCGCCAGTCTTCAGCCCAGTCCGCCGGTGCGCAGTCTCTGTGCAACAAACAACCGGGTTCGATACCGGGGTACAGCTGAGCATAGTTCATCACCAGGCTTGGATTAACACGCCGGTTCAGGTGGCGTGGTTGCAGGTCTTCGAGACGGTCAATGCCAAGAATGCCGAGCAGTTCTGCCAGCGCTTCGACCGAGGAGTGCTGGTAGTTTGCCACGCGAACACCTTTGTCGGTTACGTCCAGCTGTTTATAACGGGCCGGATTGGTGGTGGCGACGCCGGTCGGGCATTTATCCGTGTTACAGCTGCGGGATTGTATGCAACCCAGAGCCATCATCATACCTCTTGCCGAATTGACAGTATCGGCACCCAGCACCATCAGGCGCAGCATATGGAATGCTGAAAACGACTTGCCCGAGGCGATGAGGCGCACCTGATCACGAACGCCAATGCCTTTGAGGGCATTATGCACAAACTGCAGCCCGTCCCTGAGCGGCATGCCAACCGAATTGGTCAGCTCTACCGGCGCTGCCCCGGTGCCACCCTCGCCGCCATCCACGGTTATGAAGTCAGGCAGCCGGCCGGTTTCCAGCATGGCCTTACAGATGCCAAGGAACTCCTGTCGATTACCGGGGCAGAGTTTGAAACCCACCGGTTTGCCACCGGACAGCGCCCTCAGTTTGGCCACGAACGTCACCAGCTCGATGGGACTTGAGAAAGCCGTATGACCTGGTGGCGACAGTACATCCTGGCCCATGGGGACCTTTCGGATATCAGCGATTTCGCGGGTCAGTTTGGACGCCGGTAATACACCGCCATGCCCGGGCTTGGCGCCCTGAGACAGCTTGATTTCGATCATCTTCACGGAATCCCGGGCCGCTTCCCTGGCAAATAACCTCGGGTCGAAGTTGCCTTCGGAATCGCGGCAACCGAAATAGCCGGTGCCAATTTGCCACACCAGATCGCCGCCATGTTTCAGGTGCCACTCGCTGATGCCGCCCTCACCGGTGTTATGAAAAAAGTTGCCGAGTCTGGCACCCCGATTCAGGGCCATAATGGCATTGCGGCTGAGAGCGCCATAACTCATGGCCGAAATGTTCAACGGGGCCGCATCGTAGGGTTGAGAGCACCGGCTCTCTCCAAAGCGGATCCGGAGGTTTGCTGGCAGGCAGTGTTTCGGTGCTACTGAATGATTGAGCCACTCGTAGCCATCCCGGTAGACGTCAAAGATGGTTCCGAAGGCGCGGGTGTCGTTGTCTTTCTTGGCTCGCTGATAGATCAGGCTGCGGAATTCCCGGTTTATCGGTGCGCCATCCAGATCGGACTCCACGAAATACTGCTGCAACTCTCTGCGCACCGACTCAAACAGATACCGGAAGTGCCCGATCACCGGATAAATGCGCAAAAGCGTGTGTTTGTTTTGCAGAAGATCATAGGCTCCCAGTGCCAGCAGGGGGCCGGCAATCAGCCAGAGCCATTGTGTGGATGGCCACTGGATGGTCGCCAGAGAGAGTGCAATGACGACTACCAGGCCCGAGAGGATGAAGGCATGTCGAAAAACCATGGTTTTATTCCTGACTTGTTGAGAGCTTGTTCGTTGTTAGATCCGGTGAATCAAGGACACCTTCGAGGCAGCGTTGTTACAGAAGCAGAAACGCCCATTGCCCGGAGGAGAAACAGAATGGTCAAAAAAGTTCGAGCCATGGTGTAACAGTTGCAAATCTCATGTGTCGGTGTCCGTGAAACGCGAGAAATCAGTGCCCTGACGACAACAGGCACTGAACCACCGGAACGGAGAGCGCGACAAGATGACTCGGCACAAACGTCAATACTGGATGGGCGGCAACCGGTCCTATGAACAGGACCGCTTCTTCGAGGAGTCCCTCGATAAATCCCTGTGGCAAAAGGCTGAAGGTCCTGAAAACTGGGATGCCTGCTGGTATACGGGTATGCCTGAACCAGAATTCTTCAGTCAGGTGGGGCCGGAGCGGAAAATCAATCACATCCCCGGCAACAATGCCCTTACGGTGAAAAGCCGCCTTTACCGCAGCCTGATGGACTTGCGGGATCGCGTCGAGCGGCAGCAAAAGGGCGGCAAACATCTGACCGACCGCTTGGCGTTCGTGCCCAAGGTCTTCTCGATGCCTGAGGACTACCATGCCTTCCAGCAGACGGCGCTGGATAATCCGGACAAGCGCTGGCTGCTCAAGCCGAAGAACGGCGCCCGTGGTAAAGGCATTCAGTTGGTAGGAGACCCTGCCGACGTGCCCATGGAATCCTCATGGATGGTTCAGGAGTACCTGGAAAATCCCCACACCATGCACGGCCGGAAATATGTCCTGCGGCTGTATGTGCTTGTCTCTTCCGTCTCGCCCTTTCGTGTTTATCTGTATCACCAGGGTTTCGCCAAGCTGGCGTCCATGCCTTATGACGAGGAAAACGCAAATAATCCCTACAGCTACCTCACCAATCCGGATGTGAACGCGCTGAATCTGGATGCCGACGTGCCCGTGGAATTCGTGGATTTCGAACGTTACCGGGTCTGGCTCCGGGAGCAGGGACACGACGATGAAGTCCTGTTTGCCAAAATCGAGGACATGGTCGCCCTGACCTGCCTGGCGGCCCTGGAGCCCATGCGAGAGCGTTCCCGGGTGATCGGTGCCGATACCCGTGGCTGTTATGAGCTGATGGGCATTGATTGTCTGATCGATGCGGACATCAAGCCCTGGATCCTCGAGTGCAATCTCAGCCCCTCCCTGGAAGTCTGTGCCGGCCCGGAGAGTGGCGGTGACATCGAGGAACGCATCAAGGGATCCATTGTTGCTGACATGGTCGAAATGCTCGGCCTCAATCGCCCCGCGCATGAAGAGTCCAGCGGTTCGATGGTGGAGCAACTGGTCCGTGAAACCCAGACCGAACTGGCGAACAGCGGCGGTTTCAGGAACCTGATACCGGGATCAGCCCCATCGGCGTACCTGCCTTTCATGGCCTTGCCGAGGTTGTCCGATTGGGTAGTCGCCCAGGCCCTTTCTGATCGGCCCCTGAAGCAACCCCGCCTCGAACGCTGGGTGGCAGAGGAAACCTTCAGCGAAGACCAGGTTTACCTCTACGACACCCGCCTGGGCCACCTGAGCAGCCTGAATGAGACCGCGTCGCTGATCTGGTTGATGGCCACTGAGGGCGCCGGGCCGGATGACATTGCCTCGTCATTGGTGGATTCCGCGGCCAAAAGCATGCCGGCCGCGCCAGATGCCTGGGCTATCCGGAACGATGTCTGGAATACCCTGGCGGACTGGGTCAATAACCGTTTCCTGGTTCAGTCCGAGGGGCAGCCTGATGATCAGGATGCTTCAGAGTCTGGCCAGCCTCCGTTCCCGGAAACGTCCACCATGATGTCGATGGCCTTGTCCTGCGGTCGTTTCCGGGCACGTTTCTTTACCGACAGCGCGCCGCTGGTCAACCGGATTGAAAGCCTGCTTGAACCCATGGCGATTTCCGATGAGGCAGGTAAGGACTCATTGCCAAGACTTGAAATTGTTCGGGATACCCCGGGCTTTACATTGATTCTTGATGGCCAGGTGATCCGTTCTCGCCTGTCACTGGCGGCGGTCGTTCCGGCACTTGCCAGCTGTCTGGCCACCCATGCAGCCAGACACGATGACATTGCCATAGATGCCGGTCTTGTTGCGGGCCCAGATAGCGAAATATTCCTGGTCAGCCATTCGGAGCCGTCGCTGCGCGACGCGATGACGCTGGCGCTGTCCACGCAATGGCGTATGGATTTTGGCCGTGGTGCCCTGCTCAAAAGCACCGATGGCTCAGTCGTTACGGGGCTGGGTCTGCCCCTGCACAACTTCGACGGTGATGAGGTGTTCACGCCAGCGAAGGCAGGTATCGCAGGGCGCGTAAACGCCGTGCTCGTGCCGAGTGAGGAGCCACTGGGAGACGGCAGCGGTGTGCAGACCCTGACCGTGAACGAGAGTCTCAGACACCTGATTTCCAGCTGTTGCGGCGAAGACGGCCGGCCGCTGGATACCGAGGGCTTCGCCAGGCTGGCGGGTTGGCTGGAAGGTCGTGAGCGCTATCTGGTGGATATGAACAATCTGGAGGCCGCTGCGGCGGCATTGTCCGGGCGGTGTTTTGAGAAGGCACCGCAAAAGGCATCCGGGGGCCGTTGAGCGCAAAAGCGCTCCGGCTCCGGATATGAAGAGGCCGGGTGTAAGCCTGGCAGTTGTTACGTCAAATCAAAGGGGGACACATCATGTCCAGAGAAACACAGAAACAGAGATTACTCGGCAAGCTTGCCCGGGGCATGGCCTATACCGGCCCCGTGTTTGCGGTTGTTATGGGTGCCTCGGCGTTCAACGTATCCGCCGCCGACGCCACGACTGAACCAGGCTATCTGATGCTGGCCGCCGGAGAGGCTGAAGCCGAAGGCGAAGCAAAAGGCGAGGCTGAAGGCGAAGCGGAAGGCAAGGCCGAGGGCGAAGGTGAAGCTGAGGGAGAAGGCGAAGGCGAAGCGGAAGGTGAAGCTGAAGGAGAGGCCGAAGCCTGAGCCGTTGATCGGGTGGGCACGAGCAAGACTTGTGTCCACGCGGTCGTTCTCACTGCCTCAGCTTGAAAGGCAATCGAACCCGGGACCAACAAGAAGCGGACGAATACCATGACTCAATCAGGCTCTGAGCGAGACGACACCGTTAACGACATTGTTGAAGAAAACGCCCATGCAATCGGGCAGCTCATTGAAATGCTGGAAAACTTGCCAGGGAATCTTTACCGGCGGAGTTTCGGCCAGCGTAAGCAGCATGTGATTGGCAAGCATGTCCGGCACATTATCGACCATTACAGTGCCCTGCTGTCGGCCACAGCTTCACCGGGAGCGCTGCTCGACTATGAAAACCGGAATCGTGATCTGTCACTGGAAACGGATCGACGGGCTGGTGCCAACCGATTATCAGAGATTCTGCGGACGTTGCGTAGCCGATTCAGCGCGGACCATTTCGACGGGCTTGCCATGTTGCACATCAGCGACGAACAGGGGCAGGTAGTCAAGACCAGCGTGGATCGCGAACTGGTGTTCCTGGCCAGCCATACCATTCATCACATGGCGATTATCGGCATGCTGGCCGAACAGGCGGGCGTGGAAGTCGGTGCCGAGTTCGGGGTTCATCCCTCGACTTTGCGGTACCTGCAACGGCAGGCCCGGGGCATGGCCGAAAGCGCCTGAACCCATGTGCACATTGAGCTGGCAGTACTCACCGGCAGGACTTGACCTGTTTTTTAACAGGGACGAGTCGTTGCAGCGCCCCGAAGCGGGCCCGCCCGTTGTTAAATGTCGCGATGGGGTCAGCACGCTGATGCCCAAAGATCCGTTGGGTGGTGGCACCTGGATCGCAGCCAACAGCCAGGGCCTCATTATCGCCCTTTTGAACAACTACCGTTACCCATCCCGGGTGGCTGCAGGCCAGTCTACAAGTCGTGGGTTACTGGTCAGGCGTCTGAGCTCAGCGCGAACCGTTGCAGAAGTCCGGGCATTCCTGTGGGGCGAGACTCTTTCCCGGTATCCGCCGTTTATTCTCCTGGCCTTTAATGGTGAACCCTGTGGTCCTTTCAAATGGGAATGGACCGGCGAGACTCTGAAAGAAACCCGTGATTTGGCGGAGGTGACCATCAGTAGTTCGTCGCTCATGCCGCGCTTTGTTCCCGCTCTTCGACGATATCTGGTTCGCCAGGCACTGAAGCGCTGTGAGCCAGGCCAGGCCGTTGGGCGTCTCCTGGACCTGCATCGCAACAAGCATGGCTGGCCTGAGAGTGTGGCCATAGCCATGAAGCGAAAAGGCCGCGCCACGGTAAGCATGAGTCATATCCGGGTAACTGAGACCAATCTCACTTTTAGATACTGGCCCGGTTTCCCGGGCAGTAACAATTGCGCGGCCGGGGTGTCCGTGCTTCAAAGGTCTGGATAACAGGCCCGCACCCTGAACAAGGAAAAATACGACCGGAGGTTGCAGATATGTCCACAGACAAAAACCGAAAGGAACTTCTACGAAAACTGTCCCGAAATCTCATGGTATCGGTTCCCATGATGACGGTGGTGGCCGTGGCCGGCTTCAATGCGAGCAGCGGCTCCGGGCTTGGGTTGATCCCTTCGGCTGAGGCCGCCCAGGGGGAGGCTGAAGGTGAGGCCCGCGGCGAAGCAGAAGGCGAGGCCAAGGGCGAAGCGGAAGGTTCCGCGAAAGGAGAGGGCGAAGCCGAAGCTCGCGCCGAAGGTGAAGCAGAGGGCCACGCAGAAGGTGAAGGCGAGGCTGAAGGGGAAGCCGAGGGTGAAGCTGAAGGTGAGGCGGAAGGAGAAGGTGCGTCTGCCAAACTCAAGGAAGCGGTCCGCCGTCCCGAAGGCTATACACCCTACCAGGGCAATGTTGCAGATCTGCGGGCCAAGGGCGAAAAGCTGTTCAATGACAACAGCCTGTCTTCCAACGGCCTTTCCTGCGCAACCTGTCATGCCAATGGCGCTGGCTACAATGCCACGTTCAAGAATGAATACCCTCATGTCGTAGCCATGGGCCAGCGTGACTTTGGCATGGACATGGTGCACCTGGATGAAATGGTGCAGATCTGCATGGTGGCACCGATGGCTGCAGAGCCTCTTGAGTGGGGTTCCGAGGAGCTGGCAGCGCTAACGGAGTATTCCCGGGTGGAACAGAAAAAATTTATCGACAAGCAATAGCATCGCTTTGCATCAGTGAGTCTGCTGTCGGACTTGGGTGGGGGTAAAACCCCACCCTTTTTTGTAATTTACCTTTGCCTTGCGTGTCTCTCTAAAAAGCTCTTAAAAACGGCGAGGTAGTATGAAATCGGTGGTGGAACCAGAGTTGGACATGGCCAACGGCGAGCTGGGCAGGGAGGATCAATCCCTTGCCAGGCGTTCTTTCAGGGAGTGGGCCAGACAACTCATTGATTGCCGGTTGTGCCGCAATCTCACCCTGGCGGCCTTTGGGGCCATTCTTGCCATTGAGGTCGCCATCCTTATTCCGTCGTACCGCAATTACGAGGAAGACCTTCTGAACGACCGGGTTGATATAGCCAGCCAGGCAATCATCACTTTCATCAATCACACCCGGGGACGGGATATAACCGGGGCTGCACTGGAGGCGTTGATCACCAGCAGTCCGTTGGTTGGTGTCTCCCTGCGCAGAGCCGGAACCGAGTATCGAGCGGGTGAAACCATCACAACGCCACACCCCGCCAATGGCTTGCTTCGTTCTGCGCCCAGGACACCGCAGGGAATGCTCGATCTCTCCTGGTCCGCTGACCCGGTTCTCTCGAATTACGAGGTCCTGGCCCGGGTGGATGTCAGTGACGTGCCATCGGAGCTGGTTGCCTTTGTGTTCCGGATACTGGGTCTGTCGCTGCTGATCGCCGTTTTTGTGACCGCCGTGACCATGTTCGTGGTCGATCGTATGATGCTGTCCCCACTCCTCAAACTCCGTGATCGCATATCCCGCGCTGGCGAGGACGCCGAACATCCCCTGAAATACCTCACGCCCGCCGGCCGCTGCGATGAGTTCGGTGAAGTGGAAGGAGTGTTCAACAGCATGCTGAAACAGAACGCGGCTTACCTGTCACGGCTGAAACTGCTTAACCGGGAGCTCGACCAATTGCTTGCGGAACGAACCCGCACCCTGCGAAGAACCGAGCAGGAACTGGAGATCCGGACCCTCTATGATCAACTTACCGGCCTTGCCAACCGAAGCCTGTTCGAAGAGCAGTTGGACCGCCATTTCAGCGATCCAGACCATGGCGGAGGGGAAGAGGCCGTTCTGGTGCTCGGTCTGAACGATTTCCAGACGCTGAATGGTCTGGCAGGCCACGAGGCTGGCGATCGGGTATTGCAGGAAATTGCCCGTCGTATCGCCGGCTTCAGTGCCAATCATGGCCGGGTTGCCCGTCTTGGAGGCGATGTGTTCGGGCTGCTGGTCGGTGATCGGGGCCGAGCTTCAACGGACATTGAGGCCGGGATCTCTGCCGTTATCGAAGCCTGTCAGCGGCCGGTCCAGGTTGGTCGTAAAACCTTTGAGTGTGAGGTCAGTGCTGGCGTTGCCGTCTCCGGACTGGATGGACAGGATGCCAGAACCCTGCTCAGTCACGCTGAAATTGCCATGCATCGTGCAAAAAAGTCACCGAGCCAGAGGGTGCAGTTTTTTGCCACGGAATTCGGAGATCAGGTCCTCCACAGGCAGGAATTGATTCAAAGTCTCAAAACGGCCATCGAGAACCGGCAATTGCAGCTGTATTTCCAGCCGCAGTTCGATCGCCTCAGACGGAACACCGGTTATGAAGCGCTCCTTCGCTGGCATCATCCCCTGCTTGGCCCGATTTCACCCGCTGAGTTTATTCCGTTGGCGGAGGAAACCGGGCTTATCGTAAAAATCGGCGACTGGGTCCTGGAACAGGCGGTTGCCACTTTGAAGGAATGGTCGGAACAGGGGTTTTCAGGGCGAATTGCGGTGAATGTCTCTGCGCTTCAGCTTCACGATCCGGGTTTTGCCGACCGACTTTCGGCTTTGCTTGAAAGCCGTGGCGTTTCCGCTCGTCTGTTGGAGCTGGAAATTACCGAAACGGCCCTGATGCACGATATTGAACTGGCAATGACAACCCTCAATCGCTTTCGTGAGCTGGATCTGACCCTTGCGGTCGACGATTTTGGCACCGGCTATTCCTCCCTGGCTTATCTCAAGGCAATGCCTGTGTCCCGTATCAAGATTGACCGGACCTTTGTAACGGGCCTTCCGGATAACGAGCAGGACCAGGCTCTGTGCAGAACCATAATCACCATGGCCCATGCCATGGGCTGCGAGGTTATTGCCGAGGGTGTTGAAACCGAAGCACAGGCTAGCTGGCTGGCATCGGCGGGTTGCGACGAGCTGCAGGGGTATCTGTTGGGCAAGCCCTCGCAAACGGGATTCCGGGCCGCGAAAGATAAGGGCGATGATTAAACAGGAGGCTCAATCTGCCCACTGAAACTGCCGGTAATCAAACCCCTGCTCCAGCGTTGGTTTGATTACATCAAAATAGGGCGATGCATCAAAATCCCGAGGCGCGAACAGGGAGTGATGCCGAATCCGGAAGTATTCGCGTTGCTGGGCTTGCCAATCTGCGTCATCGTCTGATTTGGCCAGGCGTTCAGGCAGTATCGGATAGCGGATCGACTGGAAGCCCTGGGCAATAAATGTCGAACAGATGGCCCGGGTAGGGTCGCCACTGCCCAATGCCAGCATGGAACGACGGTAACGGGTTGGTACCGGTGGTGTGGGGCAAAGGTAGCGTGCCAGGTCCCAGACGTTTTTCAGGTCGTACTGGTGCCCGATCCGGCTTTTCGAGTAGTCGATCAGCTTGCTGATATCCTGGTCACTGAGCCCGACAGGCCGGCAGATTCGGGTGTGAAAGTTGCGGTAAAAAGACAGCGGCAGGCATCGAATACCGTCCTCAAGATCCGCCTCGACCAGAACATGTTCCTCTCCGTCCTCATCAATACCCAGGTTCGCCTCGGGGCCGAGATACAGCGCCGCATGGGACCAGGTGGACTGGGTCAGATACTTGATAGCCGTGCTGATTCTGGTATTTCCCTCCACCAGAAGCACGTCCCCGGGTTTGATCGACGCCTGTATAGCTGCCCAGGTGGAGGTTCGGACCGAGTAGCATTTGATCTGTTTGGACAGATAGGCAGCCAGTCGCCTCGACAGCCAGTTCAGCAGCATGGTTAACCCCCGATTGCATGTCTGTTTTTGTTAATAACAATGACATGCAGTCGGGGTTAATGTTACAGCCTTTCGCGGACTGATCAGGCGGTTGCGGGAACCGGTTGGCGGGAGAGTGTCAGGGTATCGTAGTCCCGCAAAAGGAACAGGGCAGCGCAGGCAGCAAGCATTGGCCAGGCCGCAAAGAACAGGAGATTATCAAAAGGCTGGAGGTATTTGCCGAAGGCTGACAGGGTAGAAACGCCGTGGAATACAAAAATGGCGCCATAAGTCCAGGTTTTCATTACCCCTGCCACAAACGCGAGGATAAGCGCGAGTTGGGCTGCTCCCATGATGTAAAAGGCGGTCTCACTGAGCCCTCCGAGGCCGTAGAACGCACCGAACACTTTGGCGGCATGATCTGGCTGTATAAGCTTGTCCAGGGTCCAGAACAGGAACACCGTAAAAACACCGAGACGCAGCAGCAACAGGGCGAGAGGTAACTGTTTGGGCATTCTTTTATCCTTCTATGATTTTTGAATGATCGTTCCAGAGACATGGAGGTCACGGGGAAGTTCCGGGAATATCGGAGGAGCCGTGTAACAAACGACAGAAGGGGGTGTCTTGACGATGTGAGTCAATTGAATCAGCAAGCCAGGAGTCTGCTATGACCAGAGAAGTTGTTCTCGCCCGTCCTCATCCTTTCATCCGTAAACCGATGACCGAACTGCTTTCGAAACTTGGCTTTACGCCTGTCACCGGCGGCAGCTCCACGAAGCCTGCTGGTGTGATTGTTTCCAGCAGTGTGACCTCGGAGGCAGGCAGTTTCGCGGATGTTCTCAAGATGGTTAAGCAAACCTGGACAGGTGTGCCACTAGTGGTGGCTACACTGTTAAAGCAGGATATGGCCATCAAGTCTCTCGGTAAAGAGCTAGAGACGGTCTTTCCCGGTAAAAAAATCGGCTTTCCATCGGAAGGCCAGAAAGCTGATATTCTCATTGTCCGCCCTGATGACCTCAAAGTTCCGCAAACCGAACGAGTTATTCAGGGATTTTTCAGATAACAACATGCTCGTCCTGAGGTATAGATGTCGTTTCTCCAGATTTTGCGTACCCCGGCTCGCCGCTGCAGGGAGGCCTGTGAGCTTGCGGTAGGCCACGGTACGCCCCGGCGTGCCGCAAAGCTGGCGGCAGTTGTTGGCACGCTTCTGGTGCTCATCAATCAATGGGAAGCGGTCACCGGCGCGGCGTCCATGGACTGGCTGAAAGTTTTGCTGACGTACTGCGTGCCCTACCTGGTATCAACCTACACCAGTGTCAGCAAGGATCTGACGCTGCTTCGGGAGGCCGAGGCAGCCGAGCAAGCGGTTCATGAAGAGGCCCGAAACGTCCATATGCAATCGGATTCGGTGTAACAAACCGGCTGGTGCAGTGTCTCCCCCGTAACAGCAAGCAGGGTCCTGTCTCCTGCCTGGGAGGTGAGCATGAAAATGCCAATCGCAAGGGCGTTTGCAGTAACCGCCGCAGTGGCCGTTTTATTGAGCTGGAACAGTGCGTTGTTGTCCGGTGAGGTCATTGAAAAAAGCATGGGCACACCGGATTCCCGTGTCGTTCTCTTCTCACAGCCATTCTGTCCAGGCTGTGAGGCGGCCAAGTATTATTTCCACGACAACCAGGTCTCCTACCTGGAATTCGATATAACCGCCTCCAGGGCTGCGCGGGACACATTTGAACGACTCGGCGGCAGGGGGACACCGTTTTTCCTGATTGGTGGCGAGCGGTTGCATGGGTTTTCCGTACCGAGAATCGAGCAGCGACTCAGAGAGGTGGGCATCCCCGGGAGGAGTCATGAATAGATTCAACAATCTCGTGATTCTGGCAATGGCATCGCTGCTATTCGCCCAGCCGGCTTTCAGTCAAACAAAGAATGGGTTCGAGCTTGGCAATGCGCTTGTGCCGGTGGAGGAGATTCTCCGCGGAGGACCGCCCCGGGACGGCATTCCATCGATTAATGAACCGCTGTTCCAGGACCCTGAAGACGCATCCCTCTGGCGGTCCGATGACCTGATGCTGACCTATGACAAAGGAGAGGTCAGTTTTGCCTATCCTATTGGAATCCTGAACTGGCACGAGATCGTGAATCATGATCTTGGCGGCACGCCGTTGCTGATCACCTTCTGCCCGCTGTGCGGCACGGGCATGGCCTTTGATCCAAGGGTAGACGGGCGGACTCTTACGTTCGGAGTCTCGGGTCTGCTGTATAACAGTGATCTGCTCATGTACGACCATCAGACCGAATCCCTGTGGTCGCAGATTGAAGGGCGGGCGGTTTCGGGGCCGTTGGCGGGAACTGAGCTGGAACCCGTCGCCATTCGCCACGAGCTCTGGCACCGCTGGCGGGACCGCGTTGAAGAAAGCGGAACAGTGCTTTCCACCGATACCGGCCACCACCGTAATTATCGAATGTCGCCCTATGGCGATTACGATCACTCGGAGCGACTCTATTTTCCGGTCACCCACACCAGCCGGAAATATCATCCAAAAACCTGGGTGTTAGGCTGGTCACACAATGGTGAAAGTAAGGCCTGGCCGTTCCCGGAGCTGGCTGATCACGGTGCCGTACTTGAAGACCGTATTGGTGGG
This sequence comes from Marinobacter sp. MBR-105, assembly GCF_053628895.1. NCBI lineage: Bacteria > Pseudomonadati > Pseudomonadota > Gammaproteobacteria > Pseudomonadales > Marinobacteraceae > Marinobacter > Marinobacter sp. MBR-105. The sequence goes on along the minus strand of NZ_JBRJHG010000022.1, from coordinate 20,166 downwards.
AAGTCTGTGCAGGTGCATTATGACCCGGAAGTGCCATCGGCGGAATTGCGCGACGATTCAGGCAATCTTCTTCCGGCGACCCGGGCTTTCTGGTTTGCCTGGTATACCTTCCATCCGGATACCAATGTATTCGAGGCCGAATAGAAATCCCGAAAGCGTTACTCTGAATCACTTCCCTTGTTTTGTCGGTCATTCAGCGCTTCAGCCACCCTTTCGTCAATCCTGCGCAGAAACTCCTCGTCGGCCTTCCCCGAGGAGTGAGCACTCAGCAGACTACTGCTTGCACGCAGGTTGCCGATAAACGTGCGGCAGTCCTTGCACATCATCAGATGCATTTTTACTGACAGGTTCTGCCGGCCGCTGAGTTCACCATCGATGTAGTCACTGGCAATCTCGGCCAGATCCCTGCACATTAACATTCGCCCGTCTCCTGGAAGGTCTCCACCATGAGAAAGATCTTTTGCCTCGCACGGTGTAAAAGTACACGAAGGTTAGAGGCACTGACATCCAGAATGTTACAGACATCATCGGATTTATGTTGATGGGCTTCGTAAAGCATCAGGGCTGAACGCTGGGTTTCCGGCAGTGCAGAGAGATGCTTGTCCAGGCAATCGCTAAGGGCGCCATTTTCCAACAGGGTGTCGGCGGACTCATGGAATTGCAGCTTGGGGGGCAGATCCCATCGCCCTGTGGAATTGAAACGATTAGCCAGTTCAGGCTCCAGGGTCTCGGAGAAGTCCGTTGCGACTTCCCGGTTCGCCGTTCGCAGCCGGTTTTTGCAGCGATTGGCGACGATACGGTGCAGCCAGGTTTTCAGACCGGATCGGCCCTCGAACTTCTGGACAGCATCAATAACCGTTACCCAGCAGTCCTGGACTACTTCCTCGGCGCTTGAGTGGTCCAGGTAAAATCGGGCGACGGCCAACATGCCGGGTGAGTAGTCGCGTACCGCTTTCTGATAGGCGGTTGAGTCTCTCCGTTTTAGGTCTTCGATTAATGATGCTTCGGACTCTGATTGCACTTCAGTTTCCATCGGGTTCCGTTCCTTGTGAGATCGCTACCTCGGTACTGTCATTGAGAGTAGAAAAAAGTTCCAGAATTTTATAGTGAATGCTCAAAAAAGTTTTACTTTAGGACAGAGCGCCGGGGTCAAAAAATGGCGAACTTGAGTAGTTGCTTAGGACTCTGATTCATTGCTCCAAAACTATAGTTGATCCTGGCCTTGTTTTAAGTCGGCTCATTGCCAGGAAATCCAGCTCGCGCTTGTATTAAGAAACCCATTTAGAGCCTGACCGGTCTAGTGGTTAAACGATTTTGGACAGGCCAGCAGTTTGATTAAACGCTTGAGGCCGGTCAGAGAGTGAAAATGGTTAGAGAATCACTAACAAGTGACTATGGTTTTGCGCTCCGATTGAATGTTCGCTTTGCGACTATCCCGCATCCCGGACAGCACCTGAACAAAAGCGAACATTCGCATCGAGGCTCGTCAAAACCAAATTCCACACCGACGCACTCACGTCGACAGAAGCCGGCCATAGCTGACGAGATGCAATGGCCAGACGCTTACATCTTGCTGCCTGCGGGTGAACCCCTGACCAATGGGCTGCTAATTTCAGAATAGATTCCCTACCCTTATTCTTCTGCTTCATAAAGATTTCAGTTTTTCGTGTTTCTGTTTCTAACCTGCCATCAGTAACCTCGTGTTCATGTTGACACAGTCAATGGAGATAAAGATGAGCGACAGCAATCCGAGGCTGGTGCAGGAGCTGTCCAGCCTCATTGAGAGCCTGATTGGCAAGATGGACTTCGGCACCGTCGAACTGACGTTTCACCAGGGCCAGCTTGTGCAACTTGAGAAGCGGGAGAAGGTGCGGTTCGAGAAATCCACCGGCGCCCGCTGAACAGCCAAAACCCGATGAACAACCTGTTGGCCGACCGGACCGCCGGAGGCAGTCAACGCTTTAAATCCCGAGGAGTTTGATATGTCTTTCCGAAAACCACTGCTGGCGTTTTCCGCCAGTGTCCTGCTGGCCGCTTCCGTGGCCGGCCCGGCGCAGGCTGAGGATATCTCCCTGCTGAACGTCTCCTACGATCCCACCCGGGAGTTCTACCAGGAGTACAACAAGGAATTTTCCGACTGGTACCAGGCCAGGTCTGGTGATTCGGTCACCATCGAGCAAAGCCATGGCGGTGCAGGCAAGCAGGCCCGCTCGGTGATTGATGGCCTGCCGGCCGATGTCGTCACCCTGGCCCTGGCCTATGACATCAGCGCCATCGGCGAGCGCACCGGCAAGTTGCCGGCCGACTGGCAGACTCGATTGCCCAACAACAGCGCCCCGTATAGCTCGACCATCGTGTTTCTGGTGCGCAAGGGTAATCCCAAGAACATTCAGGACTGGGATGATCTGACCAAACCGGGCGTCGAGGTGATCACCCCGAACCCGAAAACTTCTGGCGGCGCCCGCTGGAATTACCTGGCGGCCTGGTCCTATGTGCTGAAAAAGGAGCTGGGCGACCTGAGCAAGCTTGATAACCCCGAGTTCGCCGACGAAGTGAAGGCGGCCGAGCAGAAAGCCACAGAATACGTGACCAAGCTCTACAAGAACGTGCCGATTCTCGATTCCGGCGCACGTGGCTCCACCACCACCTTTGTGAAGCGTGGTCTGGGTGATGTGCTGCTGGCCTGGGAGAACGAGGCGCTGCTGGCGGTGAACAAACTGAGCCAGGGTGAGTTCGACATTGTCGTGCCGTCCATCAGTATCCTGGCCGAACCACCGGTCACCGTGGTGAATGGCAATGTCGAGAAAAAAGGTGAGGGCGCGGTCGAGGCGGCCGAGGCCTACCTGGAGTATCTGTATTCTCCGGTGGCCCAGCAACTGGCGGCAAAGCACTACTACCGTCCGGTCTTCGAGCACTTTGCCAACAAGGAAGACCTGAAGCTGTTCCCGAAAGTAACCCGGGTCACCGTGCAGGACGTGTTCGGCGGCTGGCAGAACGCCCAGAAAACCCACTTCAACGACGGCGGTGTCTTCGACGCAATCTACCTCCCACAATGAGGCGATTATGAAGCGATCCTTCTCCATCTTGCCAGGCTTTCGCCTGGCAAGTGGTATTACCCTGTTTTACCTCTCCCTGCTGGTTCTGATCCCGCTTTGCGCACTGGTCTGGAAGACCACCGAGCTGAGCCTTGAGGAGCTGGTGGCCACGCTGACCAATAGCCGGGTGCTGGCGTCTTTCCGGGTGAGCATTCTCACAGCGCTGGCGGCGGCCTTTATCAACCTGTTTCTGGGGTTTGTGATTGCCTGGGTGCTGGTGCGCTACCCCATGCCTTTCAAGCGTCTGTTCGATGCGGTGATTGATCTGCCCTTTGCCCTGCCCACGGCCGTGGCCGGCATTGTGCTGGCGGCCCTGTACGCGCCGGACGGCTGGATTGGCAGTTTCTTCACCGAGCTGGGCATCCGCATCGCCTATACGCCTCTGGGTATTGTCGTGGCACTGATGTTCATCGGCCTGCCCTTTGTGGTGCGCACGGTGGAGCCGGTTCTGCAGGACCTGGACAGCCAGTTGGAAGAAGCGGCCCAGAGCCTGGGGGCCTCACCCTGGACTATCTTCCGGCGGGTGCTGTTTCCACCGCTGATTCCGGCATTGCTTACGGGCTTCGCCCTGGCGTTTGCCAGGGGGCTTGGTGAATACGGTTCGGTGATCTTCATCGCCGGCAACATGCCCATGGTCTCGGAAATCGTACCGCTGCTGATCATCACCAAGCTGGAGCAGTACGACTACGCCGGCGCAACCGCTATCGGCCTGATGATGCTCGTGGTGGCGTTCATCATGCTTCTGGTCATTAACCTTTTGCAGGCCTGGACCCGCAAGCGCACCGGCAAACTTTAACAGAACCCCAGGAGAGCCCCATGCACACACAGACTCTGGCGCTGGATCGCCTGGACCAGCCCGGTGCCCGGCAGTGGCCCCGCTACCTGCTCACCGGCCTGGCCATTTTCATCATAGGCCTGTTCCTGCTGCTGCCGCTGGCGGCGGTGTTAATCGAGGCCTTCAGCGAAGGCTGGGATCTCTATGCTCAGGCTATCAATGACCGCTACACCTGGGAGGCCATCAAGCTGACCCTGCTGGTGGCGGCGGTTGTGGTCCCTTTGAACACGGTGTTCGGCATTGCCGCCGCCTGGATGATCGCCCGGTTCCAGTTTACCGGTCGGGGAACGCTGACCACGCTGATCGACCTGCCGTTTTCCATCTCACCGGTCATCGCCGGCCTGATCTTCGTGCTGGTGTTCGGGGCCCACGGCTGGTTCGGCAGCTGGTTCGCCGAGCAGGGCTTCCCGATCATCTTCGCGGTGCCGGGCATCATTCTGGCCACCCTGTTCGTGACTGTGCCCTTTGTGGCCCGGGAGCTGATCCCGCTGATGCAGGAGCAGGGTTCCGAAGAAGAGGAGGCTGCCATCGCCCTGGGGGCCGGCAGCTGGACCATGTTCTGGAAAATCACCCTGCCGAAAATCAAATGGGGCCTGCTGTACGGGATCATCCTGTGTAACGCCCGGGCCATGGGCGAGTTCGGCGCGGTGTCGGTGGTGTCCGGCCATATCCGGGGCCAGACCAACACCCTGCCGCTGCACGTGGAGATTCTCTACAACGAATACAACTTTACCGCCGCCTTTGCCGTTGCCTCGCTGCTGGCTGGGCTGGCGATCCTGACACTGGTATTGAAAAGCCTGGTTGAGTGGCAACAGGCGCGGTCACTGGAGAGAGCAACACAATGAGCATCGAAGTCCGCAACATCACCAAGGCGTTTGACGATTTCAAGGCCCTGGACAATGTCTCACTCAATGTCGACGACGGCGAACTGGTGGCCCTGCTGGGCCCTTCCGGCTGCGGCAAGACCACGCTGCTGCGGATGATCGCCGGGCTGGATTTTGTCGATGAAGGCGAAGTCTGGCTCAACGGTGAGAACGTCACCGGTAAGCACATCAAGCAACGGGGCGTGGGATTTGTTTTCCAGCACTACGCCCTGTTCGGGCACATGACCGTCTTCGAGAACGTGGCCTTTGGTCTTCGGGTTCTCAAACGCAGCGAGCGCCCCAGCGAGGAGCAGATCCGTAAACGGGTACATGAGCTGCTGGATCTGGTGCAGCTGGACTGGCTGAGCAAACGCTTTCCGGCCCAGCTCTCCGGCGGACAGCGTCAGCGGGTGGCCCTGGCGAGAGCGCTGGCGGTAGAGCCCAAGTTCCTGCTGCTCGACGAGCCCTTCGGCGCCCTGGATGCCAATGTCCGCAAGGAACTGCGCCGCTGGCTTCGCCGGCTGCATGACGAACTGCACGTGACCAGCATCTTCGTCACCCACGACCAGGAAGAGGCGATGGAGGTCGCGAGCCGCATTGTCGTAATGGACAAAGGCCGGATCGAACAGGTGGGCACTCCGGAAGCGGTTTATGACAACCCCGCCAGTCCCTTTGTGTCGTCTTTTATCGGCAATGTGAACGTCTTCCACGGTCGCCTTCAGGGCGAGACTCTGGATACCGGTGCCTGGCAACTGCCTATTCGGCCACCCGGGAGTGAAGGGGCCGGAGACGACACCCCATTTGCCGCCTACATTCGCCCGCACGATTTCGAGCTGCTGAAAACCACGGACGAGAAGCTGCCGGAATGCCGCGTCAAGTTCATCCAGCCCATGGGCAGCGTATACCGCCTGGAGGTGGTGCCTGAGCATGCCGCCAGTGACGGCCTGCCCAACGTGATCGACGTTGAGCTGCCGCGCCGGGACTTCCGGGCCCTGGATCTGGCGGTGGGTGAGCGGGTGTACCTGCGGCCTACCGAAACGCATTGGTTTGAAGCCGGCGAGAAAGCCGCGCCTCAGGCCTCAACAAGGTGAAAGGGAGTTTTTATGCATATTGTCGCCCTGCTGGGCAGCCCCAACGTGAAATCCCGCTCCAGCGCCCTGGCCGAGTATCTGTTTGGCGAACTGGCAAAGCGGGATGTGGAAGTGCGCACTTACAGTGTGGAAAACTTTGATGCGAACAGTCTGCTGCGCGCTGATTTCAAGAGCGATCAGGTACAGGCGTACCTGAAAGATGTCGCGGGGGCGGCCGGTTTGATCGTATCTACCCCGGTGTACAAGGCCTCCATTTCTGGAGTTCTGAAAACCCTGCTGGACCTGATTCCCGAAGGTGGTTTGCTGCACAAAAGTGTGTTGCCAGTGGCCTCGGGCGGATCACCGGCCCACATGCTGGCGGTGGATCACGCCCTGCAGCCGATTTTTATTAACCTTAAGGCGGAAAAGGCGCTGCCGGTGGTCTACTCCCCGGATAGCCACTTCGAGAAAACCGAAACCGGGGACTACCTGATTGGCGACGAAATTCTGCAGCGCCTTGGGGTTGCTCTGGATCGCTTTATCGATGGCTTCGAGACGCACCCGGACCACCCGTTAAGCCGGGACCGGACTCACTCCCGGCTAGGCGAAACGCTGGCAGTGTAGTAACAAGCCCTGGCAGCCTTTCGAACCTATGGTCGCCAGCGCAGGAACTAAAAGACCGGAGGCTGCAAACCTCCGGTCTTTTCGTGAGTGCCTGTTTTCTTGGGCCTTCATGCCGTTTGTTTGGAAGGATCTGCGGTCAGGCGTAGATAAGGCCGGACTGCGCGATAGCCAGATGGAAACCGATGATTGATTTCCTCCTCGTCCTGAAGTGCGGGCACAATCACCACGTCGTCCCCGCTTTCCCAGTTGCCCGGTGTCGCCACCTTGTGGTGCTCGGTCAGTTGCAGGGAATCGATGACCCGCAGCAGTTCATTGAAATTCCGACCGGTGCTGGCGGGGTAGGTCAGGGTCAGGCACACTTTTTTGGCCGGGTCGATCACGAACACGGAGCGCACCGTTGCACTGTTGTCGGCGTTGGGGTGAATCATGTCGTATAGTTCCGAAACCTTACGGTCGCTGTCGGCCAGAATCGGAAAGTTCACCCGCGTGCCCTGGGTCTCATTGATATCCTCAATCCACTTGCCATGCGAATCGACATCGTCGACGCTCAAGGCCAGCACCTTGACGTTGCGTTTTTCAAACTCATCCTTGAGCTTGGCCGTGAGGCCCAGTTCGGTGGTGCACACGGGCGTGAAATCCGCCGGATGGGAAAACAGCACGCCCCAGCTGTCGCCAAGGTATTCGTAAAAGTGGATCTTGCCCTCGCTGGATTGCTGTTCGAAATCGGGGGCGGTGTCTCCGAGTTTTAATGTCATGGGTCACTCCTCTGGTTAATTTTCACATCCGTTCCATCAAGGTACCAAGAACTTAACCTTCTGAATTCCAATAAAAAACGATATGGTTCTTCGATAAATTGCTAACGCGTTTCTGGCTCACTGGTAAAGGTCAATAGCGTCATAATGTTTTAAAGGCCCAATAGCCCCGCCGCATTTTGATAAAACACCTTGTCGAGTACCGCTTCCCGGAAACCCAGTTCGAGCGTGTCGTTGATGGACTGGCGGATGGGCCGGAAGGTGTAGGACGAGCCAAACAGTAGTTGTTCCGAGAGGAAACTGTTGGCGGCCTCCACGTACAACTGGCTGCCGGGCTGGAACAGGTACATGTCCGGCACCAGGAAGACGTTCTGATCACGGAACGCTACCCCAATGGCCTGGGCGACGTTCGGCCAGTAACCGTGGTAGACGATCAGCGGTAAGGTGGAAAACGAATTGGCCACCACCGCCAGTCCGGCCGGATCATTGAACCTGGGATCCGGCGTGGTGGGCCCGCTCATCAACGACACCGGTACGCCAAGGCGCGCGCAATACTCGTAGATCGGGAAGTAAACCGGATTGTCCGGTTGGCGGGCCGGTTCGGCAAAACCGGGCTCAATGTTAATGGCGGACAGACCCAGCTCGTGAACGACCCGGTCGATTCATACGGCAGAATCCTTGGTCGTAAAATATCCGGCAGCATGTGGATGGACAGGGAGCTGCACCTTAAGGTGTCTCAAGCTCATCCGGAACCAAGTATTTAAGAAAAGTATTTGCCTGATTTTGATAAGGTTTATATGCCTTTTTCTGCAAAGCATTGCAGGTATTCTTACTTGTCAGGTGCCCCGGTGGTGCCACCTTTATAACCAATACCAAAGCATACCCAGCAAGGCGCTGGTGAACAGCACCGGTAGCATGCCGATTTTGAAACGGAGAATGGCGACGAATGCCCCCAGCGCCAGAACCACGCTGGCCAGTTGGACACTGTCCCACTGCGGAGCGAGCCACTGAACGCCCCAGGCTTTCGACGTCTGGACCTCAGCAAAGATCACGTGCACCGCAAACCAGATGGCAAGGTTCAGCATGACGCCGACCACAGCTGCGGTAACGGCTGACAGCGCGGCGCTGACGGCCTGGTTGCCCCGCAGTTTCTCCACATAGGGCGCACCGAGAAAAATCCAGAGGAAACAGGGTACGAAGGTGACCCAGGTGGCCAATATTGAAGCCAGAACGCCGGCGGTAAACGGGTCCAGGCCACCGGAATCCCGGAAGGCGCCCATAAACCCGACAAACTGCACCACCTGAATCAGAGGCCCGGGTGTGGATTCTGCCATACCCAGGCCATCGAGCATTTCACCCGGGGCCAGCCAGCCATGATTCTGGACTGCTTCCTGAGCCATATAGGCCAGTACCGAATAAGCACCCCCGAAGGTCACCACGGCCAGCTTGCTGAAGAACAGACCGATCTGGGTGAACACATTGTCCATGCCCAGCGAGAGGGCCAGCGCTATCAGAGGCACAAACCACAGGGGCAGCCAAATCCCGAGCACTTTCAGTGTGCGCCCGCGGCTTGCCTCGGTGTGATGGCCAGTGCTGTTCGCCATCATTGCGTCAATGGCGCGCTCGCTCTCTTCCGGCGTGGCATGGCCTTTGATCACCACAAATCGCTCCGGGTCCAGGTGGCGGCCAATCACTCCCACCAGCGCCGCCGTTGCAATGACAAAGGGAAAGGGCACGGCAAAAAAGAAGATGGCCACGAAAGCCAGGGCCGCCAAAGTGACCATGATCCGGTTTTTCAGTGCCCGCTGGGCAATGCGAACTACCGCCTGGATGACCACCGCCAACACCGCTGCCTTGATACCGAAGAACAGCGCCTGAACCAGAGAGGTTTCCTGAAAGCCGGCGTACAGCAGGCTCAGCCCCAGAATCGCCACAAAGCCAGGCAGCACGAACAGTGTGCCCGCCACCAGACCGCCTTTAACACCGTGTAGTAGCCAACCTAGATAGGTGGCCAGTTGCTGCGCTTCCGGCCCGGGCAGCACCATGCAGTAATTGAGTGCGTGCAGAAACCGGCTCTCGCTGACCCATCGCTTCTCATCCACCAGAATCCGGTGCATCACCGCAATCTGGCCCGCCGGGCCACCGAAGCTCAGCATTGCGACACGCAACCACACATGGACCGCTTCAGCAAAGGTGATGTTGTGGCCAAAGGCGTTGTTGGCTGTCATTTCGGAGTTCTGGGTAGCTCTCGCAGAGGAAGTAGGCGGCATCAGTATGTCTCCGAAAGCGATACACGCAAAGAAAGGATGCGCAGCAGTGTAACGGAGTACAGCTCTGGCACGTTACTTGGGCAGAAGGGGTTACCCGGAGAGTGCTCATAAACTACCAGACCACTCGACGCCACCAAACCAAGAAAACCTGAAATGCTTTGCTCAAATCCGGAAAAGCAACCACGACCGGGGCCGGGTACCTGTATCCATAAAAAAGAATGTTGATCGAAGATAATCGGATTTGTGAGCGGAGCCTGGGGCGCTAACCTGCGGTCAAGCAATGACAACGACCTTCAAGGAGAATGGCCATGACTCTCGATGTATTCTGGTTTCTGCCCACGTCGGGCGACACCCGTTATTTTGGCAAGCCCGGCAGTGGCCGTCCGGCAACCAACCGTTATATGCAGCGTATTGCCACTACCGCCGAAGACCTGGGTTACGACGGCCTGCTGATCCCCACCGGCGCCAGTTGCCAGGACCCATGGGTGGTGGCTTCCAGCCTTGCCCCGGTTACCAGCCGTATCAAATTGCTGGTGGCGCTTAGAACGTCCATCTCGGGGCCAACGGTCTCCGCCCGCCAGGCGGCAACGCTAGATGAAGCCCTCGGAGGCCGCTTGCTGCTGAATGTTGTACCAGGAGGCGATGCCGCCGAACTGGCCGCGGAAGGTGTCTATTACAGTCATGATGAGCGCTACGAGTCCGCCGATGAATTTCTGAAGGTGTGGCGGCGCCTGCTTCAGGGTGAAACGGTCGATTTCGATGGCAAACATCATCGCATCAAGGGCGCAAAAAACTACTTCGAGCCGATCCAGAAGCCCTATCCACCGCTGTATTTCGGTGGCTCTTCCGATGCGGCCATCCGGCTGGCCGGAGAACAGGTGGATGCTTACCTGACCTGGGGCGAGCCGCCAGAAGCCGTGGCTGAAAAGATCGACCGCGTCCGTGCCGAGGCCGCCAAGCATGGCCGCACGGTACGCTTTGGTGTGCGCCTGCACGTGATTGTCCGGGAAACCCGGGAAGAGGCCTGGGCGGAGGCGGACAAATTCATCGAAAACCTGGACGATGACACCATCGCAAAATCCCAGCAGAACCTGGCCAGGATGGATTCGGTCGGCCAGAAACGCATGCTGGCGCTGCACGGCGGTCGTCGTGACCAGCTGGAAATCAGCCCGGACCTCTGGGCTGGTGTGGGTCTGGTGCGGGGCGGGGCTGGCACCGCCCTCGTCGGCGACCCCGAAACCGTGGCAAAGCGTCTGTTGGAATACCGGGATGCCGGGGTCGATACGTTCGTGTTGTCTGGTTACCCCCACCTTGAGGAATCCATCCGGTTTGCGGAACTGGTCTTCCCCTTATTGCCGGGCAAACAGGCTGTTACCGATTCGGCCTTCCATACCGGCGGAGCGTTTGATATCCGGGCCGCAAAAGCCTCGGCATCCTGAGGTGATCTGAATTTGCAGTGTTGTGTGCGCTCATTGTGGCACCACTCCGTTTGGCCGGATACTTCGTTGTCCGGCCTTTTTTGTCTGGCCCAGCCGGGTACTGGCGGCGTCATATGAAAAAAAACGCTTAGCAATGCAGTAAATATTATTCGGTTTATTTTTTAGCCTGCCTTAGACTTCAATGATATTGATATCCTGGTTTTTATTACTTGTTGGCAAGTCTTTGCCAGGCGTTTCATCGTTGAGTAGGGAAGGCAGCCTGTGAACTTTCAGCAACTACGCATAGTGCGGGAAACCGCCCGGCAGAATTTCAATCTGACGGAAGTGGCAAATGCGCTGTTCACCTCCCAGTCCGGTGTGTCCAAACACATCAAGGATCTGGAGGAAGAGCTGGGCGTTGAGCTTTATGTCCGAAAAGGCAAACGCCTGTTGGGGCTGACCGAGCCTGGTCAGCAGATGCTGATCTATGTGGAGCGCATGCTGATGGATGCCCGTAATATCAAAAATCTGGCCGAGCACTACCAGGAACAGGATTCCGGCGAGCTGACCATTGCCACCACCCACACCCAGGCGCGGTATGCGTTACCGGAGGTGGTCAGCCGGTTCAAACAGCAGTTTCCAAAAGTGCGGTTGAGGCTGCACCAGGGCAGCCCGGATGAAATTGTCAGCATGCTGCTCAGTGGCGAGGCGGACATAGGTGTGGCTACCGAGGCGCTGGGTGATATTCCCCAGCTGGTGTCCTTTCCGTATCACCGCTGGCACCATGGTGTGGTAGTGCCCAAGCTGCACCCGCTGGCGGAAATAGATCTGCTGACGCTGGAAGATATTCAGCAGTACCCCATTATTACCTACCACGAAGGCTTTACGGGCCGAGCTTCTATCGAGAAGGCTTTCGCCACTGAAAACCTGCGCCCGGAAATCATCATGACCGCCCTCGATGCAGACGTGATCAAGTCCTATGTGGAACTGCGCCTGGGCATCGGTATCATTGCCTCGGTGGCGTTCAACCCCGCCCGGGATTCGGGGTTGCAGTTGCTCAATACCGATCACCTGTTCGAGGAAAAGCAGACCCGTATCGGGATACGGCGGGGCAATCTGCTGCGCAATTATGCGTTTCAGTTTATCCAGTTGTGCGCTTCGGAGTTGACCGAGGAGGTTGTGGCCGGCCAGTTGGCCCTGCCTGCTGGTCGCTGAGTGGTGGAGCCGGCAGCTAAGCCTGCTCCGCGGGCATTCTGATAAAGATATCAGTTTTTATTGGTTAATCTCCCTGCTTCACCTCTCTACTATTAACAACACTATTCGTCACGGCAGAGTGAACTATGTGCTAGATCTTCGGTTTAAACAGCGCCCGTCCAGTGTCCCCGCAGGAACCTTTGCGTGGCTTCCTGTGCCGCGGCGGCGGTACCGGTGATCACAAGGATGGCTGGGGCATTGCCTATTACGCCGATGGGACCCATCACCTGAATGTCCAGAAAACCAGTGCCTTCAATTGCCGCAAGGCCCAGGCGTTTCTGGGCCGGGATATTCTCACTCGCAATCTGATCGCCCATGTCCGCAAGGCCACCTTCGGACCGGTAGAATTGGTCAACAGTCATCCCTTCAGCCACAAGCTTTGGGGCTATGACTGGGTGTTTGCCCACAACGGTGACCTTCATGATTTCCGGCCAGCGGTGAATGCACGCTTCAAGCCCAATGGCGAAACCGACAGTGAAGCAGCGTTCGGCCTGCTGCTGACCGAACTGGTGATCACCTTCGGTGACACCCGGCCCGGGCTCGACGCGCTGGCTGGCGAAATTCGCCGCGTGGCGGCTGAGATTGCTGCCCACGGTACTTTCAATTTCCTGCTGACCATTGGTGATGTGATGTTTGCCCATGGCAGCACCAATCTTTACTGGACCCGCCAGACCAATGAGCCAAAGCGCGCAAAGCTGGTGGATTGCGATCAATGGCTTGACGACACCGTCTATGCCGGTGCGCCAGTCGTGATGGTAGCCACACAGCCGATCACCGATGGCCATGATTGGCACCGGTTCGGGAAGAACGAGCTGGCCGTTTTTGTTGGCGGATCACGCCACGATGAAGTATCTGACGTTCCATTGATGGACGGGTATGATCTGCTTCAGACGACCCAGGTCCGCAGTGATCTGCTTGAGGTGCTCAGCCAAGGCCACGCCATCTAAGGAGAAAGTCTTTGCCATCCGGTAAGCGTCTTATCGATAAAATCACGGCGGAACTGCGCCTGGCCCGTCACGACTGGCGTGAGCGCCAGGGCCGGGAGCTGGACCTGGGCAGCCGCGAGTTGCCGTCACATCAGGCGGTTCATCAAACGGTGGACATCCTCTGTGCCATTCTGTTTCCCATGCGCTTGGGCCCGCCGGATCTGACCAAAGAGCGGGAAGACCAGTTCGTAGCCTACATGCTGGGCAATGTAGAGCGGGAACTGGTTAACCAGGTGGCGCTGGAACTCCAGTACCTTGACCGGGGACAGCAGGCTCTGGTCACCCTGAGGGAAAAGGCCAGCGGCCTGGTCAGCGAGCTGCTGGCACAGCTGCCCGCACTGCGGCGGCAACTGGATGAAGACGTGCTTGCTGCCTACCATGGCGATCCTGCGGCGACCTGCGTGGACGAGGTGCTGATTTCCTATCCCGGCGTCGAAGCCATTATCCATCACCGGATCGCCCATGGGTTCTATCGGGCCGGCCTGCCGATGATCGCGCGAATCATTGCCGAGAAAGCGCATTCGGCCACCGGCATCGACATTCATCCCGGTGCCACCATCGGTCGCTCGTTTTTCATTGACCACGGCACAGGCGTGGTGGTTGGGGAGACCGCCATTCTTGGTGACCGGGTGCGTATCTACCAGAACGTAACGCTTGGCGCGGTGAGGTTCAACGAAGACGAAACCGGCGCCCTGACCAAGGGCGAACCCCGCCATCCGATTGTCGAAGACGACGTGGTGATCTATGCGGGCGCCACCATACTTGGGCGCATTACTATCGGCCGAGGATCGGTCATTGGTGGTAATGTCTGGTTGACCCGCAGCGTACCGCCGAAAAGCCGGGTATCCCAGGCCTCCGTCACGCAGGCGGGGCCGGAGCTCTGAAGCCTGTCCTTTGCATTCCCCTCAATCAGTAACTGAGCAGGTGCGGCGACAGGCTCTGACTCTGGGCCGCCAGGACCCTTGGCGTGGGCTCGCGCGAGGCTCGGGCAAGGTATCGCAGCCCCTCAATCCAGCGCTGATGTCCAGATTCGGTATTGATATGGCCCACACCCGGGAGCAGCTCGAACTCACTACCCCAGTGCAGGGCCAGGTCCCGGGCACGGTCCGCCGACGCTGCCCGGTCGTTGGTGGAGCCCACCACCAGGGAAGGAAACGGAAGGTAATCATCGGGAATGGGCGCAAAGGGTTGCAGTGCGGCTGGGGCTAACTCGCGCTCGGTGTCTGCGGGAGCGACCAGCAGCGCACTTTTAATGCGATCGGCTCGCCTTGTGCCATGCCTTTGGGCCCAATGCGCCACCGCGACACAGCCGAGGCTGTGGGCAATCAGCACTAACTTGTCGGTCGGCGCGTTGCGAACGTCCCGGTCGATGGCCTCAATCCAGTCTTCCGGGTCCGGTCGAGTCCAGCTCTCCACGTGAATCCGTTTGCTGTTGGGTAACAATAGCTGCCAATGGCTCTGCCAGTGGTTGGTTCCCGAGCTGTTCCAGCCGGGAATGATCAGATAGCCGATTTCTTCGGACATGAGGTTTTCTCCAATTCTCTTTGCTTACCAATACCCGGACTTTACCGATACCGCTTGAGCAGGCGAACCAACCATTTCTGCATTTGTTATTCTGCGATTGCATAAAGCGCGCAATAAGGCGTCACTTCGGTAATAGAGGATTTATTCAGAAGCTCTGCACGATAAGTTGGTTTGGCACCGCTATTTGCGCTGATAGCGTTGATTCCACGAAACGGGGCTGATTCCGGCCCTGTAATCATGGAACGGATGGAGATCAATATTGTGGCTAAACAGGCTTCCCTGAAACACAGACTACGAACCAGCCGCCGGGCGTTTATTGGCCTGCTGGCTTCAAGCGCCTTGTTGCTGACACCACTAGGTGTCAACGCAGAGGTGGAGGAAAACACCCTGCGTATCGGTTACCAGAAATACGGCACCCTGATTCTGCTCAAGGCCCGGGGCACCCTGGAACCGCAGCTTGCTGAACAGGGTTTCGATGTGAAGTGGATCGAGTTTCCCGCCGGCCCGCAGCTGCTGGAAGGGCTGAACGTCGGCAGTGTGGATTTCGGCACCACGGGTGAAACCCCACCCATCTTTGCCCAGGCCGCCGGTGCGGATCTCGTCTATGTGGCAAATGAGCCGCCGGCGCCCAAGGGCGAGGCAATACTTGTGAAAGCTGATTCACCGATTCAGTCCGTGGCGGATCTGAGAGGCAAGCGAGTGGCGCTGAACAAGGGCTCGAACGTGCATTATTTGTTGGTACGCGCACTGGAAGAGGCCAATTTGTCGATTCGCGACATCAAGCCGGTCTACATCAAGCCCGGCGATGCCCGCACCGCATTTGATCGTGGCGACGTAGACGCCTGGGTGATCTGGGACCCGTACCAGGCGGACGCAGAGATTGCCGGTGCCCGTTCACTGCGGGATGGAGAAGGCTTGGTGGATAACCACCAGATTTATCTCGCGTCCCGGCCTTTTGCTGAGCGATATCCCGGCATCGTTAATGAGGTGATCGACTCATTGGCCGAGCTGGATGCCTGGGCCAAGGATCATCCGCAGGAAGTGGTGGACATTCTTCACAAGGAAACCGGTATTTCCAAAGACTCGCTTCGGCTGGCGGTTGATCGCTACGCCTATGGCGCGACCCGGATCACTCCACGGATTGGTGCAGCCCAGCAGACCATTGCCGATGTGTTTTACGAGCTGAACCTGATTCCCCGTGAAATCAACATCGACTCGGTACTTTGGCAAAGTCCTGCGTCGGTTGCCCGTAACGCACAGTAAGCCGATCAGGAGGCAGAGGCGATGTCGCTTTCCATTCGTAACCGGGCATTAACAGGCGTTCTGCCGTGGATCGTGCCGGTAGTACTGTTGCTGGCCTGGCAAATTGCGGCGCAGTTGGGCTGGATTACCGCCAGAGTGCTGCCGGCACCGACGGATGTCGTAGCCGCCGGCTGGCGACTGACGGTGTCCGGAGAGCTCTGGTTCCATCTGAAAAGCAGTTTTGAACGGGCGGCCGTTGGCTTTTTGATCGGGGGTGGAATTGGCCTGGCACTGGGGTTTGCCACCGGGTTGTCCCGCTGGCTTTCCCTGCTGCTGGACAGCACGCTGCAGATGGTGCGGAACATTCCGCACCTGGCCCTGATTCCACTGGTGATTCTGTGGTTCGGGATTGATGAAACCGCAAAGATTTTCCTGGTGGCGCTGGGCAGTGTGTTCCCGATCTACCTGAATACCTATCACGGCATTCGCAACGTCGATCCTCAGCTGCTGGAAATGGCTCGCTCCTACGGCGTCAAAGGGTTTTCCCTGTTCTGGCATGTGGTGTTGCCCGGCGCACTGCCATCAATTCTGGTCGGTGTACGGTTTGCCCTCGGCTTCATGTGGCTGACCTTGATTGTCTCGGAAACCATCTCTGCGACAGACGGCATCGGGTACCTCGCGATGGATGCCCGGGAATTCATGCAGACCGACGTGGTGCTGGTCGCCATCCTGCTCTATGCCGTGCTTGGAAAACTGGCCGATCTCAGCGCCAAAGGTCTGGAGCTCTGGTGGCTGCGCTGGCATCCGGCTTATCAACGGGGTGAGGGAGTTTAACCGTTATGACAGAACTATCTTCGGCAAAGTGGGGGGTAGGGATTACCACCCGCAACCTTAAGCGGTATTTCGGGGACCTGACGGTCCTCAAAGGGCTGGATCTGGATATCCGGGCAGGGGAGAGTCTGGTCATTATCGGCCGAAGCGGCTGTGGGAAAAGCACGCTGCTGAGGCTGCTGGCTGGACTTGATAAGCCCGACGGCGGACAACTTGAGGTCGCCGGTGAGGCGGCCGGAACCGGCAACCACAGCGTGCGGATGATGTACCAGGAGCCGCGCCTGTTGCCTTGGAAAACTGTGATCGAGAACGTCGAGATCGGCAACGTGGAATCCGCCCGGGCGAAATTCTCTTTGCACGAGGTGGAGCTCGACAGCAAGGCACAGGACTGGCCAGCAAGTCTGTCCGGAGGGCAGAAACAGCGCGTCGCGCTGGCCCGGGCACTGGCGCATCAGCCGGAACTGCTGTTGCTGGACGAACCCCTGGGCGCTCTGGATGCGCTGACCCGGTCTACCATGCACCGGCTCATCGAAAACCTGTGGCAGGAGCATGGCTTCACCCTGGTGATGGTGACCCATGATGTCAGTGAAGCTGTGATGCTGGCGGACCGGGTAATTGTGCTCGACGACGGCGCCATCGGCCTGGATGTCAGCATCCAGCTGCCCCGCCCCAGGGTGGCCACCGATCCGGCCTTCGTGGGGTATGAGGCGCGCTTGCTGGAGTACCTCACCGGCGTGCCGGCAGAGGCGCCAGGCGAGGCGGTGCCTAAAAACAAACGGGCCACGTTACAAACGGCCGCCGGGTATCTGACGATTTCGAATTAATGGATCTGCAACGGATTATCAATAACGAGAGGAAACCGATATGAGCATTCAACAACTGAACCCACGCAATCAGTTTCGCGGCCAGGTGGTGGCCATCAATGAGGGGCCGGTACTGTCCGAAGTCGATGTGGAAACCCCGGGCGGCATTGTTACCTCGGTGATCACCACACGCTCTGTCAAAGAGCTTGGCCTGAAGAAGGGCTCGGATGTTCTGGCTTTCGTTAAGGCGACTGAGGTGGCTTTGGCAAGGTTATGAGAGGTTTGGTTAATCAAGGTTAACGGTTATCTGGCGCCCGATGGCTGAAGGGAGAAAGTTGGGCAGCCTCCCACCGGCCGCCCTTCTCTCCACTTCGCTGCAAAAAGCTCGCCGCTGAAGAAAAACTTCATCGTCGAGCCCTGAACGGTCGCTTTGCGACCAGCGCAGCCTCCCCTGGTAAACAAAAGCGGACATTCGCCTTTTAGTCATTTATCTGTGAGGAGTGGACCGAGGTAAACACCAGGAGGTTCACAATGGCAATCGAATAACTGAAGATTACAGCCCCGCCTGACGCGGGGCTGAAGGGAGTTGTGTTTAAGAATTGCTTTCATCATCAAGCGTAACAACGGTATCCGCCATTAGCTCAGCGTCATCGAAGGTATCAATGTCCACGTCGCCGGTCACGGTGACCAAATCACCTTCTTCAATCTGTTGATAGCCTTCATCATCAGTCGGGTTGTACGTCATCAGAGCCGTATCGATCGTCGTCTTTTGTGCGCCTGTGTCGATGGTAAACTCTGTGCCGTCAACACCTGTTACTGTGCCGGTGAGCACCATCTGGCCGAGATCAATGGTAGGCGCTACATCGAAATCGGTGGCGCTTTCCTCATCTGCGGCACTGGCATAAAAGTAAGTGCCCAGGCTGTCCACAAAGACACTACTGGCTTCGATCTTTGCAGTTTCGAAGGTATCGTCGTCAATCTCACCGTAAACCGTGACGTTGTCGCCCGGAAGAAGTTCGCCACTTTCCTCGAACCAGTCCCAGTCGTCCATTTCAACGGTGACCAGGCCTTCGCCATAGTCCAGTTTGAACGTGTCTGCTGTCGTGCTGGTCACTGTTCCGCTCAGGGTGATCCAGGAACCGTCCGATTTGAGGTATGGGCTTTCCGCGGCCAGCCCGGCAGCCGGTGCAAGTGCGAAAGTTGAAGCAATAGCGATAGAGAGTGCTGTGCGCTTCATAGTCTGATCTCCTTACCGTTTGTGGTATGTGATCTTAAGTCAGATGATCCGGGTGAGCAGGTTACTCACTCACCCTTGATCATCTACTACCAGTCTCGTGGCAGACCGCGCAGATACAAGGTTTATTAACGTTCTCTAACGCTCGGGAAATCTCTTTGTCCAGGATGCTGATTGCCTAAAAATTTATGTCGAATGAAGTTTTACAGGATTTCGATGCCCTCGCATTTATAGTTGCCTATTAATGTATCGTCTTGAAGAACGTTCCCCTCCAGATCAAAACAGAACAGATACGTTTCCGTCCTATCCCCGATTTCGACACTTTTCAGCCCGATACACTCGTCGGTACGACCAGGCATTAGCTTGAATGAAGAGACTCCGCGTGCTGGAATTCTTTTGCCAACCTCAAGTGTTTTGATATCAGTGAAGTCTGAGCTTGCAACAACCAGCGTATTACCGCCTCTTTCTGTCTCGTCAATGCCTTCATCGAACGGTGTGTGAGAAATTTTTCGTGGGAAGAAAAGCCAGCAGCCGTGATAGGGGTGCCATTCCGCCGCCTCGTGGGTGACGTACCCCTGTTTGCCAACGTTCAAGGCATCCCGAATGCGTTGATAGTTTTGGCGCCAATCCTGGCTCTCCAGGCTGTAGTTGCGGTTCAGAATTTTGACCCACTCTTCCTGGGCGTTCTTCCCATGACTGCCGACGATCATCTGATCCCCTTTGAGCGTGGCCCACTCGCTCTTGAAGCCTTTGAACTTTTCATCGCCGCTGCCCGTCATCAGGATGTGACGTGGTACAAGCTGGTTCCGGTTGCGTATTTCACAGACCAGGCCAGTTCGGTCGTCAAATGTTACTAACCGTTCGCCAAACTGAACTAGCTCGGAAAATTCCGCGCCGCGGCCGCCTTCGGCGATCAGGCTGATAAGCTGATGCTCACCCCCCGCATTCTTGGGAATTTCTTCCAAGCAGTAGCGGACATTCCCGGTCACAGGATCGGTGTCGCGGTGGAGTCTGTCGAAACGAAGAGTTGACTGCCAAGCGGTTTGACCATCATCCAGTGTTACCTGGGACGCGTGGTCTTCGTCCGTAATAATGGCAAGGGTGTACTGAGTCTGTTCGCTGTTGTAGCGTTCAAGACGCTGGATATCCAAAGACTTCTGGCTCATGCCGAACTCCCTATCCCGGGTAAACGGGATGTATTGAGCATTTGTTGGAGGGTAAAGGATCTCGCAATCATTTTGGAAATTTCTGCCAGGGCTGCGTACGTGACTGTTGGCATGAATCATCACTGACTGCTGAGGTCATCCGGCACCTGTAATCGGCGATCAGGAGGATATATTTTACAACTACTTATATGGTCTTTAG
>NZ_JBRJHG010000021.1:0-67374 GCF_053628895.1 Marinobacter sp. MBR-105 | reverse complement strand
GGGCTTAGCCGTTCTTCGTGAACCGCCGTGGTACGGAACCGTATGCCCGGTGGTGTGGGAGGGCTCCGGGGGTGACCCCGGACCCTACCCGATTCGGCTTGCTTGTGTTCTGTAGCTCTCGGGGCTGGTGCTGTGCCGCAGGTGGGGAGGCTTTCCCTGGGACCGCTACAAGCACTTCCCTGTGCGCTTCTCTTTGGCCATCCATGGCCAAAGACATCCCAGGGAAAGCCTCCCCACCTGCGTCATCATGCTTTGGTGATTGCTTATCGGGATACGCTTGTTACCCATTTTATGGGCGGGTTCCCTTTCTCGTTCTTTGGCCATTGTTTTATTGGGTTTTCTGTTGTAGTTTTCGGCTAACAAGTGTGCGCTGAAAGTTTCGTGCATGGTAAGTGTGTTCAACAGCAAATGGTGACAGGTAAAAGATGAACGCAGCAGTGAAACCCGAAACAAGTGTGAGTGCTGTCTTCGGAAAGCCGGACGAACGGGAACTCCGGGATCGCATGAAAAAGGAACTTCCCGCTGACACGTTCAAGCCGCAGACCTGGCGGGTGACCTGGTTTCTGCCTCTGCAGGCCATTATCTGGGGTGGGCTGGCCGTTATCCTGATGGCGGGTTTGCCGTGGTACGCCAACCTGGGGCTGGCATTGCTGGTGGGGCATACCATAGGTTGCCAGGCACTGCTAGCCCATGAGGTGCTGCATGGTGCTCTGGGCATGAGCCGGCGCTGGCAGAATGTGTTTGGTTGGCTGGGGTTTGGGCCGTTGTTGGTGCCGCCGGAGTTCTGGCGCAAGTGGCACAATGTCGTGCATCACGGTAACACCAATACCGGCGATACGGACCCGGACAGCTTCGGCACGCTGCGTCGTTACAAGACCAATCCAAGCCAGAAGAAGTTTCACAAGTTGGCTCCGGGTTCGGGTACCTGGTACAGCTATCTGTTCCTGACCTATTCCTTCACCTTCCACGCCCAGCTGGTGCTGTGGATTCAGGCGAAACGCCGCAAGCAGTTCAAGGGGTTTGATCGCCGGAAGGCCATCGCCCAGGTGTTTCTGTGCCTGGGGGGCTGGCTGGCGCTGGCTGTGGTTTCTGGCTCTCTCGCGCTGTTTACGGTGCTGATTCCGTTCATGGTGGCCAATGCGCTGGGGCAGGGCTATATCCTCACCAATCACTTCCTGCGCCCGCAGACGGCCACCAATAACCCGCTGGATAACTCCATGAGCCTGCGTAGCCATCCGGTGCTGGACCGACTGCATTTCCGCTTTAGTCACCACGTCGAACACCACTTCTTTCCGAAAATGGCCCACAACATGGCGCCGAGGGTTCGCAAGTGGCTGGAGGAAAACGAGCCGGAGCGTTATATGGCCATGCCTCATGGCACGGCGCTCAGGATGCTCTACACCACTCCGCGGGTGTACAAATCCCCGACGGAGTTGGTGGATCCTAATGATGAAAGCCGGGTGTTTGATTTGCTGCCGTTACAATCAGAGTACTCAGCAGCTAATCTGAATTAACTCCCGGCGTAGCCAAGTTCTTTGTTCACCAGGTTAAACAGCTCACCCCGCTTGTGCCACCGATCAAAGTTCTCCAGGAACTGATCGGTGAGCGCCCGTTTCCAGCCGATAAAATCACCGGCCATATGGGCGGTCATGATCACGTTTTCCCGCTGCCAGAGCGGGTGATCCGAGGGCAGGGGCTCCTCCTCAAAAACATCCAGTCCGGCGCCGGCAATCTCGCCATCGTCGAGTGCCTTGAGCAGGGCTTCGGTATTGACGATCGGGCCGCGGCCGATGTTGATCAGGCGTGCGGTCTTTTTCATGGCGGCAAAGGCTTTGGCATCAAACAGGCCTTCGGTTTGTGGCGTCAACGGCGCCGCAATCACCACGAAGTCTGCATGTGAGAGCTGCTCATAGAGCTCATCGTTGCCATGCACCGCCACGAAATCCGGGTCATCATGTCTCGGGGTACGGGCGATACCGTGGGCGTGCAGGCCGATGGCCTTTACCAGCCGGCCAATCTGCCGGCCGATGGAGCCAGCGCCAACCACCAGTACCTGTTTGCCCTCGGCCCGTTCGGTATCCCGGTGTTTCCACTCCTGATTCATCTGCAGCCGGATGGAGCGGGGGAAATCCTTGGCGAACATCAGGATGGTACAGAGCACGTATTCGGCGATGGTGCGGTCGAAAATGCCACGGGCGTTGGTGACCACCACATCGCTCTTGATCAGGGCGGGAAACATCAGCGCATCCACCCCCGCGCTGGTGGCGTGAATCCATTGCAGCTTGTCAGCACAGGGCCAGGCCGCTTCAAGGGCTTCGGTACGGAAGTCCGTGACCATCATGACATCGGTGCCTGGCAGGCTTTCACGCAGGGTGGGTTCGTCGCAGGCGAAGCGCACTTCAGCCCGGGCCCTGACCGCCTCTATACCCGGCGGTGCCGGCTCTCCCGGTGCTGTCAGAACGGTAACGACCGGTTTGCGTGAATCTGTCATGTAACCTCCGGTAATGGTGCACTCAATAACGACTGTCTTACTAGTCTGGTAGGCGGTTGTGGCCTGGTCAACCTGAGGCGGCCGGAACCGGTTTTTCAGGGGTTCGGTTATCCTTTAGTCCCGCTTGCTTGTACCCCCCCTCTTTCCTGACTAACCTGCAAAGGTACGCTTTTATTTACCCTGTCCCCCAGGAGGTGCTTATGGCGGAATCCGCGAACAAGGACACCGGCCAGACCAAGCCGCGTAAAGTGAAGTACCGGAAGACCAAGGCCAGTTGGAACCCTGCCATGCAGGCCATTCCTGTTTCGGGGATTCGTCGCCTGGTGAATATGGCATCTACCATGAAGGATGTGATTCATCTGTCGATCGGCCAGCCAGATCTGCCCACGCCCAAACATGTTATCGACGCCTACATTGATGCGCTCAATGCCGGCCAGACCGGTTACACCATGGATGCCGGCCTGCCGGAGTTGCTGGTTGCACTGCGGGATTACTATGGCAAGCGCTACAACCGCAAGCTCACCCGTGACAACATCCTGGTAACGAGCGGCGCGACTGAAGCCATGTATCTGGCCATTTCGGCCACCTCGGCGCCCGGGCGGCAGTTCATCGTGACCGACCCATCGTTTCTGTTGTATGCACCTTTGATCCGGATGACCGGGGGTGAGGTGAAGTTTGTTCCCACGCGGGCCGAGAACAACCACCAGCTGGATCCGGACGATGTGATTCGGGCCATGGGCTCCCGCACCTTTGCGCTGATCCTGAACAACCCGAACAACCCCACCGGGGCGGTGTATCCCCGCAGTACCGTGGAGACCATTCTGGAAGAGTGCGCCTATCGTGGTATCCAGGTATACGCCGATGAAGTGTATGACCACCTGATTTTTGATGACGATGATTTTGCCAGTGTCCTCAATTGTTCCATGGACCTGGATAACATCATGTGCATCAGCAGTTTCTCCAAAACCTACAGTATGGCCGGCCTGCGCGTAGGCTGGGTCATTTCCAGCCAGGCGGCGATCAAGTCCCTGCGCCGGTACCATATGTTCACCACCTCAGTGGCCAATACCCCATCCCAGTTTGCCGGAGTGGCGGCGCTGACGGCCGACCAGCAATGCGTTCAGGACATGGTGGATATCTACCGGGAGCGTCGGGACAAGGTTGTCGAGTTGATTGATCAAACCCCTTACCTGACCGGCTACAAGCCCGGCGGTGCCTTTTTCGCTTTCCCGGACTTGCCGCCCCACGTGGATGGTTCGGATCTGGCCTTGCGCATGCTGAAGGAAACCGGTGTCTGCGTGGTGCCGGGGGACGCCTTTGGTGAGCACTGCACCAACGCCTTGCGGTTCAGTTTCTCCACTACCTGCGAGCGTATGGAAGAGGCCTTTGACCGGATCATCCCCTGGATGGCCAAACAGCAGTTCTGAGGCCTGGCATGTCGGCTCTGGAATCCGTCCTGATTCAATGTCCCTACTGTTGGGAGACGCTGGATATCAGCGTCGACCCGACCGTGCCTGAGCAGGAATATGTCGAGGACTGCCAGGTGTGCTGTCAGCCCATTGTTCTGACTGTCCAGTTGGAAGAGGGGCGAGTCGTCAGCGTGGATGCCCGCCCAGAGAATGAGTAAGCGCATGACCAATCGTTAATGCCAGTCAGTTGCGGTGCAGGGCGCTCTGGCGCAGGATAAAAGCCGACCAATTTGCAGGGAATCCAATCATGTTGAATCACGCCAAAGCCTGGCTGCTGTCTCTGTTCGTTGTGCTGACGGCTAGCGGCTGCGCAAGCCTTTCGCCCTACGCCATCTCCGAGGGTGAGATTGAGGGTCACCTGAAGGATGTGGTGGCGGAGTTTGATCGAAAACAGCTGCAGAGTGGGTCGCCTCTCAGTCTCAGCCTGGATGACGCGGATATTACCCTTGGACCTGATGGTCGGGACGTAGCGGTGATCGACCTGCGTGGACAGGTAGCCCTGAATGCGTTGATGGCCAAGTTACCCGTGGACCTCGCTTTGAAAGTGGAGGGCGCGCCGGTATACGACCGCCAGGAGAAAGCGGTGTATATCCGCCGCTTGCAGTTGCTGGAGAGCTCGATTGACTCGCCCTTCTTCAAAGGGGATCTGGCACCCATCACCGACAATGTCATGCGGGCGGTGGCCCAGATGCTGGAAACCATGCCGGTGTATCGTCTGGATGAAACCGATTTCGCCCAGCGCATGTTCGGGATGGTACCGATGGATGTGCGGGTAGCCCCGGGACGACTGGAGTTTGTGATGGCGGATCAGTAAGACCGGATCCTGCCTTCCGGTGAGTGGAAGCAAAAAGTCCGGGTGGATGACGTTCCTCCCGGCCTTTCTGTTTGCTGGTGCCGGCCTATGGGCTCAGGCCGTGGCTTTCAGCGCCTCTTCGAAGATGCCGGTGGCTTCGTCAATCTGTTGCTGGTTGACGATCAGCGGCGGCAGCCAGCGCACTATTTCCTGGTATGGGCCACACCGCAGCATCAGCAGCCCCCGCTTTTCACATTCTTTCAGGATCTTGCCGGCGCGTTCTCCGTCCGGGCAGTCTCCGCGGCGCATCTCCACGCCAACCATCAGGCCTTTGCCCCGAACATCTGCCATTTCCGGGTAGTCTTTTTTCAAACTGTGCAGGTTGTCCCACAGGCGTTTGCCCATCGCATCGGCGTTCTGCACAAGACCCTCTTCCTGAATCACGTCGATGGTTGCTATGGCGGCAGCCGCCGCTACAGCGTTGCCGCCATAGGTGCCGCCCTGAGAACCCGGCCAGCCCTTGGCCATGGTTTCTTCTGAAGCCGCCAGAGCAGAAATGGGGAAGCCGCTGGCCAGGCCTTTGGCGATCATGATGGCGTCGGGTGTTACCCCGAAGTGTTCGTGGGCCCAGAACTTGCCGCTGCGGCCGAACCCGGCCTGGACTTCGTCAAACACCAGCATGATGCCGTGCTTGTCGCAGCGCTCCCGCAACCCCTGCATAAAACGAGCGTTGGCCGGCACGTAGCCACCCTCGCCCTGGACCGGCTCAATCAGCATGGCCGCGGTTTCCTTGGGGGCGGAATAGGTCACGAAGATGCGATCCAGCTCTCTCAGGCAGAAGTCCGTGGCCTCATCCAGGCTCCAGCCGTAATGGAAGGCATGAGGGAATGGCGCGACGACCACGCCCCCCATCATCGGGCTGACGCCGGCTCGCAGGCCCACGCTGGAGGTGGTCATGGACAGTGAGCCCATGGTGCGACCATGAAAGCCGCCATGGAATACGATCACATTGGGGCGGCCGGTGGCCTGGCGCACCAGGCGGATGGCACCTTCGGCCACTTCGGTGCCGGCATTGGAAAAGAAAAAGGCATTCAGTGGGTCCGGAGTCAGGGCGCCGAGCTTTTCTGCCAGTTCCGGTAGTCTCGGGTTCATGACCGTGGTGGCCTGGGCATGGATCATGGTGGCCACCTGCTTCTGGGCCGCTTCCACCACTTTCGGGTGACAGTGCCCGGTACTGGTGACACCAATGCCGGAGGTAAAGTCCAGGTAACGGCGACCTTCCGGGTCAATAATATAGGCACCTTCGCCTTTGGCGGCGGTGATGCCGGTAGCCTGCTTGAGCAGGGGAGACAGTTTGCCTTTATGGTCGGTCATGGACACCTCCCGAAGTGAATGGAATACCTCTTTTGCAGCCTAGTCAGGCCCCAAGGCGTTTACAAATAGCATCCCCGATTTCCCGGGTGCTGCGTTGTTCAGAGCCTTTCTCTGCAAGATCCGCTGCCACCGCATCGAACAGTTCCTGCCCAGCCTGGGCCAGCAACGGATCTTTTCGGCCAAGCCAGTCCAGCATACGGGCGGCGGTAAAGAGCATGGCGGTTGGATCGGCAATGCCCTGGCCGGCGATATCCGGGGCGCTACCGTGGGTGGGTTCAAACATGGAGGGCATGTCCGCGTCAGTCGGGTTCAGGTTGCAGGACGGGGCTACCCCCATGCCACCTGAGATCACAGCGGCCAGGTCGGTCAGAATATCGCCCTGCAGGTTGCTGGCGACCACGACATCAAAGGCCCAGGGGCTGGAGACAAATTTCATACAGGCGGCGTCCACCAGTTCATGGTGGGTGGCCACATCCGGGAATTCCCGGCTGATTTCCTCAAACACTTCGGTATACATGTCACCCCAGTACCGCAGGGCATTACGCTTGGTGATCAGGCATACCTGGCTTTCGCAGGTTTTGCCATCCAGTGTCCGGAAGCTGCGGGTGCGACCTTGCTGAATACGGTCGCCGGCCCGTTTACGAGCCTGTTCAAAGCCGTACCGGATAATCCGCTCGGTGGCCCGGCGCGTGAACACCTCCATCTGGGTGGCCACTTCATCGGGCGATCCCTGGCGCAGACGGCCGCCCTGGCTGACGTACTCGCCTTCGCTGTTCTCGCGGATCACCAGCATATCGATGTCCTTGGCGCGCTCATCCTTCAGATACTGGCGTGCCCCGGGCAGCAGCCGTGCCGGGCGTTCACACACCCACTGGTCGAAGCCCTTACGCATCTCCAGCAGGGGGGCGAGCGAAATGCTGTCCGGTAACAGATAGCGCTCCGGGTCGTGCATGGGGCCCGGATCTCCCAGCGCGCCCAGCAATATGGCGTCGTAAGCCTTGAGCTGCTCCAGGGCATCTGATGGCCAGGACTCGCCGTGTTCTTCATGCCAGGCGTGGGACGGCCACGGGAAACGGGTCCATTCCAGCGGCAGGCTGTGCTTCGCCCGCAGCGTCTCCAGGCAGCGCACGGCTTCTGCGACCACCTCCGGGCCAATACCATCTCCGGGTGTTACTGCAATGCGGGTGGTCTGGGCCATTCACGAACCTCCTTCCTGTGCGGCTTGGCTGATTGAATACAACAAAACCAGTGTAGACCCGCAGCCCGCAGATGCCACCCGACGATAGGTGGTATAGCGAGTTTTCGTTTTACCCGATTGCGGATGGTGTCTATAGTGGAATGTGATTGATTCTTTTACAGTTCCACCCGAACATTTTTCAAGCGAGCCGCCCCGGAGCTTCTGTGAATAGACCCGCTGTCCTTTTTGATGAATCCCACTGCGACGAATGCGCCTGTGGCAATGGCCTGGACTTTTCCTTCAGTTTTGCCTTCCAGCCCATTGTGGATGCTGAAAACAAAACGGTATTCGCTTACGAGGCGCTGGTGCGGGGAACCGAAGGGCAAGGAGCCATGACCGTGCTGGATAAGGTGAATAGCCAGAACCAGTACGCGTTTGACCAGATCTGCCGGGTCAAGGCGGTGAAACTGGCATCGCGGCTTGATATGCAGGCCATGTTGAGCATCAACTTCATGCCCAACGCGGTCTACCAGGCGGAGTATTGCATTCGTACCACGCTGGCAGCGGCCAAGACCTATAATTTCGACACCCGAAAGATCATCTTCGAGGTGGTAGAGGGTGAGGAGATGACCTCGGTTGATCACCTCACCTCCATCATCGAGGCCTACAAGAGCATGGGGTTCAGCACCGCCATTGATGATTTCGGTGCCGGTTACTCCCGCTACAACCTGATGATCTCGAGCCCGCCGGATTTGCTGAAACTGGATATGGGGCTGGTTCGCAACATCCATGCGGAACCCAACAAGCAGGCGGTGGTCTCAGGTATCATCACCATGATGCGCCAGCTTGGCGGCCGAATCGTGGCGGAGGGCGTGGAAACGCCGGAAGAATACTTCTGGCTCCGTTCTCAAGGGATCGCCCTGTACCAGGGTTACCTGTTCGCCAAACCAGGATTCGAGTGCCTGCCCGAGCCGGTGTTTCCCGACTGACTGACCCTTAACAGGATGTTTCTGTGCTCTATCGCCT
Organism: Marinobacter sp. MBR-105; assembly: GCF_053628895.1. Classification (NCBI taxonomy): domain Bacteria; kingdom Pseudomonadati; phylum Pseudomonadota; class Gammaproteobacteria; order Pseudomonadales; family Marinobacteraceae; genus Marinobacter; species Marinobacter sp. MBR-105. The sequence goes on along the minus strand of NZ_JBRJHG010000021.1, from coordinate 59,044 downwards.
GATTACCCTGATCGGCGGCCTGGTCTTTGTGGCTGCCCTGTTTGCCCTGGTCTGGTTCTTCTGCAAGAAGTTTCTGGAACACCACGGCGTGACCGACCAGACCTCGGACCGCGCGACTGTGCTGGCTACCTGGACCTTCGCCGGAATCGCCATTGGCCTGGTGTTTGCCGTGGTCGGCGCGTTCGTGCTTGGCCCCTGGGCGTTCTATCGCACCCTTCGTGGTCACGGTGTCGACATCTCCGATGGCGCGGCCATCTGGTGGGGCTTCGGTATCGTGGCGGTTTCTCTGGCGATTACCGCAGCTGGCTTCTTCGGCTTTCTGATGCTGGTCGGCGCCTATTGAGCTTGCTGCAGATTACGCAGCAAGTCCCGGAACCATACCAGCGCGGGTTCCTGTTCATAGGCCTTGTGCCAATACAGGTGAACATCAATCGACGGCATCTCCACCGGCGGCGCCAGCACCTCAATATCGGCATTCTGGGCAATGATCCGGGCGTAGGTTTCCGGCATCGTCAGCAACAGATCCGAACTCTCCACCACACGGCAGGCGGCGTAGTAATGCTGGCAGCGCAAGCGGATAGTGCGCTGCGCGCCGTGACGGGAGAGCTCGAAATCCTCAATTCCCGGCCCCTCCGCCCGTGACGATACCAGAATGTGCCTCGCCTCCAGATAGCTGGCCATATCCAGCCCTTGCGCGATGACCGGGTGACCCTTTCGCGCCAGCACCACCAGCCGGTCCTGCCTCAGCAGTTCATGGCTGGTCTGATTGCTCACCGGCAGCAACACATCAATGGCAAAGTCCAGCTTGCCCGCCGCCAGTTGCGTTTCCATATCTCGGCGGGCGACACGCTGGCTTTGCACCTCCATGTCCGGGTAAGGCGCCAGTTTCGAAATCAGCTGGGGTAGAAACGTGGATTCCAGAACATCACGAAGGCCGAGGGCGTAGGTTTTACGCTGGCTGGCGGGGTCGAAGGCGTGAAACTGATTCACTGCACTCTGGATCTGGTTCAACCCCGGGCGCATGGACTCCAGAAACCGCCGGGCCAGGGGAGTCGGCACCATCTGGTTACCCTGGCGGGTAAACAGCGGATCGCTGAAATGATCCCGAAGCCGAGCCAGGGAATGACTGATGGCAGGTTGGGTCAGATGCAGAGCCTTTGCGGCCCGCGTCAGGCTGCCTTCCCGATAGATGGTGTCGAAAACATGCAGCAGATTCAGGTCCAGTCTATTCAGCGCCATGATGAGGTTCCGTTTTCTGAATAAGCACAGGTAATGATAAATGATAAGAACAATTCAGTCGCGTAATAATGCGTTGGCTCCTAGACTGATTGCCATCTGATCGACATTGCGCCCGTCAGGGCGGCCAGCGCGAGGAGCTGCACCATGGATTTCAACATTTCCGAGAAAGGCCAGGATTACCTCAACCGCGTGAAAAAATTCATGCGCGACGAGATCTATCCCATCGAAGAGCAGTACCACAAGGAGCTTGCCTCCCAGGATAACCGCTGGGTAGTACTGCCGGTCATCAAGGAACTGAAGGAGAAAGCCAAGGCCCAGGGCCTGTGGAACATGTTCTTCCCGGACGACAAATACGGCTGCGGCCTGCTGAACTCCGACTACGCCCTGATTGCCGAAGAAACCGGCCGCAGCTTCATCGCCCCGGAAATCTTCAACTGCAACGCGCCGGACACCGGCAACATGGAAGTGCTGATCCACTACGGCTCTGAAGAACAGAAAGCCGAGTGGCTGCCGAAACTGCTGAGCGGCGAAATCCGCTCCGCCTTCTGCATGACCGAACCGGCCGTGGCCTCCTCCGACGCCACCAACATGGAAGCCACCGCCACCGTTGAAGGCGACGAAGTCGTGCTCAACGGCCGCAAATGGTGGAGCACCGGCATCGGCCACCCGGACTGCAAAGTTGGCATCTTCATGGGCGTAACCGACCCGGACGCCCAGAAACATCGCCGTCACTCCATGGTGCTGGTGCCGCTCGACACCCCGGGCATCACCGTTGAGCGCATGCTGCCGGTCTTCGGTGCCTACGACGAGCCCTATGGCCACGGCCAGGTACTGTTCGACAACGTACGCCTGCCCAAAAGCGCCATCATCGCCGGCCCCGGCCGCGGCTTCGAAATCGCTCAGGGCCGTTTGGGGCCAGGCCGCGTGCACCACTGCATGCGTGCCATCGGGGCTGCCGAGCGCGCTCTTGAGATCATGATCAAGCGCGCCATGACCCGCGAAGCTTTCGGTCGGCCAATCGCCAAGCTGGGCGGCAATCCGGACATCATCGCCAACGCCCGTATGAACATCGAACAGGCGAGGTTGCTGACCCTGAAATGTGCCTGGGCCCTGGATACCAAGGGCATTATGGGCGCGTTGCAGGAAGTGTCCATGATCAAGGCGGTGGTGCCGAAGATGCTTCAGCAGATTGTGGATGACGCGATTCAGATTCACGGCGGGGCCGGTGTCAGCGACGATGATTTCCCGCTGACGGCATTGTTCGGTTACGCTCGGGTTCTGCGGTTGGCCGACGGTCCCGACGAAGTGCATCGGGCCATGGTGGCTCGCCTGGAGCTTCGGAAGTATAAGTCCTGATTTTGGGCTTGGGTGCTTTGGCTCTTCTGGCCTCTTGGCTCGGAGTGGGTGGCCGTTGGGGTGGCGCTTCTGAAAAGCGCTCCTTCGGCACGTCCATGTGGCGCTTGTGTTCCGCCATCCATGGCTCCACAAATTTTCAGAAGCCCCACCCCAACGGCCCCCTCTTCAATATTGGTGATAGGCTGCGAATAACAGAATCTGGAACAGCTTACTGAAGGGTATGGGAGTTGGCACCAGAAGGTACTTTCCAAAAATGTCGGAGGCCATGGATGGCCGGAGAGAAGCGCACATGGATGTGCTCGTAGCGGTTTTTGGAAAGTACCTTCTGGTGCCAACTCTTGCGCCCAATCACAAGAACAGGAACTCCAAAACATAACGGAGAGAAACAACGATGACACAACGGGTATTTATAACCGGCGGGGCCAGTGGCCTGGGCCGGGCGATTGCATTGCGGTATGCCAAAGAAGGGGCCAAAGTCTGCATCGGTGACATTAACCCGGAGCAGGGTGTGGCCGTCGAGGCGGAACTGAACCAGGCCGGTGGCGAAGGTTATTTCGTGGAATGCGATGTACGCCGCCTGAGCGACTTCGAGAAAGTCCGTGATGACCTGGTCCAGAAATGGGGTGGAGTGGACGTAGTCGTGAACAACGCCGGCGTTGCCTCCGCAGGTTCCATTGAAGACACCACCATCGGTGACTGGGAGTGGATTCTCGACATCAACGTACTTGGCGTCGTGCGTGGCTGCAAAGCCTTTACCCCGCTGTTCAAGGAACAAGGCTCCGGCGCGTTTGTGAATGTGGCTTCCATGGCCGGGCTTATGCTGGCGCCATTGATGGACAGCTACAATGTTTCCAAAGCCGGGGTGATAGCCCTGTCGGAAACCCTCAGCCAGGAATTGCGTGATTCCGGCATTCACGTCAGCTGCGTGTGCCCGGCGTTCTTCCAGACCAACCTGGCCAGCACCATGCGTTCGGATATTCCCGGTATTCAACAGAACGTGAACAAGCTGATGAAGCGCTCCAGCATCACCGCCGAAGACGTGGCCGAGGATATCTTCCGCAGTGTGAAAGACAAGGACTTCTGGGTATTGCCCCACGCCAAAGAGCGCCGCATGTGGATGCTCAAGCGCCACGCCCCCTGGGCGTTTGACTGGCTGATGCACCAGGAAACCAAGCGCTGGATGAGCAAGATGGGTAGCAAGGCGAACGCCTGAACACATCACAGGAGAGATTGAATGACACAGATCGACCAGGCCGTAGACATCCGTGAAGGCGAAGAGCTGGATATCAGCGCCGTCGACCAGTTCATGAAGAAGGCCATTCCGGGCCTGGAAGGCCAGCCGAGCATCAAGCAGTACCCCGGTGGTGCGTCCAACCTGACCTATCAGGTGGATTATGGCGACCAGTCCTACGTGCTGCGCCGGCCACCGTTCGGCAAGATCGCCAAGTCCGCCCACGACATGCTGCGGGAAGCGCGGGTGATGGAGGCGTTGAAGCCAGTCTATCCCTACGTGCCCAACATTGTTGCCATTTGCGACGATCACAGTGTACTGGGGTGTGATTTCTATGTAATGGAGCGCCTGAAGGGCATCATTCTGCGCCAGGATTTCCCGAAGGATTTGGAATTGAGCGCCGAAGACACTCGCAAACTGTGCCTGAACGTGATCGACAAGCTGGTGGATCTGCATACGGTGGACGCCAAGGCCGCAGGCCTGGACAAGCTGGGCAAGGGCGCGGGTTACGTGCAGCGGCAGATTGGCGGCTGGAGCGACCGCTTCCGCAAGGCCCGTACCGACGATGTCGGTGACTTCGAAGAGGTCATGGCCTGGCTGAACGATAAGATGCCGGATGATATCGCTCAGGTGGTTATTCACAACGACTACCGTTTCGACAATGTGGTGCTGAACCCGGACAACCCGTTTGAAGTGATTGGCGTGCTGGATTGGGAAATGGCCACCATTGGTGATCCGCTGATGGACCTGGGCAACAGTCTGGCTTACTGGATCGAAGCCGACGACGAAGGCCCGTTCCAGATGCTGCGGCGCCAGCCCACGCACCGGCCCGGCATGTTGACCCGACAGGAAGTGGTGGACTACTACATGGAGAAATCCGGCTTCCGGGCGGAAAAGTTCGATTTTTATGAAATTTACGGGCTGTTCCGCCTGGCGGTAATCATCCAGCAAATCTACTACCGCTTCTACCACGGCCAGACCAAAGACAAGCGCTTTGCCGCCTTTGGCCACGCCGCCAATTATCTGGAGAAACGGTGCCAGCGCCTGATTAGCGAGAGCACCCTGTAATGGCCACGATTTATCTGGTGCGCCACGGCCAGGCCAGTTTCGGCAAGGAAAACTACGACCAGCTCTCGCCGCGAGGCTGGGAGCAGGGCAGGATTCTGGGCCGCTGGCTGGCGGGCAAGGTGGAGCCGGGTGCTATTTTTGGCGGTAACTTGCAGCGCCATCGGGAAACTGTGGAGGCGATCACTACCGGTTACGGTGTCAGCCTGCCGGATATGCAGGCGCTGGAAGGCCTGAACGAGTTTGATCATCTGGAAGTGGTGGAGCGCCTGCGTCCGGAATGGGCGGATAAACAGGTGATGGCGCGGGACCTCGCCAGCTTTCCCAAACCTGCTAGAGCCTTCCAGCAGGCTTTCGAGAAGGCAGTGACCCGCTGGGTGAGTGGCGAGTTCGACCAGGAATACAGCGAAACCTGGAACGGATTCCGGCAGCGGGTTGGCCATGCACTGGATCAGCTGATTGAACTGGCCGATGGTGCCGATGTGATTGTGTCCACCTCTGGCGGCCCCATTGCGGTCATTGCCCAGCGCCTGCTTGAACTGTCAGACCGCAAGGCGCTGGAGATGAACAATGTGATTGCCAACACCAGCGTGTCCCGCATTCTGTATTCCGGCCCCCGGCGCAGCCTGGCCGTATTCAACAACTATAGCCACCTGGAAGCGGAAGACCCCGCCCTGGTGACATTCCGATAAGCTGAGGGAATTCCATGAGCAACAAAAACCTGTTCGACCTGACTGGCAAAGTCGCCCTGGTAACCGGCGCCAGCCGCGGTATCGGCGAGAGTATCGCCCGTACGCTGGCTCATTACGGTGCTCACGTGATTGTCAGTAGCCGCAAGATTGACGGTTGTGAGGCCGTGGCCAGCAGCATCCGTGAAGACGGCGGCAGCGCCGAAGCCTTCGCCTGCCACATTGGCGAGATGGACCAGATTGAAGCGGTGTGGGAGCACATCGCCAAAGCGCACGGCAAACTGGATATCCTGGTGAACAACGCAGCCGCCAACCCATACTTCGGTCCGGTGGAAGACACCGACCTGGGTGCTTTCCACAAAACCGTAGACGTGAACATCCGTGGTTACTTCTTCATGTGCGCCCGTGGCGCTCAGCTGATGAAAAAGAACGGTGGTGGTTCCATTGTGAACGTGGCCTCGGTTAACGGCGTAAACCCCGGCCACTTCCAGGGCATCTATTCGGTGACCAAGGCAGCAGTGATTTCCATGACCAAATCTTTCGCCATGGAGCTGGGCCAGCAGAATGTGCGGGTGAATGCCTTGTTGCCGGGCCTGACCGATACCAAATTTGCCAGCGCCCTGACCACCAATGAGGCCATCAAGAAGCAGGCCATGGCCCACATCCCGATGAAGCGTGTGGCGGAACCCGATGAGATGGCGGGTACTGTGCTGTACCTGGTGTCTGACGCTTCCAGCTATACCACTGGAGCCTGCATTAATGCGGATGGTGGTTACCTGACGGTCTGACACAGATCGAGACGCAAAAAGGGCCGGATGATACGGGTTCATCCGGCCCTTTTTTGGTATCGAGATCCGTGTTTAGCTGCAGGTCAGCGCTGCAAAATCTCCTTTCAGCTCACTGGCCCTGGCCAGCAGGTGATCCTGATGCCGGGTATCTCCAGCCTGCAGAAGATCGTGCATCAAGCCGGCCATCGCCACCCGGCTGTCGGCCAGCATGGCCTGGTATTCCGCTCCTCTGGCGCGCTCTGAGTGAACCAGCAACTCGTTCACCTGTTCAGCAAAGCCGGACTGGCGTCGTCTCTCCAGTGTGTCGAGCAATGCCAATTGCCAGTTTCTCCGCCCTGTTAACCAGATTTCCGTTTGCCGGCCACGATCCGCTGACCAGCTTTCGACGATGGCCCGCTGTTGCTGATTCAGTTCGCCAAGCCATCGTTCAATACGCTCAATAGTCCGTTCAGAACGTGCCTGTGCGGTTTGAGCGGGTGATCCCTCCAGCATTTCCTGCTCCAGCTTCTGCTGCTTCTCCGCCATGTTGTCGGCTAGTTGCGCTACCTGCTCATCCGATAGAGAAGACAGCAGATTGACGGCTACCGGAGTGGCCCGTTCCAACAATTCGGGTAAGAAGTCCATGAGTTGTTCCTGGTGGAACAGAACCGTGGCCTCGCTCGGCGTCCCTTTCGCCAGATCTGATTTGAGGACTGCCAACCACTGCTGGTAACGGGGCAACTCTGATGAACAATGCCATTGTCTGAGCGCTTCCAGATCCTGACTCAACTGAGCTTCTTGTTCACCGGTCAGGCTGATGTAATCCTCTACCCACCAGACGACGCCCCAGTCGGCGTAGCGGTAGGCCAGGCGCGTCTGACTACAGCCCGCCAGAAACATCAGCAAAACCAGCCCGACGATCCAGCGGGCGCGGATTATTCCGGGCGTTGGGTCATCCATTACCTGTGCTCCTTGGTAAAAAGCCGTATGGAAAAACGTTGCATGCTCATTAAGATGTTGCAACTTATGATCGGCAGCAGTGTCTTTTTTCGTACGCTGCGGGCGCCTGATTGGATTCGGTACTGCTCTATACATCAAAACCGGGAAGGAAAGCATGTCCAGTTACAAGCAAACGCGTGTGCGCCAGTTCGTTTTTGCCTTTTATATGTCCGGCATCATGTCGCTGTTGATGTCCGGGATTATTACCCTGATCAACACCGGCCTGACCGAGGGGTTTTTCCATCGCTGGGGCGCAGCTTTTGCTGTTGCCTGGGCGGTGGCTTTCCCTTTGGTCAGCTTTATCGCGCCAATGGCGGGCAAAATGGCGGACTGGACCATGGCCCGGTTGTTTTCCAAAGAACGCCGGCCGGATTGATGAAATCACCATACCGATGCTGTTCACCTCACAATTGTTCGCTTAAATGTAAAAAACTGTAAATCCATTTTTCTCGCCTCACCGTAATTTGCTTTCGACACTGGTCAGGGACTGAATCAGTGCAGGTTTGAACCACTTTAACCGGTATACAACCTTTAAGCATGTGAGGAACAGAAACAATGAAAAGCACAGTGGCTTTACCCGTTCTGGTCGCCAGCAGCCTTATGCTGGCGGGTTGTTTTGATGGTTCGAGCAGTACACCAGACACCAGCATTCGCGTTATTCATGCAGTATCCGATGCGCCGTCGGTCAACGTCAGCTTCAACGGTACCACCAGAGTGCGTGGAGCTGACTTCAAGCAGGCCGCGGTTTTGACTCCGAACCGAGGCAACTACTCTGTTGATGTTGATGCCCTGCTCCCCACCGGGGACACGTTGACGGTGATCGAAGTGGGTAGTACGCGTTTTGATGATGATACAAGCTACGACATTATCGCGACCGGGAAGGTTGGCGCCATCCAGCCTCTGGTTCTCACTGATGATGGCGAGCGCGAGAGTGAGAATTCCGCCCGTTTGCGGGTTGCGCATTTATCACCAGCCGCCCAGGACGCTGCCTCAGAGGTGTCTGTTTACGTCTCAGCCAATGGTGTTGACCTACCCGCAGATCCGACCTTCAGTTTTTCCTTCGGTGAATCAGTGGGTCCATTGGAGCTGGATGCAGGAACTTACCAGATCCGCGTTACGCCTGCTGGTGATCGAACTGTTGTCTATGACAGTGGTCCTGTTGCCCTGTCTGCCTCTTCGGACCTGTTGATTGCCGCTGTTGACAATACGGTGTTCGGTAACTCGCCGGTGAGCTTGTTGGTAGTCAATGGCAGTGAGACCTCGGAAATACTGGATGTAAATGCTGGTGCGGGTATTCGCGCGGTTCACAACTCCGCTCCTCCCACTCCCGCGGTTGATATTTATCTTAACGAAGATCCTGATGGTACCCCGGCGGCGGGCAACGTCGCTTTTACTGAGACAGCCCCGCTATCTGCGACCCTCGGCAATTACGTCGCCCGCAATGTGGGGGATACCCGAATTGCCATTACGCCCACCGGGGCCACTACACCTATAGCAATCGATGCAACTTTGCCGCTTGCAAATGGTGACATCAAAACCGTGATTGCAGCGGGCGTGTTGGCGGATGGCCTTGATGCTCTGGTGTTCTCAGATGATAACCGTCGAATTGCAACCGAAGCCCGTTTGCGGGTCATTCACGGTGCTGTAGAGGCTCAGCTTGTGGATGTTTTCCTGGTACCTGCTGCAAATGCCGGAGCGAATCCCGGTAATGCTACCCCGGTTCTGAACGATTTCGAGTACGGTGAGTCTTCTGGCTACCTGAGCGTGCCGGAAGGCGACTACGTTGTGTTTATAACCACCAGCGATGGCTCTACAACGCTGCTCCGAACAGGCACTATCTCCTTGGAAAGCGCAAAGGTATACACGGCTGTTGCACGCCTGGCGCCGGAGGATACTGAAAACACTGCCAGTCTGACCCTGCTAGATGACTTCGTGGTACCGCAAACCTGAGATTGAGACACTGAAACATGAAGGGCCCCGGTTTACCGGGGCTTTTTTGTTACTGAATGGTGGACGTTGTCATATCAGACTGGGAAAGCGTGGTTCCCACCGGCGGCCGGAAATGCAAGGAATAAAGTACCCGATCCAGAACCGCCTGGCCGTTCCAGGCAGGGTCGTTGTTCACCATGCCGACAATGGCCCAGGTGGTGTTGTTATCGTCCCGGGTGAACCCCGCGATTGAGCGAACATTCTCCAGATAACCGGTTTTGATTCGGCCTTCGCCATCCATGCCGGTGTTGCGAAGCCGGCGCGCCATGGTTCCGTCCATGGCGATAATGGGCATTGAGGCCATCAGGTCAGAGGCGTAGGGGCTGTCCCAGGCCTGTTGCAGTATCTGGGCGCCTTGCCGGGCCGTGATGCGACCATGGCGGGTTAGCCCGGCGCCATTGTCAATCACCATGCCAGCGGTGTTGATGCCCATATTCTCCAGCCATTCGTACACCGTGCGGATACCGGCTACCCGATCGTCTTTGTCATCTTCTTTGCGGAACTCGGCGCCAATGGTCAGCAGCATCTGGCGGGCCATGACGTTGCTGCTCCATTTGTTGATGTCTCGCACCATGGAAACCAGATCTGGGGAGGTGGTGCGCATGACCAGCCGTGCGTCTTCCGGTGCGCTCTCAAAGCGGTCGCCGCCACTGATAATAATGCCCATTTCAGACAGCACGGAGCGAATCACTGAGGCCGAGTACCGTTCGTGCGGTAGCAGAGACAGGTAGGTGGTGGTGCGGCAGCCTTGCGGTAACTGCCCGGTCACCCGCACCGTTACCTGATGGTTTTCATGAAATACCGGCTCCCAGTCAAACCGGCTGCGGGCAGGGCAGGGACCTTCCGGTAACGCCGTTACCCGATTATCAATGGAGACTTCGCCCAGATCCGGGGTTGTCCAGGCCTGTGTACCACGCTCATCGGCGCGCACCTGAAAATGCAGCAGATTCAGGTTGGTCAGGTAGCCGGAGGGTTCCACCAGAAAGGGCGCGTGGGGGTTGTCGCCGTTATCCTCGAACGCAGGGAAGCCGCCGTCGACCCGGAAATAGCTGCCATCCAGGACCAGGTCGCCTTCAATACGGTTGATGCCCATGCTCTTGAGTTCACGCAGGGTGCTCCAGAGCCGTTCCAGGGTCAGTTTGGGGTCGCCACCGAAGCGTACGTAGAGATTTCCTTTCAGGCTGTCGCCCACCATCATGCCGTCTGTGAGGAAATCGGTCTTCCAGTGGTGGGTAGGGCCCAGGAGTTCCAGGGCAGCATAGGTGGTTACCAGCTTCATGATGGAGCCCGGGCTCATCAGTGTGTCAGCGTTTACATACTGCTCAATGCCGGGGCCGTTGAGGGGAATAACGGCAACACTCAGAGCTTCATCGCTGTTCAGGGATTTGCTGGCGTAACTTCGGATCTGGCTGGCCCAGTGACGGGAGCTGGCAAAGGCCTCTTCCGCAGAGGTCTGTTCTTGAGCGAAAGCCTGGCCGAGCGGGGCGCTGGCCAACGCGATGGCCAGCGCCACTGCTCCTGACGCAAATCTGCCTGCGGCAAGGCTTTTGCCCGCCTGCAACCCCTGAGTATTCATGACCGGAATCCGTTGTTGTGTTCTCTTTGTACAATAGCCCATTCTTTGCGTATGTACTATGCAGAAAAGCTATACATGACGTTAAAAAATGGCAGTAGAGTCTTTGTTTATATTGAGTTTTTGTGACATCGAGTAAGTGGCCTGAAGAATCAGTGAGTTAGTATGACGCCGGCACAGGGGCCTGCGGGCCAATGGGCACAGATTCTCCTGTGGGACAATGCAGAAAATGACGAAAACAAGGGAATGATCATGTTAAAAACGCTGAAGCATCAGGTGAATGTGCTGGAATCGGTTGCCACTTCTTCTTTTGCAGCCTGGCGCGGGTGCCTGGTTATCAAGGCTGTTCCGCAACCTGAGAAGCCGCTGGTTCTCTATGACATTGAAGCCTGTCCATACTGCCGACGTGTTCGTGAGGTGCTGACGGCATTGCATCTGGACGTTGAGATTCGACCCTGCCCGAAGGGTGGTCGGGTATTCCGCCCGGAAGCCGAGACCCTGGGGGGCAAGCAGCAGTTTCCCCTGCTGCATGACCAGAACACCGGCGAAGTGCTGTATGAATCCGAGGCGATTATCGAGTATCTGTTCCGCCAGTATGCGCATCGTTCCGTGCCTCGCTACTACCAGGGCCGTCCCTGGCAACCGGCACTCGGCGCTGCAGGCTCCGGGGCCAGTGAACTTCGCGGGATGCGTGCGCGGCCAGCCCGGCGCCCTGAGCAGGGGCTTCACTTGTGGAGTTTCGAAGGCAGCCCGTTCTCGCGCCTGATTCGGGAACGACTCTGCGAAAACGAGATTCCGTACACCTTGCATAATCTGGGCAAGGAACACTGGACTGAAGTCGGACCTGCCCGACAGCGCATCAAACCCGGTCCGTACCGGCCCATTCCTGGCGGCAAGCGGGACGCGTTTTTCCAGCAACATGGCCGGGTGCAGGTGCCCTATCTGGAAGATCCCAATAGCGGGGAGGGGTTGTTTGAATCGGCTCGCATTCTTGCTTATCTGGAAAAAAACTACGGGTAACGAGTTTGCGGAACCGGGGCTGCTAATCCGGCTGCCAGCCGGTATCATCTGCGCGAACAGTGAGCCTTCGCGGAGCCAGGAGTGTTATGTATACCGGCCAGTGCCTTTGTGGTGATATCCAGTTTGAATACGATGGCCCGATTGGGCCTATAGCGCTGTGCCACTGCAGCCAGTGCCGCCGCAATCATGGCAGTGCCTTTTCAGCCAGTGCGCCGGTTCAGGCTGTCCGGTTCCGATTTACGGCCGGTGAGGACCGGATCACCGAATTTGAATCCCGGCCCGGCAAATACCGGGCCTTCTGTAGCCGTTGTGGAAGCCCTCTTTACAGCCGGGTCGATGCTATTCCTGGCATCCTCAGGCTGCGAATTGGCGTGATCAATGAGCCGCTGGGAAAAAAGGCGGCCCAGCACGTTTATGTGGGGTCGAAATCCGACTGGTTCGATATCACCGACAACCTGCCGCAGTTCGAGAAAACCGAAAGAACCAACGACCCGCACTGAGCCTCAATCCGCCGGCACCATCCGGTATACCTTGCCGTTATCGGAGTCGGTCAGCAGCCAGAGTGCACCGTCTGGCCCCATACGCACGTCGCGGATACGTTCACCCAGTTCGGTGAGCAGATCTTCCTCCTCGATGACTTTTTCTCCGTCCAGGGACAAGCGCACCAGTTTCTGAAGCTTCAGGGCGCCGACAAAAAGATCGCCCTGCCACTGCGGGAACAGATCGCCGGTGTAGAACGCCATGCCAGAGGGCGCAATGGATGGGTCCCAGTAATGCAGTGGTTCTGTGATGCCTTCCATCGTGGTACGACTGGAAATCGGCAGGCCCGAGTAGTCAATGCCGTAGGTGACCTTGGGCCAGCCATAGTTATTACCCGCGCGAAGGATGTTGACCTCATCGCCACCCCGGGGGCCATGTTCATGGCTCCAGATCTCACCGGTTTGTGGGTGCCGGGTCATACCCTGAATGTTGCGGTTGCCATAGGTGAAGAAAGACGCTTTGAAGCCGCTTCGATCGGCAAAGGGGTTGTCCTCTGCCGGCTCACCGCTGATGGTGATTCTGTGAACGCCACCGGCATCGTCTGCGGTATCCTGGGCACGATCCATTTCACCCCGGTCACCGACTGAGATGTATAGATTGCCGTCGCGATCAAACTGCATCCGGCCTGCGAAGTGCCGGCTGGTGTTTGAGCGGGGAAGAGCCTCGAAGATCACCTCGACATCTTGCAAAGAGCTGTCAGCCAGAGTTGCCCGGGCAACCCGGGTGGTCATGCCCTCGCGATTACGATGGGCGTAGCTAAGGAACAACAGCCGGTTAGTCTCGAAATCCGGATGCAGCAGCACATCCAGCAGACCACCCTGGCCCGAAACGACTAGCTCCGGCAGGCCTTTGACTGGTTCACTGCGAAGTTGCCCATTTTCCAGAATTCGCAAACGGCCCTCCCTTTCAGTAATCAGTGCAGACCCGTCGGGCAGAAAAGCGATGGCCCAGGGGTGTTCCAGCCCCGCGGCTACGGTTTCCAGATGAAAGTCTGCCTTTTCGGATTGAAAGGTCTGGTTTGCCTGTGTGGCCAGGGCTGCCGAGACCAGTAAGCTGGCCAGGCTCCACTTCCAGAATTTGCGCTTGAACATATCCGTCTCCGCCTCTCTGCTGTTTTTAGAGATCTTCAGCACCTGCAATAACCATAGCAGGTCGTGGTATTGCGGCCGATGCGAGCCTCTGGAGATATAGAGTTTCGTGATAATCCCAGATCATTTGCATTTGGTGTTTCAAATCTAAACCATTCGCATTAACATAGTGGGGTTTAAAAATGACATGGTCTTAATCAACCAAGGAGCCGTTAGATGTCTCTGAATCCGGAGCCCCGATTTAGAAGAAAAACCCTGATCACTGCCATGATGTGTGCGACTCTGCCGGGACTGGCAGCAGCGCAGGGCAGCGAACCGAAGGCATTGGAAGCCCTGGATGTTACCGCAACCCGTGGCCAGGTGGCCTCGGAAACGACGGAGAGTTACATCAGCGGAGCCAGCACAACCTCCATGAAGATGGAGCTGTCACACCGGGAGGTCCCTCAGGCCGTCACGGTCATTACCCGCGAACAGATGGACGATTTCGCCCAGAACGACATTAACGATGTTCTGGAAGGCACCACCGGTGTCACCGTAGAGTCGGTGGAAACAGACCGCACGTATTACACCTCACGTGGTTTCGATATCAACAACTTCCAGTACGACGGTGTTGGCATGCCGGCGGTATATGACAACGTTCAGGGTGAGCTGGACACCGCCTTCTTTGATCGCGTGGAGGTGGTTCGGGGCGCCAACGGTTTGATGACCGGTTCCGGCAGCCCGGCCGCCACAGTCAACTTTATCCGCAAGCGCCCAACCGCTGACACCAATGCCTCGGTTGCGGTGACTGGTGGTTCCTGGGACAAAAAACGGATTGTCGGTGATGTTTCCGGTGCCGTGTCTGAATCCGGTGCGGTGCGCGGCCGTGTGGTTGCAGGTTATGAGGACAAAGGCTCCTACCTGGACCGGTATAACAACGAAAAGCAGATGTTCTACGGGGTGCTGGAAGCAGACCTGACCGATACCACGTTGCTAACTCTTGGCCACGCCATTCAGACGTCTGATACAGACAGTCCGTTGTGGGGTGCGCTGCCTTTGTTCTACTCCGATGGCTCAGCGACGGATTTTGCGCGTTCAACCAGCACGGCGTCAGACTGGTCCTACTGGGACAACACCCAGCACAACAGCTTTGTTGAATTGCGTCAGGAGCTTGCTGGTGGCTGGAGAGCCACGGGCACGGTGTTCCGTTTGGAGAATGAGAGCGAGTCCGAGCTGTTCTATCAGTACACGCCTTCTGGAGTACAGCTTAATCCGGAAACTGGCGAGGGACTCGTTGCCTATCCCAGTCAATACGATCTTGACGTGGAACAGTGGGTGGTTGATGCATACGCTACCGGCCCGTTCCAACTGGCTGATCGAACCCACGAGCTGGTTTTGGGGGCATCCTGGTCGCGCTCAGAGACGGTGGATGAGTCTCGTTATGGCCGCGGCATCGGGACTCCCTTGCCACCGCTCAATGAGTGGGATGGGAACTACCCCAAGCCTGCTTTCGATAATGGTGTTGGCGGCTCTGACTGGACCGACCGCGAAACGTCCACCTATGCTGCCGCTCGTTGGTCCCTGACCGATCAACTCACCGCCATTACAGGGCTCCGTCTGACCTGGCTGGATAACAAGGGCGAAAGCTACGGAGCGACCAAGGAAAGTAGCTACGATGCCGTAGAAACACCCTATGCAGGTCTGATCTACGACATCAATGACGATCATTCGGTCTACGCCAGCTATACCGAGATTTTCACTCCCCAGACTGAGGTGGACATCAATCGTGATCGACTGGATCCGATTGACGGGGTCAACTACGAGCTGGGCCTGAAAAGTGAGTTTCAGAACGACCGTGTGAATACCACTATTGCTTTGTTCCAGACTGAGCAGAAGAACGTAGCCGAGGTAGAAGGCGTGTTCGCCGGAACCAATGATTCATACTACACCGCTGTGGATGGGTTGACCAGCCAGGGTGTGGAAGCCGAAATAGTGGGTGATCTCACCGACCGAATCCAGCTCTTCGCCGGTTATACCTATGTGGATATTGAGGACAAGGATGGTAAAGGGGCCAAGTCCTTCGTGCCAGAGCATCTAGCCCAGTTGCGCGCTACCTGGAAGGTGCCTGGGGTCGAAGGGTTCAAGCTTGGTGGCAAGGTACGCTGGCAGTCTGAGATTACCCAGGAACAGGGTGTTGCTACTACCGGCCCGAATGCCGGTGAGACCATCGTCACAGAGCAGGACAGCTATGCGGTGCTGGATCTGATGGCAAGCTATGATTTCGCCCGACACTGGAATGCAACCCTGAACGTAAACAACGTTACCGACGAGAAGTACATCGAGAGCCTGAAAAAATTTGGTGCCTCGGCCCAGGGTTTCTACGGTGAGCCGGCCAATGCCAGCCTGACCGTTTCCTGGGTGTATTAATCACAGGGTGGGGCAGTCGGCGCTGCGCTGGCTGCCCCGGTTTTGTTGATCAAGCCTCAAGGAGAGTGAGCATGAATCCGGAACAGGAAATACTCGATGGATTGAAGCTGGCGGCAGGTTCAGGTGCCGTCATAGGATTGATTGCGTTGGGAGTGATACTGGTTTCGATGCTCGGAGCTAGCTGATCCGCTCTTTCCGATAGATCCCACACGTTCCGCAATAGCCGCCTCCGGGCAAAAGATATTTGAGGCAGCACCCTTTGCGCTGAGGGATGGCACACCACTGTTGGCTGAATTCTGCCGGAATCCAGTCAATGTATCGGTTGGCCTCGCATTTGAACTGCGCCAGCCAGCTGCCGGCCTGTTTACACAACTCTGCCGGATTAACCCGGTTCCACACCACCGAATAGGGCGCACCCAGCGCCAGCCCGACGCTGCTCCAATAGGCCCCCGGACTAACCCCGAAATGGTGGCGGAACACGCCGTACCAGTCTTGCATCTGCTCACTGAGAATTCTTATGAACGCCTCAGGCTCCAGGATCTCCTGTTCACTGGCCGCATATTGCCAGCGAGACGGGTCCGCTGGTGTTGATGTTGTCGGGCACAGGAAAACCCGCCGGGGATCGAGTGCAGCACTGCTGCCATCCCTGAACAGCCGGATCACCAATGGTCCGATAATCTGAAGTGCCAGGCTCTGGTGCAGGACAGAAAGCCGCGCCTTGCGGAGTCGCGGATGATCGGCATCCTGATAGTCATTGAGGACCTGTTGTTGCAGAAGGTCTGGATTTGCCAGTAGCTGGGCCAGGGAGAACAACGCGGGTTGTTCGCGGTTGGCGGGTGTCAGTGCGCTGTCCATCAGAGTGGTAGCGTCAAGGTCGTGGCGGGCCAACAGATTGTGGTAATCCGTCAGCCATTGCGTTGCTGTCTCAGCCGCGACCATGACGGCTTAGCCCCCACAAGAAGTACAAGCCGCCGACCAGGGCGGCCAGCAGCCCCGCGGGTAGCTGATTGGGATACACCAGAACCCGGGCCAGGTAGTCGGCCAGTGAAAGCAGTAGGCCCCCTGCCAGGGCTGCGACCAGCATTTGCCGGCCCACGGTCTGTTGTCCCAGTACCCGGGCCAGGTGCGGGGCGATCAACCCGACGAAGCTTAATGGCCCGATCACTACAGTCGACGCCGCGGTCAGCACGGCAGCCAGCACCAGTAGAAGAAGTCGCGCTCGTGGCACCCGCAGTCCCAGGGCAGAGGCGGATGTTTCGCCCAGGGGCAGCAGTGTGAGCGGTCGCAGGGCAAGCAAGAGCAAGGTCGAAAGGCCTACCACCAGTGCCAGTAGACCGAAGGCTTCGGATTCCGAGATCAGCCAGGTGGAGCCGTACATCCAGTTCAGCAGGCGCGCTGCAACGGTGCCGCCAGAGGCCATCACCAGTCTCAGGCCGGCATCCATGAAAACGTACAGTGCCAGGCCGCCAAGCAACAGCTGGTTGCCCGCGAACTGGTGCTTGCGGGCCAGCAGCAGTAACAGGCCCAGAGCGCCGGCGGCACCCGCCGTGGCCGCCGCCAGTTGGCCAAGGCGGCCAATTTCAAGTCCGGTCAGGACCATAACCACCATCACCAACGCTGCACCGCCACTGATGCCGAGGAGCTCCGGACTGCCCATGGGGTTGCCGGTCATCCGCTGAATCAGGGTGCCGGCCATACCCAGAGCCATGCCGGCAAGGATAGCAGCCATTAACCTTGGGCCTCGCCATACCCAGGCGTCTGTCCACTGTGCCAACGGGGTCCAGTTCCAACCTTCAAGACCCGGAGACCAGCTCATGGAAAGAATGATCGTCAGGGCTAACAGAGAGCACAGAGTTCCGGCAACCAACAGCGGGCTTCGGCGGCGCGGCAGAAAGCCCGCAGGTCCGTTGCCCTGGTCAGGCATGTGGTGGGTGTTTCGGAAACCCTGGAGCGCCAGAAGGATAACCGGGCCGCCAATGAGAGCGGTGGTCGTACCGGTCGGCACCAGCGAGCCGCCATCCCAGGCAGTCGCCCATTGGGCCAGAGTATCCGCCAGTAACAGCAGGCCGCCACCAGCCAGTGTGCTCCAGAACAGCCGTTCGGTCAGTGTTCTGGCGCCCAGCAGTCTTGCCAATACTGGTGCTGCCAGGCCAACAAATGCGACAAGACCAACCCGGCTCACCACCACGGAGCTCATAAGCACCACCAGGAAAAGTGCAGCGGCGCGAAGTAACGACACCTTTGCTCCCAGCGAATCTGCTGAGGCCTGACCAAGCTGAAGCAGCTGTAGCGGGCGTATCAGGGCCAGCATGAGCGCGGCAATAACCAGCACCCGGGGAAGCAGATCAAAGAATGGGGTCCAGTTGTTCTGTACCAGAGATCCCGCGCCCCAGATAAACAGATTACCGAGCCACTCACCTTTCAGAAGCAGGAAGGCCATGTTGATGGCGCCGAGAAAAAAGGTAACCACCAGCCCGGCCAGAATCACGGTCACAGGTGAGAAGCCAAGCCGCCATGTGAGCACTATTACCAGGCCGATGGCGAGCAAGCCACCGGCTACTGCGGCAAGATCAGGGCTGAAAGCCAGCAAACCTGGTGCAAACAGGGTGGCAAAGGTAACACCGAACTGTCCTCCGGCTTCGACCCCCAGGGTTGTGGGTGAGGCCAATGGGTTGCCAAGTACCTGTTGGGTAACAGCTCCTGCCAATCCCAGTGCGCAGCCAATCAGTATCGCGATGGAGACCCTCGGTGCCCAGCTGAAGTGGGCCAGAACGGAGGTGTACTGATTGCCATCAAAGGTCCAGAATGCGGCGAGAAGCTGTGAAAAGTGCAGTTGGTCGAACCAGGGTAAGGCACTGGCGCTGAATGCGGTAAGCCAGAGTAACGCGACCGCAATCGGGAGCCTGGCTGGAATCTCCGGGCGACTGGCGGTGTGCAGAGCGGATTCAGCGGCGGACATTGTCACTGCCCCCTTCAATCAGAGCGTTGGTCAGGGCAATGGCCAGGCGCTTCACAGGATAAACCCCACCAAAAGGCCAGGCAGCGGGAATCCGGTAGATCTCGTCGTTCTGTACCGGTGGCAGGTAGGTCCAGAAAGGGCTGTTAGCCAGACTGTCAGCCAGGCCCGGAACCAGTGGCTCTATCACCACGATGCGGCTGTTTCGTGCATCTGCCACAGATTCAAGGCCTATGGCTGAAAACCCCCAGTAGTTGCCTGGATCTGACCAGGCATTGGTAAGCCCAAGGTTATCCAGGGCAGTCTGGAACAGACCGTTGGGGGCATAGATGCGGACATGGCGGTCGTCCATAAAGTTCACCAGGGCAACCGGCTTCTCGGTAATGCCAGCCCGTTCCAGGCGCTCCCTCTGTTGACGCAAGGTCTGTTCGATATCGGCCAGTACCCATTCGGCCCGGTCGATCCGGCCGGTGATTTCGCCCAGGGTTATCAGCATTTCCCGGGCCCTGTCGAATGGTCGGGCGTCTTTTTTATACACGCTGATGACGTAGGTTGGCGCAATCCGCTCCAACAGTTCGGCCGCGGGAGCCATTTCGGTGCTGGTGACGATCAGGTCGGGTTTCAGTTCTGCGATTGCCTCCAGGCTGGGCGCGACCCTGGTGCCGACATTGGCGACGCTGTCAGGCAGTTCCGGCTCCTGAACCCAGGTGTGATAGCCGGCTTTGTCTGCCACGCCAACGGGGGTGATACCCAGTAATAGCAGCGTCTCGGTGGCGGCCCAGTTCAGCGCGATAATGCGTTCAGGAGGGGCTTCAAGGGTTAGTGTGCCGCCTTCGTGTTGCCAGGTCTGGGCGGTTCCTGCGGTCGGCAGCAGAAAGAGCAGGGCACCGAGCATCATGGCTTTCGTGTTAATGGACATAGGAAACCCATTGCCCCGGCGCCCGCTCCATCACGCCCATGGGAACGCTGTAGATGGATTCAAGAATCTGGCTGTCCATGATCTCTGCCGGAGTGCCATCGGCCACCACCTGGCCCGCTTTCAGGGCCACCAACCGGTCGCAGAAGCGGGAGGCCAGATCGACATCATGCAGTACCACAATCACGGTCAATTCGCGCTGGCGGGCAAGGCGCTGAACAAGGCGCAACGTTTCTACCTGATGCTTTACATCCAGGGCGGAGATGGGTTCGTCCAGCAGCAGGCAGCGTGTTTGCTGTGCCAGCAACATGGCAATCCAGGCGCGTTGGCGCTCGCCACCAGAGAGGGTGTCGACAGAGCGGTGTTCAAAAGGTTTGAGGTCGGTGTCTGCGATAGCCTGATCAATCAGCGCATAATCCGCATCGCTGTAGCGGCCAAGCGGGCCTCGCCAGGGGTAGCGGCCCAGCGCGATCAGCTCCCGGACCGTCAGGCCATCGGTGCCCGGCGGGTGCTGGGGCAGGTAGCCGACAATCCTGGCGAAAGCGCGGGCGCCCAGACATTTCGCAGCGTTACCCTCAAGCCTGACATCACCGGTACTGGCTGGAATCTGCCTGGCCAGTGTCTTTAACAAAGTGGATTTCCCCGAGCCGTTGTGGCCAAGCAGGGCGGTCACCTGGCCTTCGTTAAAGGCCAGGTTAATGTTATGAAGGATAGCCGTGCTACCAATGTGAACGGCGAGATCGCGGACATCAAAAAACGCGGACATTCAGATTCCCCTGTTTCTGTGGCTGGCAGGATAATCTAAATGCGAATACCTATCAATAATAAGTGGTGAACAGCATTACCTTCTCACGCCTGACCTGTTTGCACGCGCCACTGCGCGGCGTAGGCTCCGTTATTGCGTATCAGGCTGTCGTGATCGCCTTCCTCAACAATCCGGCCATTCTCGACCACGGCAATGGTGTCCGCATCCACAATGGTGGAAAGCCGGTGGGCAATCATAATGACGGTGCGGTTATGACCAATGCGCTTGAGTGAGCGCTGAATGGCGGCTTCGGTTTCGTTATCCACGGCGCTGGTTGCTTCGTCCAGAACCAGAATGGGTGGATTCTTCAGCAGCGCCCGGGCCAGGGACAGTCTTTGACGCTGGCCGCCGGACAGGCGAATGCCTCGTTCACCAACAGGAGTGTCCAGGCCTTCCGGTAGCGCCTCAATAAAGGACCAGGCCTCGGCAGTACGAGCGGCATCAATGATCTCTTCTTCGCTGGCATCGGGTTTGCCATAGGCAAGGTTGTCGCGGATGCTGCCCTCAAACAGGTAGACATCCTGGCTGACCAGGCCAATGGCATCGCGCAGGGACTTCAGGCTCACCCCACGAATGGGCTGGCCGTCAATCCGGATGTCTCCATGGGAGGGGTCGTAGAACCGCAATAACAGCTTGATCAATGTGGACTTGCCGGAGCCGGTCGCCCCCACCAACGCGAGGGTATTGCCTGCTGGAACGCTCAGGGTAATGTCCTGTATGCCTGCGCCGCTGCCGGCGTAACGGAAGCTCACCTGGTTGAATGAGACCTTTCCGCGAACGGGTTGTTCCAGGGACTTGCCGGCATCATCCCGGACGTTTACCGGTTCGGCGAGCAGATCGAGAATCCGTCGGGTACTGGCCATGGCCCGTTCAAACAGATCAATCACTTCCGCCAGCCCGGTCAGGGGCCAGAGCAGTCGCTGGGTGAGGAACACCAGCACCCCGTAAGCGCCCACGTTCAGACTGCCTTCCAGCGCCATCATACCGCCAACGGTAAAGGTGGCCAGGAAACCGGCCAGAATGGCCATTCGAATGACCGGAATGAACGCGGAGCTGATACGAATGGCGCGGCGGTTAGCATCAACATAAGCTTCGCTCGCGTCCTTCAGGCGTTTGGCTTCCCGCTGTTCGGCGGTGAAGCTCTTGATCGTGGCGATACCACCCAGATTGTTGGCCAGGCGGCTGGACAGGTCGCCCACTTTCTCCCTTACGTCTGCGTACAGCGGGCCGGCTTTGCGCTGGAAATAGAAGGCACCCCAGATGATCAGGGGAATAGGTGTGAAGGCCAACAGGGCAATCAGTGGCGACAGCACAAAGAATACGGCACCCACAGCCACTACGGTAACCGCTACCTGAATCATGGCATTGGCGCCGCCATCCAGGAAACGCTCCAGCTGGTTTACATCGTCGTTCATGGTGGCTACCAATTGTCCGGAGC
This sequence comes from Marinobacter sp. MBR-105, assembly GCF_053628895.1. Taxonomy (NCBI): domain Bacteria; kingdom Pseudomonadati; phylum Pseudomonadota; class Gammaproteobacteria; order Pseudomonadales; family Marinobacteraceae; genus Marinobacter; species Marinobacter sp. MBR-105. Next base: position 36,967 of record NZ_JBRJHG010000021.1, on the reverse strand, counting down.
TGTTGGCCTCAAAGAAGCTCATGTCCAGACGCTGGGCGTGTTCGTAAGCGTCTTGTCGGAGATCGGACTGCAGTCGCTGGGCCAGGTTGCGCCAGAGAATCTGGAACAGGTACTCAAACAGCGACTCACCAGCCCAGATGAAGAAGGTGAGTACCGCCAGGATGGTGATCTGCTCCTGCGCAGTCTCAAAGCCCAGGCCGGCAACGAAGCTCTCTTCCTGGTTCACCACTACATCGATGGCGACGCCGATCAGTATTTCCGGGGCAATGTCGAAGAGCTTGTTGATGATGGAGCAGGTGGTGGAGGCGATGATCTGGCGCCGGTAACCACGCGCGTATCGAAGCAGGCGGCCGAGAGCGGCAAAGCTGCTGGTGTGCTGGGCGCGTGTGGTCATGTTCCGCTTCCTTCTGCTGTCTGGTTGTCAGAGGCGGGAAGGGTAGCGGATTCTTTCGTTTTTTAAAACAGAATCATTTTCACTTGCGGGCGTTTCTTTGCAGCCACCGGTCCAGTTGGTCGGCAAACTCTTTTCGATCTCCCTGGCTGAATGGGGCCGGCCCGCCGGTTACCTGGCCGGCGTTGCGCATTTCTTCCATGAAGTTGCGCATGGCAAGGCGCTGGCGGATGTTTTCTTTGGTGAAGGCCTGCCCACGGGGGTTGAAGACGTCTGCGCCTTTTTCGATGGCTTCGGCGGCCAGGGGAATGTCCTGGGTAATCACCAGATCGCCTTTGCTCATCTGGTCCATGATTTCGTTGTCTGCAACGTCGAAACCGTGGGGGACTTGCCGGCGGCTGATGTGTGGGCTTGGTGGCAGGCTGATGGCGTGGTTGGCGATGAAGGTGGTCTGGATTTGCCAGCGGGTAGCGGCACGGCAGAGGATTTCCCGGATGGGAACGGGGCAGGCATCGGCGTCGACCCAGATTGGCATTTCGGTTTTCCTTCGTTGGTTTGGCTGGTGGTCAGTTTAACCTTTCATGGGGTGAGCCTGTTAGTTTGGTTCCGCGTATTGGCTATTAGGCGGTAAGACATTGGGTGCCTGTGTCATTGGCGGCTACTTTCCAAAAACCGCTACGAGCACATCCATTTGCGCTTCTCTCAGGCCATCCATGGCCTTCGAAATTTTTGGAAAGTAACCCCCAATGACACAGATCTGGCACTGGTGATACCGCCGCGATATGCGCGCTGACGGAATCTTTGAGGAATCATTATGAAAGCGTTTGTGTTTTGTTTGATGGCCATCGGCGCTTTAGGGTTTTCTCAAACCCACGCCTCAGAAAAGGACGCCTGGGCTGCCCTTAGAGAGGGGAGCGCCGTTTTGATGCTGCGTCATGCCCTGGCTCCAGGCACCGGTGATCCAGTCGGGTTTGTGCTCGGAGATTGCAGTACCCAGAGGAACCTGAACGACACGGGGCGTGAGCAGGCCCGGGCGTGGAAAGCGTTTCTGGCAGAACATGGAATTGATGAGGCGAGGGTGTTTTCCAGCCAGTGGTGTCGATGTCTTGAGACCGCCCAGGAGATGAATATGGGGCCAGTGACTGAGTGGCCGGCTCTGAATTCATTTTTTCGCAACCGGGGCGATGGCCCGCAACAGACCCGTGAAACCATCAACTTGGTGAATGCCCTTGGGCCCGGCATGCCGGTGGTGATGGTCTCACACCAGGTGAATGTGACAGCGTTGACGGGCATTTTTCCGGCTTCGAATGAAGGGGTGATTCTGGCGTTGCCGTTGTCGGAGAACCCGGACATTCTGGCGAGGGTGGCGCCGGGGCAATAGTGGTATAATCCTGTGCTCATTCAGTTAACAGGAAATGATAATGTCTCAGTTGCCCCCTTGCCCCAAGTGCAGTTCTGAATACACCTACGAAGATGGCGTTCAGCTGGTGTGCCCGGAGTGCGGCCATGAATGGACGGAGGCCGAGCAGGCAGCGGCTGAAGCAGGCAAGGTGGTTCGTGATGCCAATGGCAATGAGCTGCAGGATGGCGATACCGTCACCGTAATCAAGGATCTGAAGGTGAAGGGTTCCAGCCTGGTGGTGAAGGTGGGAACCAAGGTCAAGAACATCCGCCTGGTGGATGGCGATCACGACATTGATTGCAAGATTGATGGTGTGGGGGCCATGAAGCTCAAGTCGGAGTTTGTTAAGAAGGCCTGACTTGGATTCGGCACCGGGGAGTCCGGTGCCGTCTGCTGTGATTGATTAACTGGTAGCCAGCACTTGTTGTTCCAGTTCTTTGGCCAGATTGGGTTCTATCTTCAGGGCACCGGCCAGCTGTTCCAGCCAGGCACGCTCCATCGGGTTCTGTTCGTCAATCATCACCGCGCTGACCACGTAGATTTCCCGGGCTGCCTGGGGCGAATCGGCGTTGCGTGCCAGAGCACTGGCATCCAGTGGCGCATCGAATTGTTGCTGGATCCATGCCTGGAGTTCGTCGTCCGGGCCCAGTCGCTCGATTTCCTGAGTCAGTAGTTGTCTTTCATTGGCATCGATATGGCCATCGGCACGGGCGGCCATAATCATGGCCTGGAGAATTTCCAGCCCACGACGCTCCTGGTCGGCTCCCTGCAACTGCTCAAGGGGTTGGCCCTGTTGCACCGGGGCGGGCTGTGCCTGGCCCTGGTTGGTGCTCTGGTAGTTCTGATAGGCCTTCCATGCCAGTACGCCGACGCCGGCCAGGGCGCCATACTTCAGTGCCTTGCCGCCCATTTTCCGGCCACGCTTGGAGCCCAGCATGAGCCCCAGTGCTCCGCCGCCCAGAAGACTTTTTACGTCAATGCCACTGCCGCTTTTACCTCCGGACAGCTGGTTGCCAAGGTTGCCCATCATCTGGTTTACGTTCATTCCACCCTGGCTGCCCTGGCGGGACTGACCGCCCTGGGCCTGGTTCATGATCTGGTTCAGCACTGACATTACGTTCATTGTCTGGCTCCTTTTCCGCCTGGTTGCCGTTGGCTTCGGTTTTGATTCTAGCCTCAGTAAACCCTATCCGGCATGAACGCCAGATGAACAGATTGTCTGGATAACGACGGCAAAGTTCCTTTTGGCATCATCTTTTTTGGTAAGGTTGTGTCAAAACAGGGTGCGTATTTGCAGCGTCATCCTATAATCATGGTTAGCGAAATTAACCCATTCACCGGGACAAATGGACTGACTACTTGGCGGCTCTGAAAAGCAATATCTGGACGCTGTATTTTCTGATCGTAATCGTCGGCGTTGCGCTTTTAGGGGTGTCTCTCCAGCAGCGCTGGCGGGAGACCCTGTCTGATGAAACTGCGCATCAATTGTCCAGAGCTGAGCTCATATCCCAATCCGTTCACAGTCTGTTCCGGACTCAGGAGCTGGTGCTTGATGTCGTGGGGCGCGAACTCCTCGACAGTGGCGAACCGCTGGAAGAGCGGAGGGAAATGCCTTTATTGGACAGTATCCTTTCGGTTAACCCGGCCCTCGTAGGTTTTGGCCTGGCTCGCCCGGACGGCACGCTGGTTCGTATCAGCACCAATATGGACACCAGCCGCCTGCCCAATCTCCTGGAGAACCCCAGTACCGCAGAAGGTTTCAGGCAAGCCCTTGAGTCGGATGTGATGGTGGTAGGGCGTACTTATTATATGGATGCGCTCGGTGCCTGGTTGATCCCGATACGAAAGGCCTTGCGAGCGGACGATGGTTCTGTGGTTGCAGTAATGACCGCCGGACTGGAGATTGGTGCCGAAGGTTCAGTTCTTGGGCAGGATCTGCACGATGGTCCCGAGGACAGTGTCATCCTGTTTCGGGAGGCAGACAAATACGTCCAGTTTATGTCGCGAGAGGGCGCAACGCCTGAGCGATATTCTGCCTCGCAGGTCAACGAGGAGCGTTTGAGCGCACAGCGGCGTGATTTCGAGGAGGGAACCGGAAAGACCATGGCCGATATCATGGCCAGTCCGGAGGCGGTTTCTTTTCATATGACCCGCGACCAGCGAGATTATCTGACAGCCGCCACCTTCGACGCTCGGTATCAGATCTGGACAGTGTCCGAGACGCGTTTTGCCCCTCTTTACCGCGATTTTATGGGTACCCTCGTACCCTACGTGATTGGCTTTGTACTGGGTGCCTGGTTGCTCTACCTGTTGTTCCGGGTTATTGATCGTGCCGAGGGAGAGCGTCGGGAAGAGTTGCTGTACCGGGCTCGACATGACGATCTCACCGGCCTGTTAAACCGCGCCGGGCTCCTGGATCGATTGGAAGGCAGGCTTTCTCAGGCGAGGCCGTTCAGTCTGGTGGTGATCAACATTGATAACTTCAGTGGCATCAATGACCGCTTTGGGCTGGAGTACGGGGATCACACCCTGGTGGAATTTGGGCGAAGACTTGAGCGGTTGGCGGAACGACACGACGATCTGGCGAGGCTCGGGAGCGATGAATTCGCCATCGTTACCCCCAATACCAACATCCCCTCGTTGACCGATGCCTGCCGGGCACTGGTAGAAGATCTGGCCCAAATCTTCGAAGTGGGCCGGCTTCGTCTGCAGGTGGGCGCGAGTGTCGGGGTGGCCCGGTACCCCGAAGACGGAGACTCCCTCAGCAAGCTGATTCGTAGTGCCCACCTGGCGTTGTATGAGGCCAAACAAAGCCGGAATGCCGTCTGCGTCTACAAGGCAGAAATGGAAACCGCTTATCTACGGCGGCTGAACGTGGAACAGAGGCTGCGCTATGGCCTGGCCTCTCATGCTCTCTATATGGTGTACCAACCGCAGGTGAACGATGCAGGCGAAACCATTGGTCTGGAGGCTTTGGTGCGCTGGCAGGATGAAGAGTTGGGATTCGTTTCGCCGGCAGAATTCGTGGATGTGGCCGAGAAAAGCGGCCTGATGATTCCTCTGGGTAACTTCGTGCTGGACACCAGCCTGAGGGAATTCCGGCAATTGATAGACAAGGTGAAACAGCCGCTGGATCTGGCCATCAACATCTCGGTGATTCAGTTCTGCCAGCCAGGCTTCGTGGATACAGTATTGAACGCCTTGAAAACCCACGATGTCTCGCCGTCCTCTCTGGTTCTGGAGATTACCGAAACGCTGTTCATGGGCAATTTCGATCAGGTGCTGCAAACTATCTGCGACCTGAGAAGCCACGGTATACGCCTGGCCATGGATGATTTCGGAACCGGCTATTCTTCCCTCAGCCTGCTGCGCCAGTTACCTCTGGATGAGCTTAAAATCGACAAAAGCTTTGTGGACGGTATTGTTGAAGATGAAAAAGCCGCCAATATGGTGCGCAGCATCGTCGCCATTGCCCGCAGCCACAACATGAGTCTGATCGCTGAGGGTGTAGAAGAGCAGGCTCAGGCCCAGGCCTTGATCAAAATGGGCTGCCTGCGCTTCCAGGGTTACTATTTCAGCCGGCCGGTGCCTATGGCAGACGTTCGTCAGGTGCTCACTGACACGGCAAACACGGACAATATCCCTGCGACCATTCGTCGCTCCTGATGGCTTTGAAGTGGTCGGAGCCGGCCGCTACAGTAGTGATATTTGTCAGAAAACAAGGAACGCCGAATGAAACAACCCCTGATTGCTCTGGCATTGGGCGCAGCCCTGTTCGCCCCGGCCGCATTTGCCGCCGATCACGCACACGGTAACGACCACCAGAGCCATCCGATACAGATCAATCAGCCCTGGAGTCGGCCAACACCGCCGGGTACGCCCATGGGTGTGGGCTATATGGCGATCACCAACCACAGTGAACAGGCCATCACCCTGGTGGGCGCAGAAACCCCTAGAGCCGGCAACGTTTCGATTCACGAAACTTCCATGCATGAGGGTGTCATGCGTATGCAGCCGGTAGATGGTGGTCTTCTGATACCCGCCGGCAAAACCGTGGAGTTAAAACCTCACAGTTATCACCTGATGCTTGAAAGGCTGCCTGAGCCCCTAGTTGAGGGCGAGAAAGTTCCGGTAAGACTGGATTTTGATGGTGCCGAAGACCTGAATATTGAACTGATGGTGCGCCCCCTTGACGGTGCCCCGGCGATGAACGACCACGCCGGCATGAAGCACTAACCACTATTCTTCTCAGCGAAATCCGGTAACGCTCAACGCTTTACGCAGACAAACAGTGCGTTTCCGGATTCGCCATCCCAGGGCACGATGCGTTCGTAGTCGTGCTCGAAGATGGTCACGTCGAACCAGGGCTGTAACAGGGTGGCCAGCTCCCGGAAGCTCAGTGCCACCATGGGGTGCTCATCCTGCCAGGATTCACTGATGCCATTGGTGGTGCGATCAATGCTAAGCCGGAGCGACTGCCGTTCACCACTGCCGACGTAATGCCAGCCAGACCGAAAGGTAAACTCACTGCCATCGTGCCGGGCGGAGTGGCTGACATACAGGTTGTTGTTGATTCGGGTCTTGTCTACGGCATTGAAACAGAACAATCCGTTGGCTGATAACGCCTGGTGGGCGCTTTCGATACAGCCCTGAAGCTTCTCGATACCATCGCTGTAATGAATGGAGTACAGGAAGCAGGTAATCAGATCAAATGGACTATCAAACCGGAATTCGCACATATCCCGAACACTGAAGACGGCTTCCGGGCAACGCTCCTCGGCTACATCCAGCATGGGCTGATTAATATCCAGCCCTTCGCACTGGTAACCGAGGTTCAGGAAATGCCGGATGTGCGGCCCGGTGCCACAGGCCAGATCCAGATGACGCCTGCCGCCATTGCCAAATAGCTGATGTAACCGCTGTATCCCGAGACTCTGGGCCGGGTAATCGATATCGGCACACATCAGATCGTAGTAGCCCGACAAGTCGGTATATAAGGCGTTGATGGACAAGGGAAAGCCTCTGCAGAAATCAACTGGATCACCTCTGGCGAACAGCAGCTGCAGACGGGCATGGCGCAGCGGGCGGGCGTTTTGAGGGTGGCGTATGGTAGCGAAAAGGTGCGGGAGCGGGTAGCCACCCTCGTAGATGTACTACACCGGCTTGTCTGAGTGCCCCAGTGAGTGCTCCGGGGCAATCTGATTCCGCACCAGCTGTTTCAGTTGCTTGATATCGGGGAAGCCCCCTTGCTCCTTGCGGGACCAGATTCGGGTATCGTTTACCCAGACTTCAAAGATGCCGCCGGAGCCGGGTTTCAAGGTGAGCTCGTCGACCATGCCGTCGAAGGTGGTCAGCAGTTCCTGCGCCATCCAGGCGGATCTCAGCATCCAGTTACAGCCAGTGCAGTAATGGAGAGTAATGCGCGTTGCCATACGGTAATGCTTCCTGCATGAAGAAATCGATCAGCCATGCTATCAAATGAAGGGGACAGTTTCTTTCTCCAGAGGGAATGGTATGGCGTATTGGCTGGTGGATAGCCCCGGTTCCGGTGATGGCTGCCGGGATGCGGATTTCTGGTTGCCCTATCTGCGCGAGCAGGGCATCGAGAACGTAACCGAGTGCAGGCTGGATGAGGCTGAACAGTGGCTGCGCCTGGTGACTGGCAACGACGTACTGTTGGCCGCGGGTGGGGATGGCACTGTGAACGGTGTGGCCGGTCTTTGCCTGCGCACCGGCGCGACTCTCGCGGTTCTTCCCTCGGGAACCGCTAATGATTTTGCTCGCAACCTGGGTATTCCGTCTGAACCGGCAGAGGTGGCCCGTCTGGTGGCGGACGGTAGCACCGAGATGATTGATGTGGCGGAGTTTGATGACCGCATCTATCTCAACGTGGCCCACATTGGCCTGGGCACTTTGCCTTCACGCCAGGCCAGTTCACCCACCAAAAGGTTTCTTGGAAAGTTCAGTTACATGGCCACACTGTTCCGACAACTGGGCGCCCAGCGGGGATTCCACGCCCATATACGTACTGATCGTTCTAATCTGGGTGGTCGTTGGCTATCGATTGCCGTTGCCACGGGGGCCTATTTCGGTGGCGGCCATGAAATACCGGAGGCCTCTGCGAACGATGGTTTGCTGGATGTCATTGCCGTTAAACCGCGCCCGTTGCCGCAGCTGTTACTTGCATTTTTGATGGTGCGCCTGAACCGCAAGACGCCGCGCCGGACCAGCACCGTGATCCAGATCAAGGGCAAGTGGTGCCACGTAGAAACCACCCGCGCCAAGACGGTAACGGTGGATGGCGACGTGGCCGGCAAGACCCCGTTTCGCGCAACCTGCCGGCCTGAGGCTATCCGGGTGATCGGCAAGCGGGTGATCCACACCGGCGAGCCGGCGCCCGCCGGTTAGGCTGACAGCCCGGCTTTGCGGGCCCTGGCCGCGTGCAGCTTCTTGTAGCTCTCGATCATCTTCAGGTGCCGGTCCAGCCCGCGCAGGTCCATGCCGGTTTCTTCCAGGCCAAAGAAGCGGACCGTACCGTTAATCGAGCCCACTACGGCATCCATTACCTCGTCACCAAACATCCGGCGGAAGTTGTACAGGTAGTCGTCCAGTTCCAGTTCTTCGTTCAACGTGGCTTCCAGAGCCGCGTTCATGGCCTGATAGAACAGGCCGCGCTCAACGGTGTTGTCATTGAATTGCAGGAACATCTCCACCAGCTCCTGGGCCTCTTCAAGCTCGCCCAATGCCAGGTAGATCAGCAGTTTCAGTTCCAGAATGGTGAGCTGGCCCCACACGGTGTTTTCATCGAATTCGATGCCGGTGAGGGTGACGATGGTCATGTACACATCCAGCTCGGCCTCTTCCAGGCGCTGTACCAGATCGGCCAGTTCTTCTTCACTCAAACGGTGCAGGTTGAGGATGTCTTCGCGGAATTCCAGGGCCATGTTGGTGTTGTCCCACACCAGGTCTTCCACCGGATACACCTCGGAATAGCCCGGCACCAGGATTCGACAGACCGGAGCGCCGAGGTCTTCGAACACCGCCATGTAGCATTCCTTGCCCATGTCCGCGAGGATGCCGAACAGGGTGTCGGCTTCTTCTTCGTTGCTGCCGGAAAAATCCCATTCCACAAAATCGTAGTCGGATTTGGCGCTGAAGAACCGCCAGGACACCACACCACTGGAATCGATAAAGTGTTCAACGTAGTTATTGGGTTCGGTCACCGCCATGGAGTTGAAGGTGGGCGCCGGCAGGTCGTTCAGACCTTCAAAGCTGCGACCCTGCAGCAGCTCGGTCAGACTGCGTTCCAGGGCAACGTGGAAGCTGGGGTGTGCACCGAAGGAAGCAAACACACCGCCGGTTTTCGGATTCATCAGGGTGACACACATCACCGGGAACTGACCGCCCAGGGAGGCATCTTTCACCAGTACCGGAAAGCCCTGTTCTTCCAGGGCTTTTATACCTTCGACAATCTCCGGGTACTTGGCCAGCACGCTCTCGGGAACATCCGGCAGGGCGATTTCGTTCTCAATGATCTCTTTCTTGACTGCCCGTTCGAAGATTTCTGACAGGCACTGTACCTGCGCTTCCTGAAGGGTATTACCGGCGCTCATGCCGTTGCTCAGGTACAGGTTCTCGATCAGGTTGGAGGGGAAGTAAACGGTCTCTCCGTCTGACTGACGCACATACGGAATGCTGCAGATACCACGCTCGGGCGTGCCCGAGTTGGTGTCAAACAGGTGCGTGCCCAGCAGTTCGCCGTCCGGATTGAAAATCTTCAGGCAGTAGTCATCCAGAATGCCGTCCGGCAACTCGCCTTCCGGGCCTGGCTGGAACCATTTTTCGTTCGGGTAGTGCACGAACTCGCTGTTGGCGATGTCCTGGCCGAAGTACTGGTCGTTGTAGAAGAAGTTGCAGTTCAGCCGCTCTATAAACTCACCCAGGGCCGAACACAGGGCGGCTTCCTTGGTGGCACCCTTGCCGTTGGTGAAGCACATGTGGGCCGCGGTGTCGCGCACGTGCAGAGACCACACGTGGGGCACGATGTTGCGCCAGGAGGCAATCTCGATCTTCATGCCGAGATCCGAGAGGATGCCGGTCATGTTGGCAATGGTCTGCTCCAGCGGCAGATCCTTGCCCTCGATATAGGTGTTGCCGTCGCCGCCCGGGGCGGCGGTGAGCAGGGCCTGGGCGTCTTCGTCCAGGTTTTCCACCACTTCAATCTGGAAATCCGGGCCGGTTTGCACCACTTTTTTCACGGTGCAACGGTCGATGGAGCGGATGATGCCCTGGCGGTCCTTGTCCGAAATGTCTTCCGGCAGTTCCACCTGAATCTTGAAAATCTGCTTGTAGCGGTTTTCCGGGTCTACAATGTTGTTCTGCGACAGGCGGATGTTGTCTGTGGGAATATCCCGGGCGTTGCAGTAAACCTTTACGAAGTAAGCCGCGCACATGGCAGATGAGGCCAGGAAGTAGTCAAACGGGCCGGGCGCCGAGCCATCGCCTTTGTAGCGGACGGGCTGGTCTGAGATGACGGTGAAATCGTCAAACTTGGCCTCAAGCCTCAGGTTGTCGAGATAATTGACTTTGATTTCCATGGGCAGCTTACCGGATTCAGAAATATGAGCAGTTTACGCGGAATAGACGAGGTGATCCCCGATGCGCGGGATGGTCTCACAAAAACGGAACGGACGATACTTTACGTCCTGAGCGAGACCCAGAAGGAATTGGGCGGGCGTAATGTACCTACCGTGATGCTCTATGGCCGGGTACTGGAATACGTGAATATCAGCGAGGAAGAGCTGCATCTGTACCTGGATCGTCTCGGCGTCAAGGGAAACGGCCCAGGCGGCTGATCATCAAGGCAGGCAGGCACGCATGTGCTCCGGGTCGATCCGGTAAAAACGGCACAGGGCAGCGTAGACGTCAGGTTGTTCACGTTTCAAGTGCTGCGGTTGTTGATAGAAGGCCTCGGTCAGCACCGCGAAAAACTCGGCTGGTTCGGTGGCGCCGTAGGGGTCAAGCCAGGGTTTGTGGTGGTGTTCCAGTCGATGCTGCAGGTGGTCCCAGGCTTCGGTCATGGTTTTCTGCCAGTGCGCCGCCTCATCGCCACTCAGTGGTGGCGCGCCGTCCGCGGTGCCATCCAGGTAGTCCAGCTGATGGGCGAATTCATGGAGAATCACATTGTGCGGGCCATGAGGATTGGCGCTGGCTTGTTCACACTGGCTCCAGGCCAGAATCACCCGGCCGTGGGACCAGGCCTCTCCGGCCCGGGTTTCGTCACTGGCGCTGACCACCAGGCCATCGCTTTCGGTGTCCTTTACTCGGTAGATATCGGGATAGACCAGGATGCTTTTGACGTCATCGTATTCGTAAAACCCGCGTTCAAGCAGTAAAAGGCAAGCATGGCCGGCAATGGTCACTCGCACCCGGTCATCGATTTCAAAACCGGCACATTCGTAGAATTCCTTCTCCGAGATAAAGAGCTGCACCAGATTCTCCAGCCGGGTTTTGTGGCTGTCGGCGAGCCGGTTGTAGAGGGGGACACTGCTCTGGAGGTGTTGTCTCCATTGCGCAGGAAACGGTTGTTGCAGTTCGCGTTGGCGTCGCCAGTTGCGGTAGAAAAACAAATAGAACAGCGAGCCGCCAATCAGGGCACTGGCGATAACAGCAAAAACAAGCGGTGCGGACATTGGTGACTTCCCTGTGAATGTCCGGCCAGTCTACCGCAAGGCTCAGCGAACCACGAACACCGAAATGTCGCTGTGTTTGACGATTTCTGCCCCGTTAGACCGCAAAAGGTGCAGGGTGTCGCCGAGGCCCGGTGCATGGGAGGCCATGATTACCAGATCGGCCTTGGTATCCTTGATCGCGCCCAGTAGTATTTTATCCAGCTCAACGGCGGTATCGACCGATTCCAGCACCCTGGATTCGGTCTGAATGCCGTGGCTCTTACCCTGTTCCTCGGCAAACTCCGTGAGTTTGTCTGCCAGTTCCTTCGGGTTGTGGGCCGCGGCTCCCGGGGTACTGTTGGTGACTGTCACGTAGCACAGGCTGGCCTGGTAGTGTTTGGCCATGTCGATGGCGGTGTTCAGGGTTTTGGGTATCTTGTCGAGATGGGCAAGATCGACGGGAACCAGTATTTTCTGATACATGCGTCCGTCTCCTGTGGTCAGAATTTGATCTGTACTCTTCAAGTCTGGACCATGACCTCAGGATGCTGCAAATCGGGAGGATGCGATGAAGTATATTTTCGAGGTCACGGTGAAAGACGGGCACTCTGCCGAGGAGTATGCCGATGCCTGGGTCCGGGCCAGTGAGCTGATTCAGCAGGCGCCCGGTGCCCGTGGTACCGAACTACACCGAAAGATTGGTGAGCCGAACAAGTTGATCGCTATCGCCAGCTGGGACAGCAAGGCCGACCGCGATGCCATGGATGCCCGGAAGGACCCGAGGATCGCGGAAATCATTAAAAGCGCCGCTCCGTTTGTTGAGATCCGGCCTTTGGGTGAATTTGAAGACCCTGAATGGGTGGTACTGCCGTTAGGCCAGAATAGCGACTGATTAGCTGTGATCAACTTTGTGTAGCTGGAAGTCTTTCTCCAGACGGTAGGTGTCAAAATCCCGGGCCAGGAAAAGGTGGCCCGTGTAATGCTGCAACGCCTCGGCGGCGAGCTGATTGATGTGCGGTGTGCCACCCGGAGCCGATTGGTAGCGGGAGCTGAAGTGGGTGAGTACCAGATTGGGCAGCTTCGTTGCCTGTGCGAACCGGGCCACCTGCTGCGCCGAGCTGTGTTGGGGCCAGGGGCCAACCCGGTCTGCGACATCCTGGGTGTAGGTGGCCTCGTGAATCAGGACGTGGGTGCCTTGGCAGGCATCTTTCAGCAGTTCCGGGGTGTCGTTGTCACCGCCGACAATGATTTTTCGCGCGGTTCTGGGAATGTGAGTGTAATCGTCGCTACGCAGCAGGCGCCCATCATCCAGTAGAACATCTTTGCCTTTCTGCAGGTCGCCCCATTGAGGGCCAGGCTCTATGCCATCAGCAACCAGTTTCTCCTTTTGCAGCTGACGTTCCAGGTTGCGCTCTGTGAATACGTAGGCCCGGCATGGTACCCGGTGTGAAAGCGCCACGTTGGTAACACCCAAATGGTCATCCTGCCAGTAAAAACCCGGAGCTTCCGAGTTGATGAAGTTCAACGGATAACTCAGGCTGGAGTCACTGTTTTCGATGACCGCATCGATAAACCGGCGTACCTGTGGCGGCGCAATGATGTCCAGAGGCTCGGTGCGACCCAGCATGGAAGCGCTGGTAAGCAAGCCCGGTAGCCCGAAGATGTGGTCACCATGGATGTGGGTGATGAACATGGCGCGCAACTGCATCACCGAATACCGTGTGCGCATCAGCTGGTGCTGGGTGCCTTCACCGCAGTCCACCAGATACCAGGGTTTGGGCCCCGACAGGCAAAGCGCCAGGCCGGTGACGTTGCGTGACCGGGTTGGTGTTCCGGCCGATGTGCCAAGGAAAGTGAATTCCATCGTGCCTCGTTTCGCGGTAATGTGCACCCTAATAATACGAAACCATGCTCTCAGATGATACGGGATCCATCATGTCTGAACTCGCCAACTACGAAAGTTTCAATATTGAAGTAAAAGACCACATCGCCCACGTTCAGTTCAGTCGCCCCGAGGCGCTGAATACCATGAACAAGGCATTCTGGCTGGAGCTGCCGCGCTGCGTTCAGGACATTGAAGCTAATACCGATGCCCGGGTGATTGTGATCTCCTCGACCGGAAAGCACTTTTCCGCAGGCATGGATCTGGGCGTGTTCTCGGATCCGAAATCCGTGCCCATGAGTGGTGACCCTGGCCGTATGGCGGAGAACCTGCGAAGAGTCGTACTGCAGCTGCAGGATACTCTGAGCTCTCTGGAGAAAGTACGTCTGCCGGTGCTGGCTGCCGTGCACGGGGGCTGTATTGGTGGGGCTCTGGACCTGGTGTGCGCTGCTGACAGCCGGTATTGCACCTCCGATGCCTATTTCACAATCAAGGAAACCGAGCTGGGCATGACAGCTGATGTGGGCACGCTGCAGCGGCTGCCTAAACTGATGCCTGAGGGCGTGGTGCGTGAGCTGGCTTATACGGGCCGCAAATTCGGTGCTGAAGAAGCCCATCGCCTGGGTTTCGTGAACTCGGTATACGAGACTCAGGAAGCGATGCTTGAGGGCGTGATGTCCATTGCCGCCCAGATCGCTGCCAATTCGCCGCTGGCGGTGACCGGCTGTAAAGAAATGATCAACTTCAGCCGCGATCACAGCGTAGAAGACAGCCTCCGCTACATGGCCACATGGCAGTCCGGCATGTTCCGCCCTACGGACATGATGAAATCCTTCCAGGCCAAGGCCCAGAAGCAGGCGCCCGCCTACGACGATCTGTTCCCGGTCAAGGGCCTGTTCGAAAACTGAGTTATGGCCCAAGGTCGCGCCAAACTATCCATCACCGCCGCCCTGTTGTTTCAGGGCGGTATTGGTTTGGTAGGCTGGATCGCGATCTGGCTGTTCGATATTCCGTTAATGCTGAACGGCCTGAATCTGCTGAAAATCCTGCTGTATGGGATCCTGGGCGCTGGCACCACCTACCTTGTGCTATTGCTGCTGACTCAGCTCTCCTGGCTGTTCCCTGATGATCTTGGTTCGCAAATGCAGGCCCTTTACCGTTTCGCGGCGAGTTATCGCTGGCCGGTATTGCTGACCTTGTGCCTGCTCGCCGGGGTGGGGGAAGAACTGTTGTTTCGTGGTGCAGTGCAGGGCTGGCTAATGCAGCACACCGGGCCCTGGACAGCCTTACTGGCGGCCTCTGTGTTGTTCGGGTTGGTGCACTATGTGTCGTTTACCTATTTTCTGGTAGCGACGTGTCTGGGCCTGATTCTTGGTGGCGCTTACCTGGTATGGGGCAGCTTGCCCATGGTGATGGTCTGGCATGCGGTTTATGACATGCTCGCACTGTACTGCCTGCTGAACTATCCCCAGTGGTTCAATGTGAAACCTTGATGTTTCCAGTCTAAATAATTCAAACGGTCGTATGAATTTTCGTTGAAAATGCAGTGTGGCTGTAAGAGGATAGCCAGCTACACAGTTTTCAGGCTGATTCTCAACCGTTTGGATGTTCCTATGAATTCAACCATTCGCCGCTGGTTTGCCAGTGCCGGCGCCCTGCGCAGAGTGCTCTCTACTTTCGCCCCTTACCTGGGGGCAGGTATTAAAGTCACTCACATTGCTGATGACTTCAGCTCTGCAACGGTGGAAATGCGTCAGCACTGGTACAACACCAACTACGTGGGCACGCACTTCGGCGGATCTCTCTACAGCATGGTTGACCCAATGTATATGCTGTTACTGATGCGCCGACTGGGCAACGATTACATCGTGTGGGACAAGTCCGCGAGTATTGATTTTATCCGCCCCGGCAAGGGCGTGGTAAAGGCCCGCTTCGAGCTGACCGATGCGCGTCTCGAGGAAATACGCGAAGCCACCGCTGATGGCGACAAGTACCTGCCGGAGTGGTATGTCGACGTTGTGGACGAGGCAGGAACGGTCGTTGCCCGAGTCCATAAGGTGCTGTACGTCAGGCGAAAGCCGGCAGAGTAATGCCGGCACCAGCCCACTAAGGTTGTTCCACTTTCTTCAGAAAAGCCGCGATGTCGTCGAATGCCTCGTCTGCCTCAGGCAGCAGTGGCGTGAAGATGTGCCATACATGCACCATGTTCTGCCAGGTGTGAAGCTCCACCGGTGAACCCTGGGCTTTTGCCTTGGCGGCGTAACGCGTGGCGTTGTCCAGCAGCATTTCCGTGGTGCTTGCGTGGATAAGCACGGGTGGCAGCTTGTTAAGCTCACCCCGCAGAGGTGATGCAACCGGGTTGGTGGGAGAGAGTCTGAACGCGGCAAGTGTTCCCCACCACAACACGGGCAGCGGGATTTTGGACAAACCACCAAACACCGGGCCCAGGAGTGGGTCCGTGCGAATATTCTCGCGATTGCTAGGCGCCGTCAGCGTGAGATCCGTGGAGGGTGACAGGGCAACGGCGGCATCGGCCTGCCGCAGGCCATTGTCGCGAATCCACGCCAGCAGTGACAGGGTATGGCTGCCGCCCGCCGAGTCTCCGGCAACCACCATAAAGTCGACGGGCGCTTCGCCGTCCGGGCCATGATTCAGCAGCCATGCATAGGCCTGGCGGCAGTCCCGAATGCCATCCATGAACCGGTGTTCGGGCATGAGCCGGTAATCAACCGCAAAAACGGCAGCATTGGCAATCCGGGAAAAACGGTCGGTAATCGCCCGGTGACTGCGAGGGCTGCCAGCAGCCCAGGCACCGCCGTGAATATAGAGCACACGTCGGCGGGAATCGGCCCCGGGCGCCAATATCCATTCGCCACGTGGATGATCCTGATGCCGGATGTCCGATTCGATATCCACGCCTTCACCCAGGCTGTCCAGATGGTTGCGGAGGGCGATCAGCCGGGCTTTGCCCTTCAGTCCGCGGGAGGCGCGCCCCATGTCCTTGATGCGTTCGATGACCTCATCATGAGCCGGGTTTGGAGCAACTTCCTTGATAACCCAGTCCTGGCCGTCGTACTCGGAAAGATCCTTTACCCGGAAGATCAGCAGTGTGATCAGGACAACAAGAGTAACGACAGCGAGCAGAAACCAGAGCATGGACAATCCTTGGGGCGCGAGACACAGGGCATGTGGACGACTATAGTCGAAACAGCGTTAAGCATATAGGAGTGCGCCGTTTTGCAAATAGCCTATCGGGCCCGGGATATTACCGAAGCTCACATCATAGCTGGCCTGCTGAGGGCCAATCACATAGAGGCGCACGTTGGCGGGCATTACCTGCAGGGTGCACTGGGCGAAATCGGCGCTGCCGGCTTTACCAACGTGCATGTGGCTGACGAGGACTGGGTTCTCGCCAGAGCCTTGATTGAGGACTACGAGGCAAACCGACTTGAGCAATCCTGAAGCTTCAGGCGTTTAACGGATAGCGTTCCAGCACGGTATAGACAGAGCCGCTCTGGCCTGGAGTACTTTCAAACAGCGCAAACTCCTGAACCGACCAACTGCCAAACCGGGTGCTCCGATAACGCTCGATCAGCTCGGCCACCGAGCCCGCGCCAGCCCGAAAGCGGCTCAGTGTGATGTGAGGTTTGAATGAAGGATTCTGCAGAGTGAAGCCGTCGTTGATGAGCCTTTGGGCAAGGGTGCGTTGCAGTCCCCTCAGTTCTGCCTCGGGGGAGACCCCCGCCCATAGGATTTTCGGGCTCTCCTCCTTGCCGAAGCAACCCAGCCCGGCGGCTTCCAGCTCAAAAGGCGTATGGGCCACCTTTCTGGCGTTATCCCGAGCCTGGGTAACCTGTTCGCTCTCCACCTCTCCCAGAAACGCCAGGGTTAGGTGAAGCTGGGCTTCGCTTTGCCAGCGGGCACCTTTAATGTCAGTTTTTACCGTTAAGACGCTGGTCTTGATCGACTCAGGAATTTCCAGCCCGAAGAACAGTCTTGGCATTAACTCCTCCTTAGTCGGGCGTAGCCCGGTCTGGTCAATGTTGTTATAGTATAACGTTTTTGAGGCCCGAATTATGTCCAGCATTTCCCGACCGATTCCCACCAACCTGATTCTGGGGTTTCTTGGCGTTGGCAAAACCACTGCCATTCTGGACCTGCTACGCCAGAAGCCGGAAGGGGAAACCTGGGCGGTACTGGTGAACGAGTTCGGCGAGGTGGGCATTGATGGTGCCATCCTGGAGACCGAGGGGGCGGTGGTGCGCGAGGTGCCGGGTGGCTGCATGTGCTGCGTCGCGGGGCTGCCCATGCAGATCGGCCTGAACCAGCTGATTGCCAGAGCCAAGCCGGATCGTCTGCTGATTGAGCCCACGGGCCTTGGTCATCCTTCCCAGATTCTCGATACCCTGACCGGAGAGCATTATCAGGATGTCCTGGCGTTGGGGCCGGTGATTACTCTGGTGGATCCACGCAAGCTCGAGAACCCGAAGGTGCTTGAGAATGTGCAGTTCCGGGATCAGATCGAAGCTGCCGATATTCTGGTCGCCAACAAATCGGATCTGTGCACGGCACAGCAACTCTCGGCGTTTGAAGACTGGGTTGCCACGCTGCCCCTGACGAAGCGTGCCGTTTACACGACAAGCCAGGGGCATTTGGCGCCCGGGTGGCTGGACGGTGAGATGGAGCGTCAGCCGGTATCCAGCCCGGCTGCCCATCAACAGCGTGCTGCACTTGATCTTCGCCCCCCGGCACCGTCTCTGGACGAGCAGCCATGGCAGTGGATGCCCAACCGTGGTCAGGGGCATTACAGCCTGGGCTGGCGCATCCACCCGGAAATTCAATTCTCTGAGGCGTCTCTACTGGCAACGGCGATGGACGAACGCCTGGTGCGGTTCAAGGCCGTCGTGCATACCCTGGATGGTTGGCGCGTGATCAATCAGGTGGAAGGTGCGTTGACCGTTCAGCCCTGTGAGCCGGGAGAACAATCGCGGATTGAATTGATCAGTTCAGAGCCTTTGGCAGAGAACGATCTGGATCTGGAAATGAAACGCGCCGCCGGGTTGGCAGAGTGAGGGCCCGGAACGGGCCCTCGGTGCATTACTGGTGACCGTAGATTCTCATGCGGGTGTTCTGCACAGAGAGGTTGTCCAGTGTCAGGGAACCGATGCTGGTTCCGCCCACCAGAACCTGGCCAATCTTCATGTCTGCGTCAAACTGCTGCAGATCAATCGCCAGGGAATCGTCCGAGCTGCCGAAGCGTTGGTCTTTATAGACCTCCACAACGATATCCGCGGCGGCATCCAGAATGGTCGGGCCATTGCCGCCAGTTGCTTTGTCAGCAACCTTTTCGAGATAGGTATTCTTGGTGAGCTGCAGGTCACGAATACCGATCGCGAGGAAGTCGACATCGATATCCAGATCGGAAATACCGACCTTTGTGTCCAGGGTCAGCTTGTCGGTCGCGGTATCCACCGTGATGCCGACCTTGTTGAAGATACCCCTCATTGAAAAGTTGCTTGCCAGCAGCGTGGAGTCTGTGTTGCCCTGCAGGCTCCATTCACCGGTTGTCACGCCAAAATCGATAGGAGCTGCGGTGATTGGCAGTACGTTGATGATGGCGTCGCCATCCGCGGCAACGTCGATCTCGATCTTGATATTGTCGATCAGGTCGGTGTAATCCTTGAAGGCCAGGCTTCTGCCAATCTCGATGTCTTTGAACATCTCATCTTCATAGCCGGCGCCAGCACCGCCGATGCTGATGTCCTTGATGGCGAGAGAGCCTTCATCGGTATATCTGAATTCACCAATGTTTACTTTGGTTTCGAGCTCGATGGTGACACCGGCCTGACCGGTGATGCTGCCCATCTGAGCATCGTCGATTGGTTTAAGTTCTGCCTGCGCGGCAAACGGCGCGCCGATGATAGCCAGTGCTAGCAGATTTCTTTTCAGGCTTTTCATTGCATTGTTCCTTTTTTGATTTTGTTTTTACTGCGTATGAGGTCCACGGCCAGCCGCGCTGGCCATGGACCCGCCTCCGGCATTGCCGGAAGTTCTTACTACTCTGGAGTCAGCTCCAGATCGATGGTGTTGCCCGGGCCTGTCATGAACTGATTCAGCAAGCTTGTGAGCAAGCCGCAGTTCTCCAGTGCCGGCAGCTCATAGACACCGCTTACCGTGCCGCCGGTGGCAGGCGAGAAGTTGGAGCCTTCAACGGAAGTGAGCTGGATATCAACTGGCTGGCTGGTCTGGCACTCTTCGCCACCACCAATCTTCACCGGCAGGCCGAACAGTTTGATGGCAACCTTGGGCACCTTCACGTACAGGTGAGAGTTCGCCGTCAGCTTGCCGTCGACCAGAGAACCGGTGGTTACTTCAGCCTGTTCAAACTCAACGTTTGCAGATGCGTGGATCTTGCTGAACAGGAGTTTGATGGAGAAGTTGCCAGAGGTTGGCTCAACATCCAGGTCCGCTTCGAACGTGCCAGAAGCAAGATCAAGGAGTGTGGCAATGCTGCCAGTCAGAGGCAGTGTGCCGCCGGTAGCTTTGATCAGGGTTGAGCCTTCAAGGCCCAGCAACAGTTCCAGGGTCGGATTTCCGGTCTGCTCATACGCTTCGGCAGTGACCGGAACCTGGATCTCCGGATTCTCGGAATCGCTGGAACGGATCACCAGGTTGGCGTTGCTCACGCCTACCGAGGCTGCGGTAAAGGCTACCTGAACAGCGCAGCTCTCGCCGGCCGCGACGGTGGTACAGTCTGTCGACTGGGTGAAGTCGGCCGCGTTCGCGCCTTCCAGTACAATGCTGTCGATCTGCAGAGCAGCGTTGCCACTGTTGGATACGGTCACTTCCGCACTGGCGGATTCACCGAGGAGTATCCGGCCAAGGTCGATGGACTCCGGATTGACGCCGATTTCGGGAACCGGTGCCAGGACTCCACGGCCGGTCAGCCCAACGTCCACAGACGGTGTTTCGGCGTCGGTAGACTGGATGATCAGAGTAGCGTTGCGGGTTCCTTCCGTGGACGGTGCGAACGTTACGTCGACATCACAGGAGGCACTGGGTGCAATGGTGGTACAGCTATTGGTTTGTGTGAACACTGTGGAATCTGTGCCACCAATGGAGATGCCATTGATGCCCAGATCCGAATTGCCGGTGTTGGAGATGGTAACGGTTTGCGTAGCGGTCAGGCCGGCCTGAACGTTGCCAAAGGCCAGCTCCTCAACGCCGACATTAATGCGGGGCGCCTCAACCGTATCGCCTTCGACGAGAACGGTCTGGAGCAGGTTGTCCTGGTCTGGCAGCTGCACGCAGTCTGTGGTGATCTCGCCGATGGGCGCCGGGGCTATGTCACCATTGGCGGTGCGAGCAATCAGATCCAGGGACAGGGCGCCGACGCGAATCTCAGCCTCACCGATATCCTCATCGGTGAACAGTACCTCGGGAGCCGTGCCTGCAGCGGGAACGTTAAACTCTCCGGTCTCGGACGGAATGTTGGTTGGCGGAATGTCCAGCTTTACGATCTGGTCAAACGTGCGGTTGACCGTCACGATTTCGTTGATGCTGGTGGCAACCCCCTCGAGGGTCTCGGAATTGACCAGCTTCAGACCAGTGCGCGCGTCGTCATTAACGACGGTAATGGCGTCAACCTGAAACTGCGGTGTGGGTTGTCCAACGGTAGCGACCGGCGGTATGTCGGCGCTGATCTGGGCGCGAATGGGTTGGGTGCCGATCAGTGGGAACGGGCATTCAAAGGCCAGTTCCAGGGAAACCTGCTCGGCAGACGCATTACCTGCGCCCCCCGCCATCAAAGCCGCCGCGGCAATCGCGGGGCCGAGCTTGCGGACACTCGTATTGAGGTTCCTGAGTTTCATGAGTTCGTCCTCTGTACGTCGTTATTTGTTGTAGTGGGTTGCAGACAACACCGATAAGGACTGCTCAATCGGACTTGCAAAGATCCCTTTGCCATACGTGTTCACGTATGAGTGCAGCGTTATTAGACGGGGAGAGGGTGCCGCGGGTCATTGCTTGTCGCGGCACCGTTTTTGTTCAAAGCGGAGAGAGGCGAAGGGATTGTCTAAACCGTGAACGGTGTCAAAACGAAAAGTGAGCTGTGTTCACTTTTTTGAGCGGGCTTGCCGCCGAACGTCGCCGGGGGTTGTGCCCGTCCAGGATCGATAGGCTTTGGTAAAACCGGCCTGGTCACTGAACCCCAGTTTTTCGGAGATGGACTCCAACGGTACGTTGGTGTCTTTCAGATAAAGGGTAGCGAAGCTTTCGCGAATTTCGTTCCGCAATTCCCTGAACGATGTGCCGGCGCTGGCAAGATGCTGGCGCAGGGTGCGCGGGCTGATATCCAGGCGCCGCGCAATGTTTTCGGTGGTGCAGGGGCGGCCGGGTTGGCTCATGATCAGTTCGCGAACCTGCATGGCGGTCTCGTCGGCTTCCAGATTGCCCGGTTTTCGATGGCATCGGGTACGGGCTACCAGAAACTCCAGGTTAGCCTCGCTTTTAGGGGCTGGTGAGCCCTTCAACGGCATGGTGACCTGAGCAACCGGCGCCTCGAATTCGAACTCGCACCCGGGGGGCCAGGAGTTGCCAGTCCTCCAGCGAGGCAGACGACGGGAAATCAAACTGGAAGTGGAAGTTGCTGCAAACCTGGCAGGAGATACGGTGAATGCTGCCCATATAGATTTTGGTCAGGCAGGGTCTCAAGTCCTCCACGCCCCAGGTATCGATCAGCCGGATGCGGAATGTGGAGCCGGTCGATTCCAGTTCCATGTCCATCAATGGCAGGCCTACGCGCAGGTATTGGACGATCATGCTCACCAGGCGTCGCGGATTTTCCTGACCCAACATGGCGAACCCGAGAAGGCCGTGACTGGGCAGGTCTAGTTGTTGGCCAAATTCGAACGCCGCGCGTTCGTCGGTCATCAGCCAATCCGCCTGTCGCAGCAAATCCATGACCTGATGCATGGACAAGCTGGCGTCCGGGTTATTCAGCATTTCGTCGGTGATGCCGGTATTGGCAAGAATGGTATGCCGCTTTACACCGCGATGTTCCATAAAACGGACAAAACGGCGGGCATAGCGAGCCGAGACGATCGGCACTTCCAGTGCAAGTTCGGATGACGTTTCCATGTTCCTGTCTCTGAGCCGGGGGCTTCCTGGCACTTAGCCTTGAATTGTTCTGTTGGTATCATTCAAGAGGTACTATCCGGCTCCTCTCTACTCTGCGGCAGTATAGGCAGCGGGAAAGGGGGGCTTTTACGTAGCCGGTCACAAACCTGCCACATGGCCGGATATGACAATGAAACTTTTGTCAGGTTGAAAGTGCATGATTGAAAAGCCGGAGCCTAAGGAATGTCTTCAATCGCACTGCCCGGTTTGCCAAACCGGGCAGTTGGCGCCTTTTCGGACGATAGGAGATCTGCGCTATCTTCGTTGCGGTTTGTGTCAGGCAACGGTCATGGCCCCGGAGTGTCGTTTGGCGGAGGACCGGGAGCGGGCCGTTTACGAGTTGCACGAGAATAGCGAGTCTGACCCGGGTTACCGGCGGTTTCTCACCAAACTCGCGGAGCCCTTGCTGGCACGTATGGAACCTGGCGCCTGCGGCCTGGATTTTGGCTGCGGGCCCGGTCCGGCATTAGCGAAGATGCTGGAAGAGGCCGGGTTGGCGGTGGCTCTTTACGATCCGTTCTTCTATCCCGACGACCGGCTGTTGACGCAGCGGTATGACTTTGTCACCTGCACGGAAGTCGTCGAACACCTTTACCAGCCGGCCGAGGTGTTCCAAATGCTGGATCGCCTGTTACGGCCTGGCGGCTTGCTTGGCATCATGACCTGTTTTCAGACCGACGACGATCGGTTTGACAACTGGCACTACCGGCGTGACCCGACGCATGTGGTGTTCTACCGAGAGTACACCTTTGACTGGCTGGCGCAGAACTACGGCTGGGATCTTGAGATACCGGCGAAAGATGTTGTATTACTGAGGAAACCGGTTTGACCGGTTGTTAATCCGTTTCTGATGGACAGGCGGGGATCGCCAGGCATCCCTCCGGATTTCCCCCTTTGGACAGGATGTCATCGCCGGCTGACTCAAACCGGTCCGGTGCAAGCGTGGCCGCACAAGCCGAGGCCTTTCGAGCCTGAGCCGGGCACCCTGCATCGTTCAGTGCGATAGCGAGGTTGTTCCAGCCTTCAGCGAACTCCGGGAATTTGTTGATGACTTTCAGGAAACCGTCAGCGGCCTTCTGATGACGCCCTAGCTGGTACTGGAGATTGGCTTTTGCCATGAGTGGTGTCGGCTGCTCTTGCCACTTTGATATTGCCGTTTCGTAGGCCCGCTGAGCTGCGAGAGTATGGCCTGTTGTTTCAAGATCGTGGGCCGCTCGGAGGTATGGAAGCATTTCACCGGTGGCGGGTATCCGATCCGGTGGCAGAATGACGGTAGCCCAGTGGTCTGCCTTGGCCCAGGTGTTGTAAAACACTTTATACGGCATTTCATAATGGCGCCGGGTGTCCGTGTTCAGAATCAAGACTTGCTTCTCGGTGTCGTAACCGACTACCACGGCGAAATGCCACTGAGGCCACCAGCCCAGGCGCAGGTTCTGCATGATCAGAACGGGATTGCCAGCTTCAACCTCGGCGAGAACTGCCTCGGGCTCTGGTGGTAAACGGTATACCAGCATATCGTGGGACCGCGCACCCGCAACCATTTCCACTTGCAGGGAGCCTTCCTTGCCCGGCAGGTAGACCAGTTCTTTCAGTATATCCGGATTGGTCTCCAGCCCCTGTGCGTTCAGCATCATGGCCAGCGATGCCGGACCGCACTGGTATTTTTCTTGCGGATAGAAGGGAACACTCTCAAGCAGTGTGGCAGAGCTTGCTGATTCAGCGCTACGGGGCGTGGTATCTGGCCAGTCCGGGGTGGATGCGCACCCCGCCAGCAGAATGACGGCCGCCAGAATGACGGCCGTGGTGTGTTCAGGAAACCTGCTCGCTTTCAGCATTACAAATCAGCGAATGCATTTCACGAAGGGGAACAGATCCGTCGCGCAGAGCATATCGGTTATGATGAACACCACCAGGAACAGAACAATGATGCCGACAACCCCCTCGCCGGTTGGTGCTTCGGCCAGTTGTTGCTCGAACTCGGCCAGTTCGGCCGGCGTCAGATTCTGGATGCGCTCCGCAACCTGGGCTTCTGTCACGCCCAGTTGCTGCAGTTTTGCCTTCACGTCCTGATCTTCAAGCATTTCCAGCAGTTGTTGCCGGTCCAGATCGACCTGCTGTTGCTGGATCAACTCACCGGTACCCACCATGCCTGCGTTGGCGGACATGGAGAAGGTGGTCGCAAACGCGAGGAGTACGGCCATCGTCAGTGAGAACTTTCTTAAGTGCTTTCTGATACCGTTCATGTGAGGCTCCTTTCTCTGTTGTATTCCAGTACAGTAGATAGCGATCTGTACTCATTCAACATACAAAACGTTCACACAGCCGCTCGGGTTCCATGACTATTTGGTCATTGCGCGGGCGTTCAGGTACTCAGCGAAAAGCTTCAGTAAGTGATTGGCATCAGGGGCGGGGCGCACGCCCTGCAGCAGACTCTGGGCGTCCAGGCCTTCGGCGATGATGTCCGGAAATTGGACTTCGAGATAGGCTTTCATGATGGCTTCGGTGAATTCCGGATGAAACTGCACGCCCCAGGCATGGTCGCCAACCCGGAACGCCTGGTGTGGCTCGAAGGCCGAATTGGCCAGCAGTACAGCGCCCGGAGGGAGTTCAAGTGCTGATTGCTTGTGGGTCAGGTGGGCGGGGAATTCTGCCGGCAACTGACTGAACAGGGGGTCTGAACTGGCGCTGTCGAGCAATCGCACGGTGTGCGTCCCGGTCTCTCGGCCTTTCGGATGGTAGTCCGCCTTGCCACCCATAGCGTGGGCCAGCAACTGGTGGCCATAGCAGACTCCGAGAAGTGGAACCTTGGCCTCGACCGCCTGTTTTATCCAGCGGGCGGTTTCTTCGCTCCAGGGCGCTTTGTCGCTGACCATTGCCGGCGAGCCGGTAATGACGATGCCAGCCCAGTCGTTGGGAGCAGACGTGGGTGGCGTTTGCACGGCATCCAGCACGGTAACGTCAAGATCACCGTTGAGGTTGCGGAGGAACCAGGCGTCGAAATCACCAAACTGATCCCGTATCTGCGGGTAGGTTGAGCCTGTTTTCAGGATAATAACCTTTGGCTTTTCCACGCCTGCTACCTCCGCCCTGTCGCGCCGCTGTGACTACTCTTTGCCGGCAGAGGTTATTCCTGCGGCAGTTCTGCGTTGTGGAATACGTTCTGTACGTCGTCCAGATCGTTCAGCATGTCGAGGAATTTCTCGAACATCGGAATGTCGTCGCCTTCTACCACGGTGGTGGTTTTTGGCAGGAACTGGATCTCGTCCACATCGAACTCAATGCCTTCAAACGCGGCTTCCAGAGCCTGTTTGGCTTTGGCGTATTCGGTGTTCGGGGTGAATACCGTGATTTTGCCGTCTTCGCTTTCGATGTCGGTAACGTCCACGTCGGCTTCCATCAGGACTTCCAGTACGGCTTCTTCATCCTGGCCGGCGAATGCAAAGATGGCGCAGTGATCAAACATGTGGGCCACGGCGCCCGGGGTGCCGATCTTGCACTTGGTTTTGGTGAACGCCAGGCGAACATCGCCAAAGGTGCGGTTCGGGTTGTCGGTCAGGCAGTCCACGATGACCATGCAGTTGCCCGGGCCGTAGCCTTCGTAGCGGGCCGGCGCATAGTCTTCGCCTGCACCACCCTTGGCTTTGTCGATGGCTTTTTCAATAACGTGGGTGGGCACCTGGTCTTTCTTGGCCCGCTCGATCAGCCCGCGCAGGGAAAGGTTGGCTTGCGGGTCGATGCCACCAGCCTTGGCGGCCATGTAGATCTCGCGGCCGTACTTGCTGTAAACCTTGGTTTTCGCGGCGGCCGTTTTGGCCATGGATTCTTTGCGGTTTTGGTAGGCTCTGCCCATATTCGCTGCCTCTAGGGTTCAGTGAAAAGGCGGATTTTACTGAACCTGAGCGGATTGCAACAGGCCTGATTTCGCAGCTTTTGCCAGGAGGTGGTTCCGCGTCCCTGCGGAACCGGGTTGTTACACGTATTCCACCGGCTGGCGATAGTTGTCCTGGGATACCAGATCAATGCCACAATCCATATCGCTGACCCAGTTAAGGAAGCGATCAATCATCACCGGGCCTTCAAAGCGCTTGCCATGCTGGGGCACGATCATCGCCACGTCCATGTCTCGAACCATGTTGGCCCAAAGACGACAGACTTTCTTGGAAGCAATGTAACGGCGGTGGAAGCCGATCATGTTCGGGATGTGTTTGTCGAAATCTTTCACCGGCTCATGGTCGTCTTCGCCGCCCATGGACGCGCCGAGGTCACCTGAGAACAGGATTTTTGAGACCGGATCGTAGAATTGAAGGTTACCGACCGAGTGCATGAAATGCGCCGGCAGGCACTGCAGATAAGTCTCCCCGAACCTCACATTGGCGCCGCCGTCAGGAATACTGACGATGCGGTCGTAGACGCTGCCGCTGAGCTGGTTGGTGACGTAGCTGGACACCAGGTGCGGCAAGAAGCGCGCCCACAGCTTTGAGGTAACGATTTTTGCCCGAGTGTGAACAATCCAGCGGTCGATGGCGCCGATGATGTCCGGGTCCTGGTGGGACGCGAACACATAGTCCATATCGCGGATGTTCATATACTTGGACGCGGCGACGGAGAGTGGGGTGTAGGTCAGATCTCCGCCGGGGTCGATCAGGGCTTCGTGTTTGCCATCAACAATCAGGAACTGGTTGGACTGAACGCCTTCGCCAGTGACCAGGGAATCGAACATCAGGCACTTGTGGTGTCCGTTGTCGAAGAGAACAATCGGTGCTGCCGCCATTTCTGTCTCCCGCAAAGCAGTAGGGTCTTCGGCTTCAGGCACACTTATAGCCCGATGGCCGGATATTGCAAACTGCGCGGGAGAGTACAGAATTGACAAATATAAATTGTTGCCTCAGGTCAATTATCTGATATTCATCAAGTTACCGATTGTTGCCTGCGCTCCCACAGGCTTACGCCATTGACGGCAGGCGTTTGATACCACGGCGTAATCCCTTTTCCAGCGCGACCTGAACGGCTTTGCCGGTAAACGGCACAATATCCTCAAAACGGATGGAGTACTGAATACGGGTTCTTCCTTCGCCTGCATCGGAGAACAGAATACGTCCCAGGTGATTACGCAAAGGGCTGATGCTGCTGATGGTGTACTCAATCAGAGAGTCGGGTTCAAAACCGAGTACGGTTTCCTCAAGAGACAGCGGGCCAATGCCGATCTTGCGAACCGAGCCAATGCCGTTGGGGTCTGCCTGGTCACTGTCCTTGATGCGCTTGACCGGTGCCCCGACCAGTTTGCCGAAGCGGTGGTGGTCGCTAAAAACGGCAAATGCCTTGCGCCGGGGAACATCGAAAGTTTCATCAATTTCAATGGTGTACTGTGCCATGGTGCAGCTCTTGTTGTTAGTGGATGTTCAAGGTTAACCGTTCACCGGGTTCAACAAAAGTTGCAGGCGCGGGTTTTCATCGGTGAGAACTGGTTAAAACAGGCCATCGGTTTGTTGGTTGGTATTCCGGAGGCTGGTGGTTATAATCGGGACTGCTCAGGATGAGTCAGTTCAACATAATCTTCAGGGATCGAAGTCATGCCCCAGGCAAGCGGATTGCAGTTCACCGCCCGTGTAGGCGAATTCCCCTCGGATCACTTTGTCGTTGTCGGCTTCGCGCTGACCGAACGGCTGTCTGATCTGTTCCATGGCCGGTTGCAACTGGCCAGCACCGACCCGGATGTGGCCGCCGCCGATGTACTGGAACAACCGGTAGACTTGGTGGTGTGGCAGGACGGCCAGCCCCTGCGCCGGTTCACCGGCGTGGTGAACGAATTTATGCGGGGCGACACCGGCCACCGCCGCACCCGCTACGAAGTGGTCATCCAGCCGCCCTTGTGGCGCCTGGGCCTGATGCACAACAGCCGCATCTTCCAGACCCAGACCACCGACGCCATCGTGCGCACCCTGCTCGAAGAGCGGGGCATTGTGGATTCCATCTTTGACTTCAAACGCCCACCGGAAGAACGGGAATACTGCGTCCAGCACCAGGAAACCGACCTGCAGTTCCTGGAACGCCTGGCCGCCGAAGAAGGCTGGCACTACCGCTACCAGCACGGCAGCTTGGATGGCGAAGAACAACCGGCACTGATTCTTGCCGACCACCACGGCGACGCCCCGAAACTGGAGCCGGTTACCTGCAACACCAAAGCCGGTGGCAGCACAAAGCAGGCCTGCGTGTTCCAGTTCGCCTACGAAGAACGGGTCAAAGCCGCCTCCGTGGCCATGAAGGACTACACCTTCAAGAACCCCGCCTACGCCCTGATGCATGAACAAAATGCTGGCGGTGTTAACCACCGGGAAGACTACCAGCACTACGACTACCCCGGCCGTTACAAAGCCGACGCCAGCGGCCAGCCGTTCACCCAGAACAAACTGGATGCGCTTAGAAACGACGCATCCATGGCCAACGGCAAAAGCAACCGCCCGGACTTCACCCCCGGCGCCAAAGTGGAACTGCAGGACCACGACAGCCAGACCCTGAACCGGGAATGGCTGCTCACCGCCATCACCCACACCGGCAAACAGCCCCAGGCTCTGGAAGAAGAGGGTGGCAGCGAGCCCACCAGCTACCACAACACCTTCAGCGCCATCCCGGCCGACAAAACCTGGCGCCCGCTGTGCAACCACAAACCCGTGATGGACGGCCCCCAGATGGCTCTGGTCACCGGCCCCGAGGGTGAAGAAATCCACTGCGACCAGTACGGCCGGGTAAAAGTAAGATTCCCTTGGGACCGCTATTCCAAGAACGACGAACACTCAAGCGCCTGGCTGCGCGTGGCCCAGGGCTGGGCCGGTGGCCAGTACGGCTTCATGGCCTTGCCCAGAATTGGCCACGAGGTCATCGTCAGCTTCCTGGACGGCGACCCGGACCAGCCCATCATCACCGGACGAACCTACCACGCCACCAACACACCGCCGTACGCGCTGCCGGAACACAAAACCCGGACCACCCTGAAGACCAAAACCCACAAGGGCGAGGGCAGCAACGAACTGCGGTTTGAAGACGAAGCCGGCGAAGAACAGATCTACGTGCACGCCCAGAAAGACCTGGACCTGCTGACGGAAAACAACCGCACCGAAGTCATCAGGAACGACAGCCACCTGACGGTGGAAAACAACCGCTTCAGCCATACCAAAGGCAACCGCCACCACACCACAGATGGCGAACATCGCGAGAGCATCGGCGCCGACTACAGTCTCACCGTAAACGGCAGCCACCACAGCAAGCAGGGCAAAAACCAGCTGGTGGAAGCCGGCACCGAAATCCACCACAAGGCTGGTATGAAAATTGTGATTGAGGCGGGTGCCGAGGTGACACTTAAAGCGGGTGGCAGCTTTGTGAAGGTAGACCCGAGTGGGGTGACGGTGTCTGGGCCTCTGGTGCGGATGAACTCCGGGGGTGGGCCGGGGAGTGGCAGTGGGGTTGGGGTCACGGGGCCGTTGTTGCCAAATGCATTAACACCTGATGGCTCGATTAGCTCAACAGGGCCCCAAATATCTGATACCGGAGGTCGGCCAGACATTGAGGCTCTGTCGTTAAGGGTGGATGAGGTTAGGCCGATTGAGGCAGACCTGAAGCAGGCCGCGAGCTTTAGAAATGCCGCAAGAAAGGAAGAAGTTTTCTCGGAGGTCTGCTCTGTAAGGTCTGATAAGGAGGCGCTTTCATGATGCTTCAAACCTCAACGATTAGCGAAAGCCTTCAGCCCTTACCACCGGCCGAGCATATGTTCTTGGTTTTTGACGGCGCATGTTCTAAGCATGGGCTGCGAAGCTGGTATGAATTGGGGTTAGATGTATGCCCTCTCATGGTATTGAAGGATGGTGTATATGATGGTGTGTCTGCTTTGGGGCCGATGATTGCGGATCTGAGAGCTAGCACTGTTCTTAAGGCGTTATGGGAAAACAATCATCCCATAATGAGAAGAGCAGCGGTGTATCACACATCTTATGATGAGATGGGTTTATTGGATTTTCTGAGGGCACGAGTGCAAGTGATTATGCCCGGAGAGTTGTTGGCTTGGTTGAGGCTCGGTGATGCCAGGGTAGTTTCAAGATTGGCTGAGGCTGACGGTCATTTCCCTCCGCAATTCTGGTCGGGTGTTGGCTCTATTTTTTTCCAATCTGAAACAGCATCGATCACAAGATACCAACCAACACGGGCCTCGGAGGACAATGCTTCGGATGAGCCGGCGCTCCTCTCACAAAAAGTGGTGCCTCACTTCCATTTCGGCTCAGATCTATTATCTGCACTGGGTTCGTCAAACGATCTAAAACACAGGGAAGTGTTATGACTTATTGTGCAACCTGTCCGCTAATGACAGCTTTTGTGCCCCTTCGATACGCCATTGGTCCTTTGAACTATGAAGGCGATTTGCTAGCTGGATTGGAGTTACCTGACCTGCCAGATCTATTTCCCAACTTTGAGCGGTATACGCGTCTTCAGGATCGAATGCTTGGATTGGTTCCTCGTTTGTTGAGAGACGGCTGGTTATATGTGTGGAGCAGCTATGACGATCGCTTGATCGAGTACTCGGTGACGAACTCCCATATTCAGGAAACGAGCCGGGGCGGAGAGGTTATTGATTCCAGAACGTCGGTTTTTTTAGCGCTTCCCTCGGGAGAGCCGGTCGATATTGCCTGGAGCGAAAACCAGTGGTCTGATGCTCATTTTGATATGATTGTGAATGAGTCTGATCAGCGCGAGAAATTCATGAGGAGAATGGTCCCGGGAAGTGCGCCGCACTGTCAGGGGCTTGATGAACAGACGTTTTATAGCCTGCCGGAAGTCGCTAATATCGAAGACTTCGATTGGTCAGGGTTAACGCCAACGATTCCGCATTGGCCTCAAATCGAACGTGCCACGAGGAGGTTTGATCAGCGGATAATGGGGGTTGTTGATGACCCTTGGGGCGTGACAGAGGATCTGGCCGCTTTGGTTCGGCTCGCCCACGACAATCAGGAGCGGTTGCGAGCTCGGTTCGGTGGGGAGTGGAGCCTTGCCAAGACAATCAGGGATCTATACGAGACGGACAGTCAGCTTGAGGCAAAGCTTCCTGAGCTCGTTGAGCTGCCCAAATTGCAGAGGGCCTGGCGTGAGTCAGATTCGTCTCAATCCCATTTTGAAGAAGTTGTTGGAGGGCTGCTCGATTCCTGGATTCGGTGGATGGAGACGCTCGAATGTGCAAACGGTCCTGAAACACTGGCAAGTTCTTGTGAGAGCCTTGATCTTACCCGAGAAGACCACCACACCATTTTGCAAGAAAAATTTGGTCTTGCTCTGTTAGGCCCATCTTACTTCAGCAAAGGCGCTGGTGCGATTGGTCGTCTGGCCGACATACAGGGCGAGGGTGCCCAGTGGTTCTGGAATGCGCTGCTTGGGGTAAGAGAGCGCCTGTCCCTCGGAGAAATCGAGAAGCTCGTTGAAGTCGGAGATATGGCGAACGACTCCATAGAAGATCTTTCGAAAACGGCAACAGCGCTTGTTGCCGCGATTAATTCCAAGATTTCCGGTCTTGTCGCTAGAGCGCCGACGCCTCCGACACAATTATTATTCAATGCTGTTTCGCCTGTCGCTGCGGTCGAGTTGAGAGGGTTTCCAAACCGAATATCACTTTTAGGAAGCGGGTTCCTGGTTTCGGGGCTAGCTCGAACTGGCCAGACATTGGCGGTGGAGAGCGTGAGTGCTGTTCAGTCTAATCAATGGTTGAGTGAGTCGGCAAAAAATGGCGGAAACTCAGTGTCGCCTCTCAGCCCTCCGGTTGCCGATGCGCGTAAAGTGCCCGTGATCAGGGCAGTATCTGCAAATGCTGGACAGTATTTCAAAGGGAATCCTTATGGACTGGCGGACGCTTTAGAAAAGGCACCGTTGCGTTCGGTTCTGGTTGTTTTGACTGGAATGAACATGGTGTCTGCAATCTCAGATTTTTATACTGATCCTGATAAAGATGTCGGAGGTTTTGCAAAGGCTGCTGGTAGTGTCACAGGGTTCGTAGCAGCGGCTTTATCTCTAGAGCACAAGATGTCTGAGCTTAATTGGAAAGAAGGATTATCCCGTTCAGCTAACCCAGACGCGTATAGCCACGGGGTGGGGGCGTTTGCTGCCGCGTTCACTGCGGTCACTGCGGCTTTTGATATAGTTGTTTTTGGCACTCAAGCGATCGAGTCATACCGTGCGGGGGATTTTGATACGGCTGCAGTTGAAGTCAGTTTGATGGGAGTGTCATCAGGACAACTGGCGCTGAGTGTCAGAGCCTTCAGGGCATATCGTGAGGCAAGGGCGGCGGCACTGGGATTGCAAGTTGCATCTTCAATTCGAGGTTTGTCCAGATTGGGTGGCTACTACACAGCGTTGTCAGTAGGCTTAACTGCATCTTTAATTGGAGGGTTAGTAGCCCGTCACTACTTGCAGAATACTCCGCTCGAGCGCTGGCTTGCAAATACCCGATTTGGCGTGAAGCCCGCTGGGTGGGCCGGGAACTATCGAGATGAGATGGAGCGATTGTACACGGCTATTTTTCCTATCAAACTCAGGTTGGAGAGGGTTCGGAGGTTTAATCCGCATACGGGAATCCATATGCAGGATTGTTGGTTGATTCTTGAGCTTCCGGGGCAAAGCGCCTTGGGCCCTGAAACGATTTACTTTTCAGGAGATGAGTTGAGGAACGGCGTTGGTTACCGGTCTTTGGCGTGGGTAGAGCAGCAATTGCGATCGGTATTTGATGCGGAGGAAAGAGAGCAGATACTTCAGCCAAAGCGAACACCTGTGACTTGGTCTGGCTCTGATTTCACTCGTCATGAAGGGACAAGAATTCATAATGCCGCAGCCACAGCAACATACAGAAAGATTTATGACGATGATGACCAGATCTTTGGGCTTCAGGGTGAGCTGATATATCGTCCCCAACCCGGTCTGGAAATGCCTCCGGTAAAGGTTGATATCTGGTGATTGAAAACGCGAAAAAGCTATTTGACGCGGTAGCTAGTAAATTCGGGACATCATCGAATGTACTGTTACTGAATGGCAAATCAAGTAGTGGCTACGCACCGTCGCAGCCAGGTCTTGTAGAGTCACAGGATTGCGTGTTTCTTTCTTTACGAACAGGCAGTGCAGAAAGCAAAGGCATTCTAACTGGCGTGGGTTTTTTCGTGGGTGCAGTTGGGATACTTCTTGTTTTGCTGCCCAATCTGTTTGGAGCGCCTTATAGCTCCAATCTAGATTGGTGGGTTTTCTTACTCTCAGTTTTAGTTATTTTCGGTCCTGCAATATGGGAGATAAACCGCCCACCATCACTGCCGATAGTTTTTAATCGGCGTACTCAGGAGATTTATTACGACCTTAAGGGTGAACTCTACCATGCAGAATGGAGCGACATAGAGGCTGTTGCCTACGAATACCAAGTGATCAATCAGTATTCAGGTTCCATTGTTCATGGAAATTTGGAAATCATTCTTAAGAAATTTGGTGCCCCTGACGACCGGATAGCGCTGAACTTATCAGGGGTTCCAGCGGGCAAGCGCCTGCGAACCGTGGTCGGTATCTGGGAATATCTAAGATGTTATATGACGATTGGCCCGTGGTTTGACGAGAATGGCAATAGGACCGAGTTTAAGAGTTTATTCATAGACAAAAGCTTGAAGTCTGGCGAACTTTCCTTTTTTGACCTTGTACTTGAGTCAAGAAGAACACTGGGGCAAGAACGTAAAGAGGGCCATGGTGTTTCTGGAACCGCCTTTCTTTCTTGGTTGACTTCTTACATGCTCTTTCTGCCAGCATTCGGAATGGAATGTATACAGAAGATTGATAGAAAAAAAGCCCGACATCGTTGGCCGGAAGTTGTGCAAGAGCGCTTAGATCCAAACGGCCCAACAACCCGCCTGATCGATATCGAAGAAGACTACATGGTACAAAAACAGCAAGAGCTGGATGAGCTTCACGAACGGATGCGTAAAACTCTGCCAAGGTGATTTTTTATCAACAATGTCGGTCTTTTAAAGTTGAGGGAAAGCGTTATTTACGACCTCTGGCGCGGGTAGAGCAGCAATTGCGATCTGTATTTGATGCGGAGGAAAGAGAGCAGGTACTTCAGCCAAATCGGACACCTGTGACTTGGACTGGCGCTGATTTCACCCTTCATGAAGGGACAAGAGTTCATAATGCCGTAGCCACAGCAACATATAGAAAGGTTTATGAGGATGATGACCAGATCTTCGGGCTTCAGGGGGAACTGATATATCGCCCACAACCTGGTCTAGAAATGCCTCCAGTAAAGGTTGATATTTGGTGATTGAAGACGCGAAAAAGCTATTCGACGCTGTAGCTAGTAAATTCGGGACGTCCTCAAATACTTTGCTGCTTAGTGGCAGCTCTAGTAGTAGCTACGCTCCGTCACAGCCCGGTCTCGTAGAGTCACAAGATGAGGAGTTTTTGTCTTTACGAACTGCTAGTGTAGATAGCAGGGGGACTTTAACTGGAGTAGGTTTCTTCATTGGCGGTGTCGGGATTCTAGCTTTCCTATTGCACGGGATTTTTGGGCAATCGCCGAATTTGAATTGGTTTTTGTTGCTACTTTCTATCGCACTTATTGCAGTGCCCACTATTTGGGAATTAAGTCGACCCCCATCTTTGCCAATTATTTTTAACCGGCGGACTCAGGAAGTTTACTATGAAATGAAAGGGGACCTTTATCATGCTAATTGGGATGGTATTGAGGCGGTTGCCTACGAATACAAGATTATAAATCAGTATTCGGGATCGATAGTCCACGGTAATTTGGAAATCATTCTCCAAAAATTTGGCGCACCGGACGAACGGATCGTATTGAATCTGTCAGGTGTGCCGGCAGGCAAACGTTTGCCTGCCTTGATTGGCATTTGGGAGTATTTACGATGCTTTATGACGGTCGGCCCCTGGTTTGATGAAGCGGGCAGGAAAACAGAATCCCGGAACACCTTTATAGAAAAGGGTTTGAAGTCTGGCAGAGTTTCATTTCTTGATCAGTTGCTTCAGGGGAGAAAATTTATTGGCGAAGAGCGTAAAGAAGGAAACGGCATTTCTGGAAGCGCCTTCTTATACTGGTTAGATTCTTATCTTCTCTTCCCATTTGCCTTCGGGATGGAATGTGTCCAGAAAATCGATAGGATGAGAAGCGGAAAGCACTGGCCAGACGTGGTACAGGAACGCCTGGATCCTAACGGCCCAACATCCCGACATCCCGACTGATCGATATCGAAGAAGACTACATGGCGCAAAAACAGAAGGAGTTGGACGAGCTTCATGAAAGAATGCGCAAAACTCTTCCTCGGTAGGTCTTTTCTTAGCAGAGCCAATCGTTCGTTGAGTTGATAACCAGTCTCAACCCATTAACTAACCTCCCAGCGCCGGAAAAATGCTCAGAAAAAACCACATTGATTGGCCGCTCCTGTGGTCCGCAATAAAAGCTGACCTAGGCATTATGCTAACGATGCTGTGCGTAGGAATAATCACCACCGCTGTGGGTGGTGGCATTTTCTACGTCGACTTTGGCGACTGGGGTGCCATGATTGCGGGAGGTTTCTTCGCATTGATGGGCGCTGGGTTGGTTCTGCTTGCTATCGTCACGACTTACTCGGGCGCCAGCTACCTCTACGGCCAGGCCTTGCTACGGAAGCACGGTGTAGAGGTGGACGGCGTACTGACCAAAAAAGAAGCGGATTGTCAGTTTCATCAGGAATACGACCATCGAAATGAGCCACAGGGGGAAGGGCATTATCAGTGTAACCTTCTGATTGAGTTTGATTTTCAGTTTGATGGCCAAAATCACAGCGGGGCCTTCTATCTGAGTAAGCTGGCGACGTTCGACAAGTTGCAGGAGGGTGACCCGGTGCCCCTTAAGGTTCTCAGGTTTGATCCCTCCGTTCACAAGGTACGAGAGCGGCGTCTGGCAAATATGTTGAAGGGGCGTGAGCCCCAAATGCCTTCTCTCGTTCCCGAAGGGGCCGAAATTGGTCAGCTGGCTTAAGGAAAGAGACCCCAAAACACAAGGATTGAACCATTGAAAACCCTGAATATCCTCAAATACGTCTTCACACTCATTGGCGCCGGTATGCTTGTCGGAGCGGTGATGAGTTACAGCAGTACGGTGTCATTTATCGAGCGAGCTACGGAAGCCATGGGCACGGTCATTGATCTGGAGCGCTCGCGTTCCAGCGATTCAACTACCTATTATCCGGTGGTCGTTTTCGAGGATATCCGTGGTCGGGAGATCGAGTTCCGGTCGCGCTCCGGCTCAAATCCGCCATCGTTCAGTCGCGGTGAGAGGGTGTCTGTGTTTTATGAGTGCGTAAACCGCTGAAGGTTGCCACCCATTCCACGTGAAGCCTGCCACCCGGACCGGAGCAAGGCTGCCACCCATCGGAGCGTAGCGACGCGGG
>NZ_JBRJHG010000020.1:0-83848 GCF_053628895.1 Marinobacter sp. MBR-105 | reverse complement strand
TTCGGAGAAGGTGATCTGATCCATGCTGGCAACGATCCTATGCGATTGACGATGGCCGTATTATCGCTGATTTTGGAGACTTATTCAGAGCCTCCCTAGAATAGCCCAAGCTTTTCAAACGGTCGTTCCAGGGCAACGATTCTTAACAAATCTACCACCAAAGGCGACACAATGTGACCCACATCACGCATTGCTTTTCTCTAATATTCCAATGTAATCCACTTTATAATCGACCAGGCAACGATCATTAGCTTCAAACCTATTGGCCAGTCATACTATCGCGCACCGGCTGCAGATTCAGGAACATTGTGTCTAACTCACTGATAAGAATAGCCCCCGGGGCACTCACCATAGGCAAGCCACTGCCCTGGGATGTTTTCGACTCAGAAGGCAATATTCTTCTGCGTCAGGGCTATGTGATTCAGACCAACAGCCAGCTCGAGCAGCTGTTTGAAAGAGGGCGCTTCAAGCCCCGAAAGATCGAGCGGCCGAAAGAGGAAACCTTTGAAGACCTGCGCCAGCGGAATCCGTTTGCAGAATATGGTGACTTGCTGACCACGCTGGAAGTCACACTCAACGCCATTACCTCGGAAGATCCCACCGCCCAGAAACGCCTGCTGGGTCTGTGCCGAATGCTGGATAAAACCTGCCAGGAGGCACCCGACGCCAGCCTGGCACTTGTGCACCTGTATTCCATCAGCCCCACCATCCATGAACAGATCCTGTTCTACGGCATCCTGTGCCATTCTATCGCACGCCAGTTCGGGCTGGAGGAAAAGCGGGCAACTGTGCTCACCGCCGCCGCGCTCACCGCCAACCTCGCGCTGGTGCCTGTGGCAGACCAACTCAACGCCTCCAATACGGTGTTGACCGATGATCAGCGGGCGGTCATTCGCAAGCACCCAGCCCGAAGCATTCAGGCGCTGACGTCGGCCGGCATCAATAACAAGCTGCTGCTGCGTATCATTGCCCAACACCACGAACAGGCCGATGGCTCGGGGTACCCTGAAGGGCTCAGCGGTAGCGATATCCTTCCGGAAGCAGAAATCCTGGCCCTGGCCGAGCGCTATGTGGCGATGATCACCAAGCGCGCTTACCGTAACCGGATGAATATCACTGAGGCCCGCAAACTCATCGCCACCCTGGCGGACGGCAAGTTCCGGCCGGCGATTCCGCGTTCATTACTGCAGGTATTGGGGGATCATCCTCCAGGCATGCTGGTACGGCTGGTAAATAACGAGGTGGGCGTTATTACCCGTCGGGCAGTGCGGGCACGCGGTCCTTTTGTACAGGCGATATTCGGCCCCCGAGGCAACCGCTACAGCGGCACCTTTGAGCGCGATACCAGCCTGCTGGAATACAACATTCGAGCGCCGGAAGAGCCCGAGATCATGCCATCCATGGATTTCAGCACGCTCTGGGGCTTCCGCTCCTGACTCAGATCAACCCCAGTGCCCGGGCATGATGG
The DNA here is from genome assembly GCF_053628895.1 of Marinobacter sp. MBR-105. Lineage (NCBI taxonomy): Bacteria > Pseudomonadati > Pseudomonadota > Gammaproteobacteria > Pseudomonadales > Marinobacteraceae > Marinobacter > Marinobacter sp. MBR-105. Next base: position 82,380 of record NZ_JBRJHG010000020.1, on the reverse strand, counting down.
TTCAGGTGGTCATCAATAAACGAGGCGATAAAGAAGTAGCTGTGGTCATAGCCCCGATGCATACGCAGGTTCAGGTGATGGTGAAACTTCTCGCACACATCGGCCAGGGCATCCGGGTTCAGCTGGCTGTCCAGAAACTCATCGGCCGTTCCCTGGTCCACCATTAGCGGCAACCGTTCCTTTGCCGTCGGAATCAGCATGGTGGCATCCCAGGCTTCCCACGCCGACTGATCTTCGCCCAGATATCCGGTAAATGCTTTCTGGCCCCAGGGGCAGGCCATGGGATTGGCAATTGGTGCAAAGGCCGATACCGATTTGTAATACCCCGGGTTCTTCAAAGCCGCAATCAGAGCCCCGTGCCCGCCCATGGAATGGCCACTGACCGAACGTTCGCCGTTCAGCGGCAGCTCGTTTTCCACCAGCTGCGGTAGCTCCTTGACCACATAATCATACATCCGGTAGTACGGCGCCCAGGGCTGCTGGGTAGCGTTCACATAGAAGCCGGCTCCGGAGCCGAAATCATAGCTGTCATCTTCGCCGGGCAGATTCACCCCTCGGGGACTGGTATCCGGGCAAACAATGGCCAGGCCCAGCTTTGCCGCCAGTTTCTGGGCGCCGGCTTTCTGCATGAAATTCTGATCGGTGCAGGTGAGGCCCGACAACCAGTACAGCACCGGCACCTCTTTGGCCTGAGCACCCAGCGCCGCAGGAGGAAGAAACACCGCAAATTCCATGTCGCACTCCAGGGTAGCGGAGGTATGGCGATAGCGGCGGTGTTCTCCGTCGAAACAGACGTTGGTGGATAACAGGTCCATAGATCCCCCCCGGAGTCAAAGATGTGGTTAGCGATCAGTCCTCAGCCCCGGCATAGCTGGGTTTGTCGATACTGAAACCGGACTTGGCAAATTCCGCCAGAATGGCAGTACGCGTTACGATACCAACCAGTTTGCCATGATCAACCACCGGGTACACTTTTGGCTTACCAGCACCCAGATTCTGGGCCAGATCCACCACCGACATGTCCGGTGATACCGTCATCGGCTGCCGGAACATCACGTCATCCACAAGGGGATCGCCTTCATGGTGGTAATTGCTGACCAGTAGCGAGTGTATACAGTCCTGTTCCGAGACAAAGCCCAGCACATGGCGATGGTCATCCACCACTGGCAAACCGGTGACGTGATTGGCCAGCAGGGCTTTTACCACCCTGGTGACCGGCGTACCACAGCGTATCGGTTCAATGTGGTTCCACATCACTTCAGATATTTTCAATGAGCGCATCGACAACTTCCTTTCAGACATAATAACTGTGCCCGATTGAGCACTTCCATACCCTAAACATAGGCAAAGCACACAGAAATGAAAAACCGGCGTTATGAAAACGGTTTACATCGGATAATTGTCGACTAAACTCAATGGGTTATGCCCTTTCAGGGCTCAATAATCCTGATTCATCCGTGGTAAACAGTGGGAGAACCCATGGAAGCCATTTCCAATTTTGTAAGTGAAATCAACGGACTGGTATGGGGCCCTCCCATGCTGGTGATGATTCTGGGCGTCGGCCTGTTTCTGAGTATTGGCCTGAAACTGATGCCGATCATGAAACTGGGGGCCGGTTTCCGCCTGATGTGGAGCGGCCGGGCCCGCGGTGACGAGGATGACGGCGATATTCCCCCGTTCCAGGCCCTGATGACCGCACTGTCTGCCACCGTGGGTACCGGTAACATTGCCGGTGTTGCCACCGCAGTCTTCCTGGGCGGCCCCGGTGCGCTGTTCTGGATGTGGCTCACAGCCCTGGTGGGCATGGCCACCAAATATTCAGAAGCCGTTCTGGCGGTTCGCTTCCGGGAAGTGGACGAGCGCGGCAACCACGTGGGCGGCCCCATGTATTACATCCGTAACGGCCTCGGCAGCAAGTGGGCCTGGCTAGGCATCCTGTTTGCGGTGTTTGCCTCGGTGGCCGCCTTTGGCATCGGTAACACGGTTCAGGCCAACTCCGTCGCCGATGTGCTGGAAACCAATTTTGGCCTGCCCCACTGGGTAACCGGTGTGATCCTGATGGTACTGGTGGGCATGGTACTGATTGGCGGTATCAAGCGTATCGGCCAGGTAGCCAGTGCGCTGGTGCCGTTTATGGCTGTGTCCTATGTGCTGATTGGCCTGATCGTACTGGCCATTAACGCCAACCAGATTCCGGAAGCCATCAGCATGGTATTCAGCTATGCCTTCAGCCCGGCTGCAGCCGAGGGCGGGTTTGCCGGTGCTGCGGTCTGGGCAGCCATCCGCTTTGGTGTGGCCCGGGGCATCTTCTCTAACGAAGCAGGTCTCGGCTCTGCCCCCATCGCCCACGCGGCAGCGCAAACCAAGAACCCGGTCAAGCAGGGCATGGTGGCCATGCTGGGCACCTTCATCGACACCATCATTGTCTGTTCCATCACCGGCCTGGTCATCATCACCTCCGGTGCCTGGACGTCCGGCGAAACCGGGGCGGCACTGACTTCCCTGGCCTTTGAAACCGGCCTGCCGGGCTTTGGTAACTACGTGGTGGCGATTGCCCTGGCGATCTTCGCGTTCACCACCATCATTGGCTGGTCTTTCTACGGCGAGCGCTGTATTGAATTCCTGTTCGGTGTGAAGGCCATTCTGCCTTACCGGGTACTGTGGATTGTGGCCATTCCGGTGGGCGCCACCATCAACCTGGGCTTTATCTGGCTGGTGGCCGACACCCTGAACGCCATGATGGCACTGCCCAACCTGATCGCCCTGCTGCTGTTGAGCCCGGTGGTGTTCAAACTGACCCGGGAGCATTTCGACAAGCAGAAAGCCCTGGGCGTGAAGTAACACCCTGTCTATGCAAGCTGCTCATAAGGATGTGAGCAAACCGTTGGATGCGCCAGATCAAGTCGCCCTTGTAACTGGCGCATCCAACACCACAGTTACTCGTATACACTGATCAGACAACAACGGCGGGCAACGCCGGCGCAATACACGAATTTGCCAACAACCGTGTCGAAGGAGAGTAAGTATGAGTCTGCGTCTTGGAGATACTGCACCGGATTTTGAACAGGATTCCACCGAGGGCCGCATTCGCTTTCACGAGTGGCTGGGCAATAGCTGGGGCGTGCTGTTTTCCCACCCGGCCGACTTCACCCCGGTGTGCACCACCGAGCTGGGCCTGACTGCCAAGCTCAAAGACGAATTTGCCAAACGTAACGTCAAGGCCATTGCCCTGAGTGTCGACCCGGTCGATTCTCACCACGACTGGATCAAAGACATCAACGAGACCCAGGGCTGCACGGTCAACTTTCCAATCATTGCGGACCACGACCGCCAGGTGTCCGAGAAGTACGACATGATCCACCCGAACTCCAACGACAGCCTGACCGTGCGTTCGTTGTTCATCATCGACCCGAACAAGAAGGTTCGACTGATCATCACCTACCCGGCATCCACCGGTCGGAACTTCAATGAAGTGCTGCGGGTAATCGATTCCCTGCAACTGACCGACGAACACCGCGTGGCCACACCCGGCAACTGGGAGAGTGGCAGTGATGTGGTGATTGTGCCGTCCCTGCAGGATGAAGATGAGATCAAAAAGCGCTTCCCGAAAGGCTACAAAGCAGTGAAGTCCTACCTGCGGATGACACCAGACCCGCGTTCCAACTGGAGTGGCGACTGATACCAACGCCATAAACAAAAAGGGCAGCCAAACCGGCTGCCCTTTTTTGTGCCTGAGCGTACCCGAAGGTACTGCTGCTCCGATCAGAACGCCGGAACAACCGCACCTTCATACTTCTCCATAATGAAATCCTTCACCGCATCGGATTTCAACGCATTGGCCAGCTTCCGCATGGCTTCGCTGTCCTTGTTATCCGGACGGGCGACCAGGATGTTCACGTACGGCGACTCAGAGCCTTCAATCACCAGGGCATCCTCAGACGGGTTCAGGCCCGCTTCCAGCGCGTAGTTGGTGTTGATCAGCGCCAGGTCCACCTGGTTCAGGATACGCGGCAGGGTCGCCGCTTCCAGTTCCTTGAAGTCCAGGTCTTTTGGGTTTTCGGCAATATCACGCGGGGTCGCAGTGATCTTGCTTTCGTCCTTCAGGGTAATCAGGCCCGCTTTCTGCAGCAACAGCAGAGCACGGCCACCGTTGGTGGGGTCGTTGGGGATGGCCACAACCGCACCTTCTTTCAGCTCGTCCAGAGACTCAATCTTGCTGGAGTAGGCGCCGAACGGCTCCACGTGAACGCCGGTCACAGTCACCAGGTTGGTGCCACGGCCGTCGTTGAACTCATCCAGGTACGGCTGGTGCTGGAAGAAGTTGGCATCCATACGCTTCTGATCAACCTGGATGTTGGGCTGCACGTAGTCGGTGAACACCTTCACATCCAGCTCTACACCCTGTTCCGCCAGGGCCGGCTTCACGAATTCCAGCAGCTCGGCGTGGGGTACCGGAGTCGCGGCTACGGACAGTTGTTCTGCCGAAGCAGCGTTCGAGAAGGTTGCAACAGCGGCCAGAGCCACCAGAGTTTTCTTCAGGTTCATAACAAATCTCCTGCGTTAATTATTTACGGCTGAAATACAGAACCAGGCGATCGCCCGCCATCTGCAACACCTGCACAAAGATCACCAGCAGGGCCACAGTAATCACCATGACGTCGGTCTGGAACCGCTGGTAACCGAACCGGATTGCCAGGTCCCCAAGGCCGCCGCCACCAATAACGCCAGACATGGCTGCGTAAGAAACCAGGGTAATGGCCGTTACCGTAATGCCCGCGATAATGCCGGGAAGTGCCTCCGGCAGCAAGGCACCGAAGATGATCTGCCGAACATTCGCACCCATGGCCTGGGTCGCTTCAATAATGCCCCGGTCCACCTCCCGCAAGGAGGTTTCCACCAGGCGGGCAAAGAAGGGCGCACCACCAGCCACCAGCGGAGGAATGGCGCCGGCCACACCCAGGGAGGTGCCGATCAGCATTACCGTGAACGGGATCATCACAATCAGCAGGATGATGAAGGGCACAGAGCGCAGCACGTTCACAATAAACGACAGGATGGCGTAGGCCACCGGCTGTTCCAGCAACTGACGCTTTCCGGTCAGGAACAACAGCACACCTATGGGCAAGCCAATCAACACGCTGAACAACAGCGACATGCCCACCATCACCAGGGTATCCCAACTGGCCCAGCCAATTTCGGCCCAGTCCACGTTCCCCATAAGGCTTTCCATCAAGGCTTCCATCAGCGCACCACCTCCACATGAACGTCAGCGGCTTCCAGCGCTTTCATGGCGACCTCCAGATCGCCACCCACCAACGACAGGGTCAACTGGCCGTAGGGCGTGTCCTTGATGTGATCAATCCTGCCCGAGAGAATACTGAAATCCACACCGGATTCCCGGGCAACACTGCCCAGCAACGGTTTGTAGGTGGATTCCCCCTTGAACGTCAGGCGCAGAATACGGCCCTCGGCTTTCTGCAGATCTTCCTGCAGCTCATCGCGATCCACATTTTCGCTTTCGAACACAAAATCCCGGGTGGTCGGGTGCTGGGGGTGCAGAAAGACTTCACTGACTGGCCCCATTTCCACCACACGGCCGGCGTCCATCACCGCCACCCGGTCACAGACACGGCGCACCACATCCATCTCGTGGGTAATCAGCACGATGGTCAGGCCCAGTTCCTTGTTGATGTCCGCCAGCAGCTTTAGCACCGACTGGGTGGTTTGTGGATCCAGGGCGCTGGTGGCTTCATCGCACAGCAAAATAGTCGGTCTGCAGGCCAGGGCGCGGGCAATGCCTACCCGCTGTTTCTGCCCGCCAGACAACTGGGACGGATATTTGTTGGCATGATCGCTCAGGCTCACCCTTGCCAGCAGCTCATCCACCCGACTGCGAATTTCAGCCTTGGAATAAATGCCCGCCAGCTTCATCGGGAAGGCAATATTGTCAGCCACCGTCTTGGACGACAGCAGATTGAAATGCTGGAAAATCATGCCCACTTTGCGTCGGAACGCCCGCAACTCTGCGGCGCTGTAGCGGGTGATGTCCTCGTCGTCGATCAGGATGCGACCGCCGGTGGAGGGTTCCAGTTTGTTGATCAGTCGGACAAGGGTCGATTTGCCCGCGCCGGAGTGGCCGACGATGCCGAACACCTCACCGGTCTCGATGGTCATACTGGTGGGATGCAGCGCGGGGATCGCCCGGCCAGCCATTTGGTACGACTTTTCTACCTGGTCAAATACAATCACGATCAGTGCCTTGCAGATGCGTCGTTAAAACCGGCGATTATAGCCTATTCAGGGGGCAAACCCGAATCCCGCCCGGTGGCCGGCAGGTGGGTAGTTGCCCTTACACCAAAAGGTACCTGACAGACCCGTCCCGGCTCAGCTAAACTCGTATCCACAAAGAACATTAACAACTGTCCACCATTCCGAGGCGCGCCCCTTCCGTGACTACTCCGTCCGAAACTTCGCCCTCAAGGATGAACTCAACCCAGGCATGGGTTTCCTACCTGAGCAAGGTAGAGTTGCCGGTTTTGGCCAACACCCTCCGGCAGATCAACGAACTGACAGACAGCCGCAACAGTACCGTCAATGAGTTGGCAAACGTGATTCTCAATGATGCCCAGCTCACCTCTCAGGTGCTCCGGTTATCCAACACGGTGTTTTACAACCAGACCCGCACCCAGGTCAGCACGGTCAGCCGGGCCATCACGCTGATTGGCTTTGATGCCGTGAAGTCCATGGCGATTTCGTCTCTGATTGTCGATTCCCTGCTTAAACGCAATGATCGCCCCCACCTGCTGCGATGCCTGGCCAGGGCAATTCACGCCGCGGTACAGGCCCGCTGTCTGATGCCCAAACGCACCGAGCACGCCCTGGAAGAAGTCTTTATCGGCGCTTTGCTGATGAACATTGGGGAACTGGCTTTCTGGTCCTGCGAAACCGAGCAGGCCAGCGAACTTGAAGAGCGCCTGCGGCTGGAAGAGCCCCCGGTCGAAGCCCAGAAAGCGGTGCTGCATACCACCTTTACCGAAATAACCCGCGGGCTGGTGGATGCCTGGTCGCTGGGACCGTTCATCAAGGAAGTGGTAGCGCCGGGAAAAGCCAACTCCATGGCCAGCAGCCTGGTCCGCAACAGCGTCGAAATGGCCCGGGTGTCCGAGAACGGCTGGAGCGGGGCCGAGATGGACAAGGTGCTCGAGAAGCTCTCTGACGACATCGGTGAAACCCCCGCCGCCATCCGTGATCAACTCAAGGTAAACGCCCAGGAAGCCAGCAAAGTGGCGGTTTCTCTGGGCATCCCGCAAGTGACCGCTCTGCTGCCGGGCAACCAGGAGTCAGTCCCCGATGCCCCGGCCATGGACTCCGATCTGCAACTGCAGATTCTGCGGGAGCTAACCCAGACCCTGGCGGAAAAACCGGACATCAATGAGGTCTGCCAGTTGGTGATTGAGGGGATTCACCGGGCCATCGGCATGCAGCGCGTAGCCCTGTTGATGACCGACCGCTCCGGCGAATTACTGGTACCGCGCAAGGTAGGTGGCCGCGGCACCGAAGAGTGGCGCGAGCACTTTGTCATCAAGAAAGACGGCACCGGGCCCCTTGGGCCGCTGTTGCCCCATGGCACCTGCGCCGTCTATGAACCCCGAAAGCAGACCGAGGGCGTACCCTACGATCGCTGGCTGGGGAAAGTTCCGGCGCTGGCAGGCTCGCTGAAAGCCAAGGGCCGATTGGTAGGCTTGTTCTACGCTGATAATGCGGCCGCAGGCTATGTGCCATCGGAACAGCAATTGGCGGCGTTTGGCCACTTCATCCAGAACGCCCAGTTGTGCCTGACCCTGATGTCAGCACGAGGCTGATTACGGGGTTTACTGGAAAAATACAAAGCATCGACCATACTTCTTTTTCACAGGGAGCTCACCAAATCCGTTCTAGGCATGGAGCATCAGACTGTGGAAATGGAAACCGCCACAATGCGCCCCTCCCCGGCCGATGCCGTGGTGTTGCTGCGACCAGACGGGGTCGTGGAAGACTGGAACTCTGCTGCGGAAATCCTGCTGGGGTTCACGCGGGAAGAAGCGGTGCAGCAGCCGCTTGCCGATCTTATCGAGCTTACGGATTCAGAACACCGGGCGCTTACCCTGGATTTTGGTGACTGTGGACGCAGCCTGTCCACGCAGGGCCTGTGCCGGTCTAAAAAAGGCCAGTCCTTTCCCGTCGAGGTCGTTTGCAGCCCGGTCGATGTTCAGGGCGACAGCCTGGTGGTTACCCTGATCCGGGATGTTTCAGAACTCAAGCGGGCCGAGCAGAAATTCCGGGGCTTACTGGAATCGGCGCCGGATGCCATCGTCATTGTCAAACAGGGCGGCCGCATTGTGCTGGTGAACTCGCAGGCGGAATCCCTGTTTGGCTACCACCGGGACGAGATGATCGGCCAGAACGTCGAAATTCTTATGCCCGAACGTTACCGGGGCCAGCATATTGGTCATCGGGATGGCTTTTTCAAAGATCCCCGCGTTCGACCTATGGGCATGGGCCTTGAGCTGTTTGGTCTCAGAAAGGGTGGCATCGAATTCCCCATTGAAATCAGTCTCAGTCCGCTGGAAACCGAAGAGGGCATACTGGTGTCCAGTGCGATTCGGGACATTACCGAACGTAAGCGCTTCGAGCGCGCCCTCCAGGATAAAAACCAGGAACTCGCCACCGCCAACAAAGCCAAGGACCAATTCCTGGCCAGCATGAGCCACGAACTACGAACTCCGCTCAATGCCATTATCGGCTTTACCGGCACCTTGCTGATGGGCCTCCCCGGGCCACTGAACGACGACCAGAAAAAGCAACTCGGCACCGTGCGCTCCAGTGCACAACACTTGTTATCCCTTATTAACGACTTGCTGGACGTTGCGAAAATCGACGCGGGCAAACTCGAACTGAAGCCAGAGAACATCAATCTGAACCAGTTGCTCGAAGAAATACACGGTACCTTCAGCCTGCAGGCTCGGGAAAAGGCACTCGAGCTTGGTCTGCAACTGCCCGATCAGCCCGTCAACCTGGAAACCGACCGACGCGCTCTGAGCCAGATCGTCATGAACCTGATCAGTAACGGCCTGAAGTTTACCCACCAGGGCGGCGTCTACCTCACCCTGATGCGCCCGAATCCCCAATCGGTGCATGTTTGCGTCCGGGATACCGGCCCGGGTATTGATACCTCGGCTCAGGAAAACCTGTTTCAGCCCTTTTCACGCGGGGTGCTGTCATCAAGGCGCACGGAAGGCACTGGCCTGGGCCTGTACCTGAGTCAAAAGCTGGCCAACCAGTTGGGCGGCAACATCCAGCTTCAACGTTCCGATGCCAGCGGTTCGGAATTCCTTCTGAGCCTGCCGGGTGGATGACCATGAAAGCCACCGTGCTGCTCGTGGAGGATGATATGGCCAGCCTGGAACTGGCCGCTTACCTGCTGGAGCATCAGGGCTATCGGATCCATCGGGCCGAGGATGGTCGCCAGGGCCTGGACATTGCGCGACGCCTGGCCGATCAGCTGGATCTGATTCTGAGCGATATTCAGATGCCCAACATGGATGGCTATGAACTGCTCCGGGAACTGCGCGGGAACCCGGCTATGGCGGGCATTCCAGTCGTTGCCATTACAGCGTTTTCCATGCGCGGAGACGAGCAGGCCATCCTGAATGCGGGATTTGACGGCTATATTTCAAAACCCATTGATCCAGAACGTTTTACCACTCAGGTAGGCCAGTGGTTATCGGCTGAACCACGGTCTTAACTTGCCAGCGTAAGGAGAGCGGTAACATGGCAAGGATACTTATTGTTGATGATCATGAACCCAACCGGGAGCTGGTTGCTTCCCTGGCGGGCTATCTGGGCCACGAGATTCTGGAAGCACCGGACGGCGAAAAAGCCCTGGCCGTCGTCCGGCGACACCGCCCGGACCTGGTGATCTGCGATCTGTTGATGCCAGTGATGGATGGCTATGAATTTGTGCGTCAGGTACGACAGGATCCGCGCATTGCCGACACCGAAATCATGTTCTACACCGCCAACTATCGTGAAGATGAGGCACGCACACTGGCCAGCCAGTTGGGAGTTCACCGAATCATCTTCAAACCCTGTGTTCCCGAGGACGTGCTCGAAGCCATAGAAAGCGCACTTCGCCCGATAGATTCTCCGCCAGAGCCCACTCAGGCGGTGGATGAAAACCGCTTCGACGCCGAGCATACCCGAGTCCTGACCGACACGCTGTCCCGCAAAAGCGATGAACTGGAAAAGGCGAATCGACGGCTCGCCGCCCTCACCGAAATCAATCTTCAGCTTTCGGGAATGCGCGATGCCGGTCGTATGCTGGAGACGATCTGTCGCGATGCCCGCGCCCTGGTAGGCGCCAGCTATGGCATTCTGTGTGTCAACGAGAGCCACAACGGCGACCAGCAGATTCGGCTTTTCCTCAGTGGCTTCAGTCCCGAACTGAAACAACAACTCGCCTGCCCGGGAATCAATGACGGGGTTCCCGGTGCCGTGTTGCGGGACAGACTCTCGAAAAGACTCCATGCCGGGGGCCATCAGGCACTGAAAATCGGTCTGCCAGAAGGCTATCCACCCGTTCAATCCTGCGTGGTTTCGCCCATCATGTCGGCGACGGAGGTTTACGGCTGGGTCTGCCTGATCAATCGCCTGGACGACGAGCCATTCAGTGAGGAAGACGAATGGCTCTGCAGCTCTCACGCAGCCATGGCTGGCCGGGTTTATGAGAACCGCAGCCTGTATCTGCAACTGGAGAGCCGGGCCCGCAAGCTGCAACTGTATGACCGGGCAATCGAAGAAAGCAGCAACGGCATTGTGATCTGTCTGGCCGATAAAACACGGGATAACCCGGTCATCTACGCCAACCGCGCCTTCAGCATCATGACCGGTTACAGCCACGACGAGATCATCGGTCTGAGCCCCCGCTTCCTGCTGGCCAACGATCTGGCCCAGCCGGGACTGGAAAGGCTGCGCAACTGCATGCGCCATGGCGGCTCTGCCCGAGCCATCCTCAGAAATTACCGGAAAGACGGCAGTCTGTTCTGGAATGAAGTAGCGCTTGCCGCAGTCCATAACGAACACGGCGAGATTGCGCATTTCATCAGCGTTTTCAATGATGTGACAGATCGGAAACGGTATGAGGCGGCGCTGGAGTATCAGGCCAATCACGATGACCTGACCGGGCTGCCAAACCGTAACCTGCTTCGGGACCGGCTGGAACATGCCATTACCAAGGCGACACGCGAGCACACCAAGCTCGCGGTGCTGCTGCTGGATCTGGACCAGTTCAAACGCGTGAATGACGGTCTGGGCCACAAAATCGGCGATACCCTGATTCAACGGGTTGCCTCCCGAATGAGTCAGTGTGTTCGTGACAGCGACACGGTGGCCCGCCTCGGGGGCGATGAATTCATGATTCTCAGTACCGATATCCGCGATGAGCGGGCGGCGGCCACCCTTGCGCAGAAGCTGCTTCGGCAGTTCCGACAGAAGGTAGCCATTAACGGCCATGAAATCATCGCCTCCGCCAGCATCGGCATCGCCATGTTTCCGAAGGATGGCGATAACGGCGATGAATTATTCCGGAATGCCGATACCGCCATGTACCGGGCGAAGGACGTCGGCAGAAATGGCTTTCAGTTCTATTCTGCGGAGATGAATAACCGCATGCGGGAGCGGCTCTATCTGGAACAGTCGCTCCGCAATGCCATTGGCCTGCATCAACTGTCACTCTGGTATCAGCCGAAACTGGATCTTGCCAGTGGCTCGGTCAAAAGCGCAGAAGCCCTGATTCGATGGCGCCACCCCCAATTGGGCATGATTTCTCCCGGGGACTTTATTCCCATTGCCGAAGAAACCGGTTTAATACTGCCCATCGGCGCCTGGGTGATTGAAGAAGCCTCTCGCCAGCTCGCCAAATGGCGTGATCAGGAGAACCAGGACATTCGGGTTGCCATCAACATCTCGGCCTATCAACTCAGTCATGGCAAACTCACGGATCAGGTTATCCAGGCCCTGGACAGCCTGGGACTGGATCCGCAGTCACTGACCATTGAGGTGACCGAAACCGCCATCATGCCCCAGATGGACAAGGCCGTTTGCGAGCTTCAGTCACTCAGGGAAATGGGCATTCGCGTCGCTCTCGATGATTTCGGCACCGGCTACTCAAGCCTGACTTACCTGAAACGTTTTCCGATCGATATCCTGAAAATTGACCGGAGTTTCGTCTCCGACATCGCCGATGACGAGGAAAGCGGGGCCATCGTCAAAACCATCATCAACCTGGCCCACAACCTCAACATGACCGTGGTGGCGGAAGGTGTGGAAACAGAGGCGCAACTGGAATTTCTGAGGACAAACGGATGCGACGAGGTACAGGGTTACTATTTCTGCAAACCCCTGCCGTCGGAAGAGTGCCTCGAGTTCCTGCGCTGCCGGCGTTAGCAGGGCCGGAACTCAAAGCTGGTGGTTAATGAAGCGAGCGCATCTGCCTCGGATAGAGGGCCGCACTGACTTCCGGCTCTTCCAGCAGGTCTGCCAGTTCCCGATCCACGTCGGTTTCCTCGCCCTCATCCGGCAGCGGCTCGAACAATGTGCTCAGCCAGGAGGCCACGGACGGCGCGTTGTCCCGATCGTAATCGGTAGACAGCGCCTTGATCCTTCGGAAGCCGATGATGCGCTGGTGGCGTGGGTCGCGAATCTGCTCGAAGCCCCGCCAGTAAATGCGATCACGGGTATGAAGTTGGACGAACAGGGTATCGATGGGGCCATTATCGTCATCCCGGGCGTCGTCATCAGTCGACGCCTGCTCAGGCTCGGGCTGGCCTTCGGCCGGTTTGCGGCGGATGGTGGTCCAGGCCGGATAGAGCACCGCGACCGCGTCGGCCTCCACATGTTCCCTGGCTGCTCTCAGAATAAGCCCCCAGCGAGCCTTGTCGGCATCAGTCTCCAGTGAGTTGATGGGAAGGTCGTAGCTCTGATCACTGGACAGGACGATCGCCATCATGGGGGCGTCCAGTTCCCCCATGGCTTCAGCCTGCGCTACGGATACCAGATCGTCGATTGCCATCGATTGGTTCATAAGATGCTCGCCTCCTCGATGCCATCAGGGTGGTCAGGAACCGGTGTCCCTGACTAACAGCATAGCCTGTTCCACATGGAAAGATAAACGTGGAGTTGGTCACCGCGGATCACAACCCCCGGAGAAGGTTTTTTCTTCGACCTCAGAAAGCATCCTCAAGTCGCTCGTAGTTGCTGAACCACGGATTGGCCTCTTCCAGTTGAGCAGCAACCTGCAGCAGGCGGTCTTCACCACCGTGGGCCGCTCCGAACTGCACACCCACCGGCAGTCCGTCACGGGTCCAGTAAAGGGGTACCGACATCGCCGGCGTTCCCGTCAGGTTGGCCAGTTGGGTGAACGGTGTCCTGGCCAGGCTTTCCAGGGCCATCTGGTCTACCTGTCCACTTCTGTGCACCAACTTTCCGGCTTTCAGGCCCAGCATCAGCCGCGCCACCAGCTTCAGGTGAGCAGGTGTATCCATTTGTCCGATCCGGGCCGGTAACTGGCCAGTGGTGGGACACAGATAAAGATCAAAACGATCGAAATACGCCCCGAGGGCCCGGGCGAAATCGTTCCACTGCTGGCGCAGGCGAACATAGTCTGGCAGCGGCATGGTGCGCCCGAGCATACCCAGCAGCCGGGTTTCCAGCTCAAAATCCCGATCGGTGGCGCCGAATTCGGTTTTCGCGCGTTCCATAAGCGCGGATACCTCACCGAAATACAGCGCCAGGTAGCAGCGGGCCAGGGCCAGCCCATCAAACTCCGGGCGGGCATACTCTACATCGTGGCCCAGGGATTCCAGCAGGCGTGCCGTTTCTTCAACTGCGGCGACGCATTCCGGCGCTACCTCGGTGTCATAGGGTGACGAGGTAAATACGCCGATTTTGAGGCGGCCCGGTGACTGCTGCATCAGGTCCGCCCAGGGGGCCGATGGCTGTGGAATAGTAAACGGATCGCCACTGGCCGGACCGGACAGCACATCCAGCATCGCGGCGCTGTCCCGGACGGTCCGGGAAACTACATGATCGGTGGACGCTCCGGTCCAGGCCTCGCCAGCGTATGGGCCAACCGAAATCCGGCCCCGGGACGGCTTCAGCCCGAACAAGCCATTGTAGGCGGCCGGAATACGAATGGAGCCACCGCCATCGTTGGCACCCGCCATGGGCACAATGCCAGCCGCGACCGCAGCACCAGAACCGCCGCTGGAGCCGCCCGGCGTGCGCTCGGTATCCCAGGGGTTACGGCTGGGGCCCCACAACGCCGATTCGGTCACGGCCTTGAGGCCGAATTCCGGGGTTGCCGTGCGACCAAGAAAAACCAGCCCTGCCTCCCGGGCACGGCGCACAAACTGGGAATCCCGCGTAGCGACGTTCTTCAGCAGAGCCCGGCTGCCGTATGTACAGGGATGCCCGGCCTGCTCCTGCGCCAGATCCTTGAGCAACAAGGGCACCCCGGCGAAGGGACCCTGTGCAGGAAAATCCTGATCCATGGCCTCCGCAAACTGCGGGTGGCAGATGGCATTCAGGCGCGGGTTCACGGCGCTGGCACGGTCGATAGCGGCCTCGGTCACTTCCCGGGAGGTGACTTCACCCCGGCGAATCAGATCGGCCAGGGCCGTGGCATCGTAACGGAGATATTCGGACGGTTTCATTGGCAACCCTGCTTGTTGTTCTTCGGCGAAAGTCCCCTGGACATTCCCGTTATAAACCGGAAACTCAGGAGCTTACGCCAATACCAGAGTGAGTTCCATGAGCCTGATCGTGTTTCCGGAAGCCCTGAGCACCAGCGTGATTGTGTTCCTGCTGATGGCGTCAGCGGTTACCTCCATGATAACCGCCACCCTGGGCGCCGGCGGCGGTGTCCTGCTGCTGGTACTGATGGCATCCTGGCTGCCACCGGCGGCGATCATTCCTGTGCACGGCATGATCCAGCTCGGTTCCAACAGTGGCCGGGCCATACTGACCCGGCATCATATCGACTGGAAGGTGATCGCCGCCTTCGCCCCGGGCGTGCTGGCAGGAGCCGGACTGGGTGCCTGGTTGCTGGTCGATCTGCCGGCTCATCTGTGGCAACTGAGCATTGCCCTGTTCGTGCTTTACCTGTGCTGGGGCCCCGGGTTGCCCAAGGCCTCTTTTGGCCCGTTCGGCGTGTTTATCGCTTCTGCCATTACCAGTTTCGTGAGTCTGTTCGTGGGCGCTACCGGCCCCCTGGTGGCGGCGTTTATCAAGCAGATTCACACCGACCGCTTCCGCACCGTCGCCACCTTTGGCACCGCCATGACCCTGCAGCACGCCCCCAAGGCCCTGGTATTCGGCGTGGCCGGTTTTGTGTTTTCGGAGTGGCTGCTCTTTATTCTGGCCATGATCGCCTGCGGCTTTGCCGGCACCTGGCTTGGATTACACCTGCTTAAATCCATCAATAACCGGTGGTTCCACACCGCCTTCAACCTGGTACTTACCTTGCTGGCGTTCCGCTTGCTCTGGCAGGCAGCGCGCTCTGCCGGCTGGCTTGGCTAAGGCCGGTCGCCTTCGTCCGGCAGTGCAATCGATACTACGCAGTTCCGGCCCCGTGATTTGGCGATGTAGCAGCCTTCATCAGCCCGTGCCATCACCTCTTTCGGGCCGTTGTCGTGGGCTGAAACCGGCGTCAGGCCAATGCAGACGGTGACGCCAAACTGGCGACCGTCGTGTTCGATCTTCAACGCCTGCACCTTTGCCCGGATACTTTCAGCCAGAGCTTCTGCCCGCGCCATACCACAGGCTGGCAACAAAACAGCGAACTCATCACCCCCGAGGCGGGCTACTGTATCCGACTGGCGCACGGCCTGTTTGAACACATCCGCCAGCCGTTTCAGCAGTTCATCGCCAACCAGGTGTCCCCCCTCATCATTGACGGGTTTGAAGTGGTCCAGGTCAATCATCATCAGCACCGCCGGAACCTCTCGCTGGGGTGCATCGGCCAAAGCTTTGAGCAATGAAGCGGTGAACGCCCGCCGATTCAGCAACTGGGTCAGTGCATCGTGGGTGGCCTCCCAGGATAATCGTTCTTCTTCCCGCCTGCGTTCACTGTCGTCCCTGAGTACAAACACCAGCCGTTCCTGCCGCTCGCCCCGTCGCAGATGCAGCATGGTCAGATCGATGTCGTAGATCCGTCCGGCCAGGTTTTCGAGGGTCACGTAGCGGTTGTCGATTTCATCTCCGGCCAGAAAGGTTTCATACAGCAGTTCTTCATTGTCGTGGCGGATGGTGACGGATTCGAAGAAGTTATGGCCAACACAGTCATCGTCCAGCGCCAGAAAACTGCAGGCAGCGCCATTGGCGTAGCGGATAGCGCCTTCGGTATCCACCATCAGCACCCCTTCCTGAAGCACATCGAGAATCGAATCCGCCCGTTGCTGTTCCTCACGAATGGCCCGTTCAAAGCGCATTTCCTGAGTCACATCCCGGACGGCGGTGATGGTACCAATGGCCTGGTCCGGCAGGTCGATCACCGAGGTAATGACATCCACCCAGACATGACCGGGCAGACGATGGGTTAGCAACCTCAGCCGGCTCCTGAAAAAACTGCGGCGCACCAGAACATTGCGCCATCCTTTCATGGCCTTGTCCCGGTCTTCGCTGGCGACGGTTTCAATCAGGTAGCGATGGCGGAGCCAGTTCTCGGGGCGCCCCACAATATCCAGAAACGCCGGGTTCACGAACTCTATACGGCCCAGGATATCCGTGTGTACGATGCCGATAGGTGCATTACTGGTGAGGGACCGGAAGAAGGCCTCGCGTTCGGCCAGTGACCGGAAAATCTCATCCCGTTCCTGCCGCACCTGGTTGAAGACTTTGGCAACGTTGCGGATCTCCGACCCGCCCACCTCGGAAACAGGCTCCTCCCGCTCACCAGTGTGCCGCTGATATATCTGAACCCCGAGATTGCGCAACGGCGCCAACAACCGGTAGAAGATCCAGAAAGCCAGAGGCGCCAGTATTGATACTACCGCCAGCAACGCCCAGCTGAAACCACCGGTCATCCTCAGTGCCGGAGCAAAGGCCTCACGCTCGGGCCAGACAGCGGCCACAAACCATGGCACCAGCGCCATTTGCGCATAGCCGGTTATGGTCCCGGTTTTCCGGCCCGGATGATCGTGGGATGTGCCCTCGAAACCGGACATCGCCTGCAGTAAAGAGGGGGACGATTTGCTTACGGGCACCATCACCTCTCCCGACAGACCATCAGCAAGCACGATGCCGTTTTGCGTTATCAGGCGCAGATAGCCGGTCTGGCCCACCCGGACACTGGCAAATTCACTCATGAAATTATCGCCCTGCAGCAGAATCAGCCCGCCGATCATGCCGATGAATCGCTGGTTTGCATCAAACAGGGGCGCGGCCACCATAACGCCGGGCTGCTCATCAATTACGGTAATGTAGGGAGCGCTGATAATGGGCGACATCCGGCTGACCAGATCGGTGAAGTAGGGGCGCTGCGAGGCATTAAAACCGGGTACGTAATACGACGCCGGGGAAGCTGCCAGTAACCGACCATCGGCATCGAGAATAAAGGTGGCATCGAAAAGCTGGAGTAGGGCATCCTGATTACGCAGCAGGACCCGGGCCCGGTTTTCCAGCACGATCTCGGTAGAGGGGAAGCCTTCGGCCACCAATGTCAGTACATCCAGTCTTTCCGACAGCTTCAGATCCAGTTCCCTGGCGACCATTCCGGCAATGGTTTCCACTTGACCATACGCCATGTCCTCCAGCTCGGCCCGACTGAGCAGCCAACCGATGGCCGCAATGACAACCGCGGATGTCGCCACAAACACCACTACCAGGGCGACGGCTCGGTTGACCAGGCTGCCGAACCATTTTCTGACCAAATTAATCACTCCCGCTGCTCAGGCTCTCAGGCTCTGGGCGCCCATCACGAACACCAGATAGTTGCAAACGTCACCGAAAGTCTAACAAAGGCGGGCGGATACGTCAGATCGAGACTTGAAATTCTACTGATAATCGTTATTATTTAGTTCTATTTTCGTCTCGCCGGGAATATCTGTATGGATTCCATTACTGCCACTTCCGCATCGCTGTTCGACCACGGGCCACTCGGCCAACTGGTCGAAATGGGCGGTCCAGTCATGATCGTTCTGATCGCCATAGCTGCCATTGGCGTGATCACGTTCTTCTACCTTATGCTGTTCGGAACCTTCTACGCCCCGCGATTTACCCGGAAGTTGCGCTACCTGGTTCAGCAATGGCAGGCATCCCCGGCCCAGACTTCCCCGGAAAAGACCAGAGCCGACGCTGGCTTGCTCGGGCGTACCAATCCACTGATGCATCTGCTGGTCAACACCATGACAGCCAGCAAGTACAATCCGAATATCAGTGCTGTAAGGGAAACCGCCGTAAGGGATGCGCAAGCGGCGCTGGAACCTTTCGAGGCACCGTTAAAAATCATCGAAGTGATTGCCGCCCTGGCCCCCCTGCTGGGCCTTCTGGGTACCGTAATGGGCATGATGGAAGCATTCAGCGCGATGGCGGCGACCGATGGTCGCGCCAACGCCAGCCAGCTGTCCGGTGGTATCTATGAGGCGTTGACCACGACGGCCGCAGGCCTGGTGGTAGCCATTCCTTTTGCGGCGCTGGCGGCCTGGATTGAGTTCCGTCTGCGCCGGATTCACAAGACCATCAACAGTGCCCTTGTCAGCGTCTTCAACGTGTTGCCTGGCGACGAAACGGCCACAGCGGCAGACGTGGCCACACCGGCAGCCGAGCCCCGCCCTGAGAGGGCACCAGAGGCGGATCGGAGTTATTCGGTCGGCGATAATCAGCGGCTGGCACATGCAGCTGGTTGACCCCCGGCCAAACCGCCCGATCCCCATCCGGATAACACCACTGATCGATGTGGTGTTCATCCTGTTGGTGTTCTTTATGCTTACCACCCGGTTGTTACCGGTAGATTATCTGGAACTGGCGAACAATACCGGCCAGCAGAGCAGTGCCACAGGCGACCCCCTGCCAGAGCTCAGGGTCAATGCCAATGGCACGGTACGCTGGGAGAAGAAAGACTTCGACCTGGCGCAGCTACTGTCGACGCTGAACGCTGAAGGGGTAAGCGAAGCCAATCTCGCCACTACACCCGATACCAGCCTGGCCCATTTCACCCGGATCCTCAGTGCGCTGGATAACGCCGGCATTGAACCTCACTGGAAGCGTACAAACACGCCTGACTCATGACAGACCTGGTTCCACCTCCATCAACCTCTGGCAAGGGCCTTCTGGAACGTGTTGAAGATGCGTTGCTGCCCTTGATCAATTTGGTGTTTCTGCTGCTGATGTTTTTCATTGTAGCGGGACAACTCACCAACGAACCGCTGCCAGAACTGCCTGGTACCGAGCAGAGCCCGGAACAGCAGGCACCCGAGGCCGACATGATGATTCAGGCCGATGGCCAATGGCAGGTCGAAGGCAAGCACCAGACCCGCGAGAGTCTGCTTGCCGCGCTACCGGCTCCGGATGAGAACGTACCCTTGAAGATTGCGGCGGATCAAAGCCTGACCATGGCCAATCTGGAGGATTTGCTGAGAATATTGGAAGAGGGCGGTTATTCGGAAGTTCTGCTGCTCACGGAGCCTGCCACATGACAACAGCAGGTCGGCTACCCAAAGCCCTGTTCCTGATCATCGCCATGATCGCAACCGCCATTACAGCGGTCCTGGCCACGCCCGAGGAAACCCTGGAGATGCCGGTTCTGGGTGACAGTGCCGTGAACACCGCCCCCGCAATCAAGATCAATCTCGCCGGCAGGAAATCGGTAGAGCCAAAGCCGGAAGTCGCGCCGGAACCCGAACCGGCTCCAGAGCCAGAACCGCAGCCCAAGCCAGAACCCAAACCAGAGCCCAAACCAGAGCCAAAGCCGGAACCGAAACCTGAACCCGTGCCAGAACCAGAACCTGAGCCAATACCAGAACCTGCCCCCACACCGCAGGAACCAGAATCCAGCACCACCGAGGCCGTGGCAGAAAGCCCAGAACAACCTCAGGGCGAAGAAGCGGACAGTAACACCAACCAAAGCGCGGTACCTTTACAGAATGCCGGTCAGTCATCACAGGTAGACAGCTACCTGAGCAAGCTCAGCCGGCATCTGGCGCGCTATTACGAGTATCCTCGCCGTGCCCGCCGGCTAGGCCAGGAGGGTACACCGGTGATTGTCTTCGAGTTCCGGCGCGATGGCTCGCTGGTGGAACACTCGCTGCGCGACAGTTCCGGGCACTCATTGCTGGACGATGCTGCTTTGGCCATGCTGGCGCAAGCTGCGCCTCTGCCAGCCGTGCCGGACTCCATGCGCGGCAAGTCCTTCACCTACGCTCTGCCAGTCCGCTTTAATCTGCGCTGACTCATTCCCTGCCAGGCACCAAGGAAAGGCAGGGCGCACTCTGCCGGTGCGCCGACCAGCAAAGCAGGCACGAAACCGCAACCGATCCCCTCACTCAACCTGTTGATTCTTAAATCAAACCCTGAAAGCTCCCAACACTGGCACACTCTCTGCTCAGACATCCTCAGCAGATAGCCTGTTCATCTTCATTCAGGCTGCCCGCGCACATTCTGTTCAGACGACGGCGTCTACTCATTCCAGCCCCTACCGGGCAGGCAATGAGGGCGCCGTTTTTTGTTGGCTCCAGATAACCAGAAAGCGATCAGGGGAACACACTATGTCTTACATCATGCCTTCGGAGTTCGTCACCAAGATGGTGGACGCCGGTGAATCAAAAATATACATGGCCACCCGGGATGTCCTCATCCGGGCCTTTATGGCCGGGGCGATCCTGGCACTGGCGGCGGTATTCGCCATTACCGTCGGCGTACAGACCGGCAGCCCGCTGGTCGGCGCACTGCTGTTTCCGGTCGGGTTCTGCATGCTTTATCTGATGGGGTTCGACCTGCTCACCGGGGTGTTCATGCTGACCCCGCTGGCCCTTCTCGACCGACGCCCCGGGGTTGATACCCGCGGCATCCTTCGAAACTGGGGCTGGGTGTTCCTGGGTAACTTCGGCGGCGCCCTGACGGTTGCCACCATCATGGCCTTTGTTTTCACCTACGGTTTCAACACCGAAGCCGGAGTGGTCGGGGACAAAATTGCCTCGATCGGCAAGGCCCGTACCCTGGGTTATGCCGAACATGGTGTGGCTGGCTGGTTCACCATCTTCCTGCGGGGTGTACTGTGTAACTGGATGGTATCCATGGGCGTGGTGGGCGCGATGATCTCCACCACGGTCCAGGGCAAGGTACTGGCCATGTGGATGCCGATCATGCTGTTCTTCTACATGGGCTTTGAGCACTCCATCGTCAACATGTTCCTGTTCCCGTTTGCGCTGATGATGGGCGGCGAGTTCAGTATCATGGATTACTTCATCTGGAACGAGATCCCCACCGTTCTGGGCAACCTGGTAGGTGGCCTGTCCTTCACTGGGCTGACGCTTTACGCCACCCACGTTCGCACCGCACCCAAGCGCACCCTGACAACAGACTACCGCGAACCCGTCAGCGCCCGCAGCGCCTGATTACCACTAAGGCCCCGCCGGTGCCGCACACACCGGCGGGCTTCAGTGGCTCATATTCATGTCCAACTGCGAACAGCTCACGATAGAAGCCGGACAATTCAGCAGCGCCGGCCGGAAACCCGCCAATCAGGATTTCCATGGCCTGCTGATACCCGACAATCACCAGCGCCACAGCAAGGGAATTGCGGCAGGAATCGCCGATGGCATCAGCTCCAGCAATGTCAGCCAGATCGCCAGTGAAGCGGCGGTGGCCGGCTTCCTGAGCGACTACTACTCAACCCCCGAGAGCTGGTCGGTGAAACAATCGGCCGAACGGGTGCTGAGGGCAAGCAATGCCTGGCTGCACGCCCAGACCCGACAAAGCCGATATCGCTATGACCAGGACCGGGGCTACGTCTGCACCTTCAGTGCCCTGGTTCTGAAATCCGCAACGGCGCACCTGTTTCATGTGGGAGACGCCCGTATCTACCGGCTTCAGGGCAACACTCTGGAACAACTCACAACCGACCACCGGGTCTGGCTTTCGGCCGAGGAAAGCTGCCTGAACCGGGCTCTTGGACTGAGCCCGCAACTGGATATCGAGTATCGCAGTCTCGCCCTGCACCGGAACGACGTGTTTCTGATGATGACCGATGGTGTTTACGAACGGCTCTCGGCCGGTGATATCACCCTTTGCCTTGCCGACAACGGGGACGATCTGGATCACGCCGCCCGGTCGCTGGCCCAACTCGCCCTGGAAAGGGGAAGTGAGGATAACCTGACGGTCCAGGTATTGCGGGTAACCCGGTTACCCTCTCGGACACAGGACGCCAGCGCCCAGAAAGCCTATCGCGAACTGCCATTCGCGCGCGAGCCCGCTCCCGGTGAGGTGCTGGACGGCTACCGAATCATCCGGGCCCTGCATATCAGCAGCCGAAGCCACGTTTACCTGGCCAGGGATGAGAGGTCCGGGAAGCAAGTCGCAATTAAGTTCCCGGCGATGGAGTTGCGGCAGTATCCGGATGAGCTGGAGCGATTCGTCACTGAACGCTGGATTGCCCAGCGCGTTCAGAGCCCCCATGTGGTTGCCATCTTTGCCCCGGAGCGTCCGCAAAGTTGCCTGTATCTGGCTACTGACTTTGTAGAAGGTTGTACCTTGCGGCAATGGATGCTTGATCACCCGCAGCCAGATCTGGAAACCGTGCGACAACTGGCCGAGCAGATTATCCGGGGGCTCAGGGCCTTCCACCGGCTGGAAATGGTGCACCAGGATCTGAAACCCGAAAATGTCCTGATCACACCGGATGGCCGCGCCATGCTGGTCGATTTCGGAGCCACCCGGGTCGCCGGTCTGGAAGAAGCCGGCAAGCCTGCCGCTTGCTATCCGGTTGGAGCCGCCCTCTACTCGGCGCCGGAGCTCTTTCTCGGCGAACCCGGCAGCTGGCAGTCGGACCAGTACGCCCTGGGCGTGATTATCTATCAACTATTAACCGGGCGCCTGCCATACCATACCGATGTACCCCGCATCCGCACTCGCAAACAACTACAGGCTCTGACATACCGGCCCGCCAGGGCCTGGCGTGAAGACCTGCCGCCGTGGCTGGATGCCACCCTGGCCCGGGCTACCCATCCGGAGCCCCATCGCCGCTACCCGGCGTTATCGGAACTGCTCTACGAACTCCGACACCCCGGACGAGACTGGCGTGCCCGACACCATCCACCTCTCATGGAGCGGCATCCGGTGCGTTTCTGGCAAGGCGTCTCGGCCCTGCTCCTGCTGGCACTATTAACCTCCCTGGCCAGTGGCTCCTGGAACTGAGCCCCGGGCCATTTATTGCCCGGCCAGCAAAAGCTCGCCCGCCCGCCAAGCAACGCCTTGCCCGAAGACACTCTGACAATGCCCGAACTCCACGTAACTAGTTGTTATATCGCTACATTCAACAACTGGCACGGCGATTGTTATCTGTTATGCCGTCCAGGGAACATCCTTGGGACACTCATTCACAACATTGTCATGGAGCAGACTATGCCAACTCCTTGTTATATCAGCATCGAAGGCCAAACCCAGGGTAACATCACCGCTGGCGCGTTCACTTCCGATTCCGTAGGCAACATCTACGTTGAAGGTCATGAAGACGAAGTGCTGGTCCAGGAATTCAGCCACGTTGTTACCGTTCCAACGGATCCCCAGTCCGGCCAGCCTTCCGGTCAGCGTGTTCACAAGCCGTTCAAGTTCACTGCGGCCCTGAACAAAGCCACTCCGCTGATGTACAACGCCCTGGCTTCCGGCGAAATGCTGCCGAAGGTAGAGCTGAAGTGGTACCGCACTTCCGTAGAAGGCAAACAGGAGCACTTCTTCTCCACCATCCTGGAAGATGCCACCATCATCAACATCGATTGCAACATGCCCCACTGCCAGGATCCGGCCAAGGCCGAGTTCACCCAGCTGGTAGAAGTATCCCTGGCCTACCGTAAGGTTACCTGGGAACACGCTGTTGCCGGCACTTCCGGTGCTGACGACTGGCGTTCCCCGGTCGAAGCCTGATCCCTCAGGTTCGATCGCAGGAAAACGGCTGGCCCTCGGGCCGGCCGTTTTTGTTTTCACCAGCAAATTACTGGAAAATAGCTGCCTGACATTCGAGATCAAGCGCCACCGGTACATTTTGTGACCCCCACTCAATCGCAAACAGCAAGGCAGATTGGCACCCTCATGTGCCAGACCACCCGGGACATTCTCTGGACGCCGGCTGAAGGCTGGGTTCAGCAGGCAAATCCGGGCGCCGGGCTGGCATTGCGGGTCGGCTCGGGCCAGGCCACCTACCACCGTTTTGATCCTCGCAAGAAACAGCACCTGATTACCTACGGAGCCCGGATGATCGCCGCCAAGCATCAACCGGCCACCGCCCAGGGCTGGCTATCAACCCGGGAGATCCGTGGCCGGGGTTATTTCGGGGGCGAGGTAACTGTGCTGAACCTGTTGGCGCATACCTGCTGCCATGAGTTTGCCCATTTGCTGCAGCACAGCGCCGGGCAACGGCATTACGGCTCCGTTCACAACCGGCATTTCTATGAAGCCCTGGACGAGCTGCATCATAGCGGTGCAGCCGACGCTACCCGACGTTACCTGTCCGGGCTGGCCAGCGACTGCGGGATAGCGCTACCCAGTAGACCCTTTGAATTTCCGAGTCCCGCTGCGGAGCACCGGCGCTGGCAGGTGGGGGATTCGGTGGTGTTCGGCGATGGCCGGCGCGAGAAGCGGGGCCAGGTGATACGCGTTAACCGCAAGACCTGCACGGTGACTGTCAGCCAGCATGCCCGGATCCTTCGCTATCGGGTACCATTGTCGCTGCTTAGGCGGGCGGCCGCGGCCTGATTCAGGCAGGTTCCCGAGCCCCGGTGCGCGCCAGCAGGTCCCGGATCTCCGGCAGGCAGGAGCCACAGTTGGTGCCACACTTCAGCTGCTCACCCAGTGCTTCGGGGCTGGCCATGCCCTGTTCAATGGCCTGGGCAATCTGGTGCTCACCCACGCCAAAACAACTGCAGATAATCGGCCCTGACGCTTCCCCTTCCACTGTGCCTGCCGCCAGTAACGAGCGGCGTTGTTCCGGCGCCAGCTCACCTTTGCCAAAACAACTGTCCAGCCAGTCCAGATCCGGCATGATCTGGACACAGGGCTCAACCAGCAACACAGCGTCCAGTCGATCGCCACTAAGCCAGGCGGCCCGGTAGCGCTGTCTCGCCCGGTCTTCCATGACCAGTTCCGGTTCCCGCGAAAAACAACGTTGCCCCCATTCCCGCCAGTTCATCTCGTGGCCCCCGGCGAACCACCAGCCGTGACTGTGCGGCAGGCGCTGACAACTCCAGTAGGCAAGAGCGGTGTGGTCCAACGAGGCAAGACGGGGATCACGCAGCAATAGCCTCGCCTGCCAGCGGGTTACCAGGGGCCGGATGGTCGCCACACCATGCTTGCCTTCTGGCTGACCGGAAATGGGGTCCACAACCGGACGGATCAGGCTGGACGCCAAAGCGGAGGAGGCAAACCGGCCATTCCAGTGGATGGGCACAAACACTTCACCTGTGCGCTGGCCGGTGCTGCCCCGGACCCGGCCAACATAGCCCGCATTGCCCGGCCCACGCAGCACCGCCAGGGCACCTTCAATCAAACCAAAGCCGGCAATATCCGCCGGGTGCAACTCTATGAACGGCTCGCTGCGATGGGCAAACAGCCTGGGTGCCAGGGCCGTTCGGGTCATGGTATGCCATTGGTCACGGATTCGGCCGGTATTCACCACTAGCGGGTACCGGGGTCCAGGTAGCTGCCCGGGCGGCAAACTGGACACGGGCACCAATCGTGCCCGGCCATCCGGCGTGGGAAATTGCCCGTGCCCAAACAGCCGACGGGTTTGCAACCAGGCCCCGGGGTTACCCTCCGTGACCGGCCACTGCACCGGCGCCAGCTCGTCGTACTCCTGGTTGCTGAGTTGAGACAAGGCGGAGATATTGAACACACGCTCGCCTCCGTTACCATAGCCGGACAACACCGCATGTTCGCGAAAGATATCGGCAGGGCATGTGTAATCGAAAGCATGAGCATGACCCAGCGAACAGGCAACGTCCCGAATAATCTGCCAGTCCGGCCGGACCTGCTCCGGCAGGGGCAGAAACCGGCGTTGGCGTGAAATGCGCCGTTCGGAATTGGTCACCGTTCCATCTTTCTCGCCCCAACCGGCAGCCGGCAAGAGAATATCGGCAAACTGCGTGGTATCGGTCTGGGCCACACAATCCGAGACGATCAGAGTCTGGCAACGGGACAGTGCCTGGTGAATACGTTCGCTGCCCGGCAGGCTGACTGCGGGGTTGGTTCCCATCACCCAGAGTACCCGGATCTCTCCCCGATGGACTGCCTCGAACAGGTCCACCGCTTTATGGCCGGGACCACGGGCCATCTTCTCGCTGTGCCAGAAATCCGAAACCCTGAGCAAAGCGCCTGGCGTGTCATAATCCATATGGGCTGCCAGGGTATTGGCCAGCCCGCCGACCTCACGGCCACCCATGGCATTGGGTTGTCCCGTCAACGATAACGGGCTCGCTCCCGGTCGGCCCACCCGGCCGGTAGCCAGATGGCAGTTAATGATGGCGTTGGCCTTATCCGTACCAGCAACCGACTGATTAATACCCTGGGAAAACGCGGTCACTGTCCGTCCGGTGTCTGCAAACCATTGATAGAAACACTCCACCTCTTTTACTGCCAGATCGCAGCCCCTGGCCACCGCTTGCACAGAAGGCGCGCAGGATCGGGCGATCACCAGGGTTTCCTCGAAGCCGTTACAATGCTCGGCAAGGTAGTCCTCCGCCAGGGCTCCGTGATCGTGCAGCCAGACCAGCAGGCCATTGAACAACAGGGTGTCGGTTCCGGGGCGAAGCTGAAGGTGCAGATCAGCGAGATCCGCTGTCGTTGTCTTCCTGGGATCGATGACCACCACTCTCCGTCCCTGACGGCGCGCTGCACTCATTCGCTGGTACAGTACCGGGTGGGCCCAGGCGGCGTTGCTGCCCGCGAGCACCAGCAGGTCCGCCAGCTCAAGATCCTCGTAGCAACCGGGAACACAGTCCTCGCCAAAAGCACGCTTATGTGCAGCAACGGCCGAGGACATGCACAGTCTGGAATTGGTATCCACATGCGGTGTGCCGATAAACCCCTTTGCCAGCTTGTTGGCAATGTAATAATCCTCCGTGAGTAGCTGCCCGGAGAGATAGAAGGCCACGGATTCCGGGCCATACTCCCGCACAGAGTCGGAAATTGCCCCGGCGACCCGGTCAATGGCTTCCTCCCATGTCACCTCATAGCCTGCAACCTTTGGCACCAGCAACCGGTTGGCATCCTCCAGCGTCTCGTGTAAGGCAGAACCTTTGACGCAAAGCCGTCCGCCATTGGCCGGGTGCCGATGATCGCCTTCGACATGGCCAGGGGCTGCCAGAACACCGCAGCCAACACCACAGTAAGGGCAGGTGGTGGCAATAGAGTCCGCTGGCGTGTCGTGGTGTTTCATGGTGTTCCTCGCTCTTGAACCAAAAAAGCCCACCACCCGGTTTCCGTTTCCAGAGCCGGGGGGAGGGCTTCGTTGCCTGTGTTGTCTGCCATAAAAGAAAGCAATTAGGGGGCCAGCGCACGATTTGATGTCTCCAAGGGCCTTGAATGGCGCATGGTGCGCGTTTTGAAGCGACGTGCACCGTTAAACGACCTCCTTGAAAAGCCTATCGATGGGCGTTCACCTTGGTGCAAAGGGCGATTTTCTGCACCAAAACCACCCCCGCAAAGCACGGGCTTCCCCTGCTGGAACGACCAGGGCTCCCGCAACTTACTGAAATACATGAAGAGTCCTGGATGGCACGGCTTGTGCTGAGTGATTAGTGAACCATCACGACATCACAGCTCTCATTTACAGGCATCGGCGCCTGCTCTCCGGCAACGGAGGCAGGCGCTTTTTTTTGCGCGTCTGAAATGAGAGAACCGAGAGGCATCACGATGAAGACAGTGAACCATTATGTTCGACCTTTACTGACCGCCACCCTGATCGGCCTGAGTTCCCTGGCCCAGGCCGATATTGGCCCGGCGGAGAAACCCGATCTCAAGCTTGGCTTTATTAAACTCACGGATATGGCGCCCCTGGCGGTTGCCTGGGAACAGGGCTACTTCATGGACGAAGGGTTATTCGTAGAACTCGAAGCCCAGGCGAACTGGAAGGTGCTGCTGGACCGGGTCATCACCGGTGAACTGGATGGTGCCCACATGCTGGCCGGCCAACCCCTGGGCGCATCCATAGGCTATGGCACCCAGGCCGATATCATCACCGCCTTCAGTATGGACCTCAACGGCAACGGTATTACCGTGTCCAACGACGTCTGGGAAGCGATGAAACCAAACCTGGAAATGGAAGGTGATCATCCGGAACACCCGATTTCAGCCAGCGCACTGAAGCCGGTGGTTGAGCAGACCCGCGCCAACGGCGAGCGCTTCCGCATGGGCATGGTGTTTCCGGTGTCCACCCACAATTACGAACTGCGTTACTGGCTGGCCGCCGGTGGCCTGAATCCCGGCTTCTACGCGCCCCAGCGCGGCGATACCAGCGGCACCCTCCAGGCCGATGTGCACCTCTCCGTGACACCGCCGCCCCAGATGCCCGCCACCATGGAAGCAGGCACCATCCAGGGCTACTGCGTGGGCGAGCCCTGGAATCAGCAGGCGGTTTTCAAGGGCATCGGTGTGCCGGTGATTACCGATTATGAAATCTGGCCCAACAACCCGGAAAAGGTGTTCGGAGTCACCGAAGCCTGGGCCGAGCAGAACCCCAATACCCACCTTCGGTTACTGCGGGCTCTGATCCGCGCAGCTTACTGGCTGGACGAAAACCAGAACGCCAACCGGGAGGCCGCCGTGGACATCCTTGCCCGCCCCAGCTATGTGGGAGCCGACAGGGAAGTGATTGCCAACTCCATGACCGGTACCTTCGAGTATGAAAAGGGCGATGTCCGGGAAGTACCGGATTTCAACGTCTTTTTCCGCTACCACGCTACCTATCCGTATCCGTCTGATGCGATCTGGTACCTGAGTCAGATGCGGCGCTGGGGCCAGATTCCCGAAGCAAAATCCGACGACTGGTATATGAAGACCGCAGCCCGGGTGTATCGGGGCGATCTTTACGCCGAAGCGGCCCAGTCACTGATCGAGGACGGCCTGATGACCGCCAGTGATTTCCCGGACTTTGCCCAGGAGAATTTTGAACGCCCCATGCAGGGTGAGCTGATTGACGGCGTCCCTTTCACTCCGCGCGAACCCAATGCCTACATCAACCGTTTCAGTATCGGCCTAAAAGGGTCGGAGACACCGTAAGGGAGGGCCTGACATGACGACGTTAAGCGCAAGAATCAGTCAGTCCATGGCCAGTGGCAGCCGCCAGCTACTTTCCGGTCTGCAACCGGGCGAATGGCTCAGCCAGGGCAAGCAGCTGCTGTTACCACTGGTTGGTATTCTGGTCTTCCTGGGCTTCTGGCATCTGGCCGCGCCACAGGTGGAAACCTCCCTGGGGGCCTTTCCCGGCCCGGTGCAGGTGTGGGAACAATCCGGACAACTGTGGCAGGAGCATATTAGCCAGCGGGAGCGGGCCGATAAGTTCATCGCCATGCAGGAGGAGCGTAATGCCCGCATTCTGGCTGACAACCCGGAGGCAGACGTCCGTATCCGGGCTTACCCCGGCGCACCTACCTTTCTCGACCAGGTGGTCACCAGCCTGCTGACGGTGCTGGCCGGTTTCGCCCTGGCGTCGCTGATTGCAGTACCTCTGGGCATTGTGTTTGGCCTCAACCGGTATTTCCAGGCTGCGGTGAACCCATTGATACAGATCTTCAAACCGGTCTCTCCGCTGGCCTGGCTGCCGCTGGTGACCATGGTGGTATCGGCCACCTATGTCAGTGACGATCCAATGTTCGAGAAGTCGTTCCTGACCTCGATGATTACGGTCACTCTGTGCAGTCTTTGGCCAACACTGATCAACACCAGCGTTGGAGTGGCAGCAGTAAACCCCGACCTGCTGAACGTCTCCCGGGTACTTCGGCTGTCGTTCTGGACCCACGTTCGCAAGGTGGTGTTGCCTTCGTCGGTGCCGATGATCTTTACCGGCTTGCGGGTGTCGCTGGGCATTGCCTGGATGGTGCTGATTGCCGCCGAGATGCTGGCGCAGAGTCCGGGGCTGGGCAAGTTTGTCTGGGATGAGTTCCAGAATGGCAGTAGCCAGTCTTTGAGTCGGATTATGGTGGCGGTGCTGGCCATCGGGTTTATCGGGTTTTTGCTGGATCGGGTCATGCTGTTGATTCAGCGGAAGGTGGCCTGGAATGAGTGACCGACTTTTACCTGTAGCCTCACTTAACCCTGAAATCTCTGACGGCGGAGCATGCCGCACCGGGTGGGTAGTGTCTCCCGGGACACGCGGTGAATACGTCCCTGTAAGCTCCGCAAAAACATCCATGTTTTTGAGGGTCCCGGGAGACACTACCCACCCGGCGCTCGTCTGACCTGTTTAGGGGATCCTGCTATGGCTAAATCACATCTTGAACTAACCGGTGTTGAAATGGCGTTTGATACGCCGAAAGGGCCTTTCATTGCCCTGGACAATGTGAACCTGAAGATCCAGAAAGGGGAGTTTGTTTCACTGATCGGCCATTCCGGCTGCGGAAAATCGACGGTGCTGAACATTGTTGCCGGGTTACTGCAGGCCTCCAGGGGTGGCTGTGTACTGGATGGGCATGAGGTAAATTCCCCCGGTCCCGAGCGGGCAGTGGTGTTTCAGAATCATGCCCTGATGCCTTGGTTAACGGTGTATGAAAACGTGGAGCTGGCGGTCCGGCAGGTGTTTCGCAAGTCGATGACCCGGCAGGAGCGCAAGGACTGGATTACCCACAACCTGGAACTGGTGAATATGGCCCACGCCGCCAACAAGCGGCCAGGCGAGATTTCCGGGGGGATGGCGCAGCGGGTGGGCATCGCCCGGGCATTGGCCATGAAACCCAGTGTGTTGCTGATGGATGAGCCGTTCGGGGCGCTGGATGCCCTGACACGGGCCCATTTGCAGGATTCGCTGATGGAAATTCAGCAGGAGCTGAACAATACCGTGATCATGATTACCCACGATGTGGACGAGGCGGTGCTGTTGTCCGACCGCATTATCATGATGACCAACGGCCCTGCCGCCACGGTGGGGGAGGATCTGCACATTGATCTGCCAAGGCCTCGCAATCGTGTGGCCCTGGCGGACGATGCCCAATATGTGCATTACCGGCAGGAGGTGTTGTCGTTCCTGTACGAGAAGCAGCGCAAGCTGGAGTCTCTGAACAGTCGCCGCGGCAGCAGTGCAAAACCCGAGGCGCCGGCAGCCAGGCATTCAGCTTCGGCCTGACTTTATGCCGGGGCGGGGCACCCCGTCCCGGCCTGGTTCAAGTATCAGCTTAAGACCCCTGCCATGGATACCAGTGCCCGGGCGACTTCGGGCAGTCGCTTGCCCTGGTCCATGGCCAGTTTTCGCAGCAGGCGGTGAGCTTCGTCATTGCTGATGTTGCGGTGTTCCATCAACAGCAAGATGGCCTTTTCCTGGGTACGACGATCTTCCAGAGCTTCTTTGGCACTCTGCAATTCTTCAGACATCTGGCGCAGGCGGCGGGTCTGTTCCTGGACCAGGTCAAAGATGGATCGGCCTGATTGCTGCCCGACACCTTCCCCGGCCCACGTATCGGCAGCTCCGGCCTCTACACCGTTATCGCAAACCACCAGCACGGGCGTTGTGGAGGCATGGCGTTGTTCCAGCGAGGCCAGCAGGGTCTCCTGATGTGCCAGGGAGTGGCGCGCTTCGGTATAGCGCTCCACGCAGCGATGGTGGAAAGCGCTCTCAACCGAATCCTCAATCTTCTTGAGGTCATCCATGCGCTCTGTCATCAGGTTGAACCAGCGGTCGGCCATGTCTTTATCCAGAGACTTATAGGGCCCGACCGAAACGGCCATCTGTCTCATCCGCTCAATTTCCAGCTCCCGCGGGTGAGCGCGCAGGGCTTGCCAGAGCGACAGGCTCTCTTCACTGGCGAAGCCGACAAAGACCTCAAAACACCGCTCCTGCGCTTCAACCAGGTGCATCATGCGCCGTGACAGTGCGTTATCGAAGTGTCCGCTGGAGAACCCCGCGGAACCTGCGGCCCGCTCCTGACCACAATATTCCTTTCCGTTCATGACATGCACCATGGCCACAAGCAGTCCCGCAATCGAAGGCTCTGCCACGGTTTCTGCCGCTTCGAAAACGACCGTAATCAGTTGATGAATACTGTCGCAGAACCACTCCGTGGCCTCCGAAACACTGGCCTCCTGGTCATTCACCCGCTGCCGCAACCCGGGCAGTTGGTCGAGGCTGTGCAGGGCGCTGGCGATGTGCCCGAGCAGTGGGCTGCTGACCGGATGGGTGGTGAGGTCCTCCTGAATGTCTGCCAATGCCTGCCGGAAGGTAGCGGCCAACTGGTCGTTTTCCTTGACCATGGCGGTACGTTCCCGGGCAAAGCGTTGGCAACCGGACCCCAGATAAAGATTGGTGGCGCCTCGCTCCCGTTGCAGGCCATGGACCAGATTGCCCACGCTCTGCACCAACCGCCCCATCTGCAGAAAGTACTCCAGGTTACGGATCTCACACTGGCGGGAGGCCATCAGAAATTCCGCAGCAGTCGCTGTCGCGGTCATACGGGGATGGCGTTTGGTGTTCATGGTGCAGCTCCTGGTGTCGGTACACAGTTGGTTCCTTTCTACCCGGACTGCAGCAATTTACAGGCCAGTCATTCCGGCCCAATCATCGTGCGTTTCGCCCCATCCCGGGGCACCCTTTTGATACCCACGAGCCGGACTCCTTCAGCGGACTCACCTAAGCCATTGAATAATAAAGCCTGAAAAAGTTGGCACGGAGATCGCTAACACTTAGACAAGGACGACTGTCCCGGCCATGGAATCAGGCCGGACCATCAGATCATTGTTGTTGGCATTGGTGCCGGACCATCTGTTCTCTTCGGAGAGCATGATGCTCCGGCTTTTTTCGTTGCTGGAGGCACTCAGTTCCATGGAACACACACAGGATAACCCACTGGTGATCTGCGGCCATGGCATGGTCGCGCAGCGGCTGCTGGAGCAACTGGTAGCCCAGGGGCATCCGTTCAGCCGCATTGTGGTGTTTAACGGTGAGCCCTTCGCTGCCTACAACCGGATCCAGTTGTCGTCATTGCTGGCCGATCAGATTCAGGAAACCGATCTGGAACTGAAACCCTGGCAGTGGTTCCACAAGCACCGAATAGAGGTGCACCAGCATGAGCCTGTCACCCATATCAGTCCGGGCCAGCGCCAGGTAACAACCGCCTGTGGTCGCACCCAGTCCTATCACACGCTGGTGCTGGCCACCGGAGCACAGCCCTCCCGCCTTGGCCTCCCCGGTGAAGACCTTGACGGCGTGATGAACTTCCGGGACCTGGCCGACACCCGCACGCTGATCCGGCAGGCAAAGTCACACCGTCGGGCCGTGGTCATCGGCGGAGGCTTTCTCGGCCTGGAGGCGGCCGAAGGGCTCAGGACCCGGGGCATGGACGTTACGGTGCTGCACCGCAGCGGTCATCTGCTCAACCGACAGCTGAACCCGATCGCTGGCGATATTCTGAAGCAGAAGTTACAGCAGCGGGGGGTGAGTATCCGAACCGGCACCTCGCCGGTCTCCCTGCTCGGTCG
This sequence comes from Marinobacter sp. MBR-105, assembly GCF_053628895.1. Lineage (NCBI taxonomy): Bacteria > Pseudomonadati > Pseudomonadota > Gammaproteobacteria > Pseudomonadales > Marinobacteraceae > Marinobacter > Marinobacter sp. MBR-105. Next base: position 48,459 of record NZ_JBRJHG010000020.1, on the reverse strand, counting down.
GAATCAGGTCCGCGCCGTGGAACTGAGTGACGGCACGGTACTGGCCACGGACCTGGTGGTTATTGCTACCGGTATTGAACCCAACAAGGGATTGGCAGCTGACGCCGGCCTCAACTGTGACCGGGGTATTCGAGTCACTCCGAACCTGATGACGTCCAACCCGCATATCTACGCACTGGGTGAGTGCTGTCAGTTTCAGGAACACACCTTTGGCCTGGTCGAACCCGGTTACGAGCAGGCCCGGATCCTGGCACAGCTTCTTTGCCAGGTGCCGGGAGCCAGAGTATTTGAGCCCGGAGAAGTCGCCACCCGACTGAAAATCAGCGATCTGCCCATTTTTTCCTGTGGCCGGATAGTCCCCGGCGAGCATACCGAAATTGTTGAATGGCAGGACCGAACCCACGCGGTCTACGGCCAACTGCTGCTGGATTGCAACCGGCTGGCCGGCGCCATCCTGCTGGGCGATACCGCCAACGGCCCCTGGTACAGCGAACTGATTCGCTCCGGCGCCGATGTCTCCCGCTACAGGGACACCATCGCTTTCGGCAAAACCTATTGCGACGCAGCAGCCTGATAGGTTGCCAAGAGAGAGGACAGCAAGATGAGTAAACAGACCCTGATCGTGATCGGCAACGGTATGGTTGGCCATCACTTCCTGGAACAGTTCAGCCAGTCCCCGGCGGCCGAGACCTACCGGGTGATCGTGTTCGGTGAAGAGAAGCAGCTGGCCTACGACCGGGTGCATCTGTCGGAGTACTTCACCGGTTCCACTCACGCGGACCTCGCCATGGGCACAGCAGACTGGTACGCGGACCAGGGCATTGATCTTCGCCTGAATGAGCCGGTCACCGCCATCGACCGGAACAGCCGCGTGCTGACGACACCAAAAGGGGAGTACACCTACGATCAACTGGTGCTGGCCACCGGCTCCTACCCGTTCGTACCGCCCATTAAGGGCAACGATCAGGATGGCTGCTTTGTGTACCGAACCCTGGACGATCTGGATGCCATTCAGGCCAGTGCCCAGTCAGCGAAAACCGGTGTCGTGGTGGGCGGCGGTCTGCTGGGGCTGGAAGCGGCAAACGCCCTGAAAAGCCTGGGCCTGCAGGCCCATGTGGTGGAATTTGCCCCGCGCCTGATGCCTGTGCAACTGGACGAGCAGGGTGGCGCCCTTTTGCGCCAGAAGATCGAGGATCTGGGCGTTCAGGTGCACACCGAGAAGGCCACCATGGCCATTGTTCCGGGCAGCGACGCGCGGCTGAGGATGAACTTCGCCGACGACAGCCATCTGGAAACCGATCTGATTGTGTTTTCCGCTGGCATCCGTCCCCAGGATACCCTGGCCCGGGCCTGCGGCCTGGAGGTGGGCGAACGCGGCGGGATTGTGGTCAACAATCAATGCACCACCTCAGACCCGAACATTCACGCTATCGGTGAATGCGCACTCTGGAACAATCGCATCTTCGGACTGGTGGCTCCGGGTTACACCATGGCGCGCACCCTGTCGGCCGCTTTGAACAAAGACACCAGTGCGGCCTTTACCGGTGCCGATATGAGCACCAAGCTCAAGCTGCTGGGGGTGGATGTGGGCTCCATCGGCGATGCCCACGGCCAGACCCCGGGTGCACGCAATATCCGTTTTCACGATGAGCAGGCCGGCCACTACCGGCGCATGGTGGTGAGCCAGGACGGTAAGACTCTGCTGGGCGCCATTCTGGTAGGCGACAACGGCCCCTACGATACCCTGCTGCAGTACGCCCTCAATGGCATTGAGCTGCCAGCCAACCCGGAGGCGCTGATTCTGCCGGAAAGCGAAGGTGGCGCGCCTGCCCTGGGGGCCGACGCCCTGCCGGACACAGCCTCCATCTGTTCCTGCCACAACGTCACCAAGGGCGATATCTGCGGTGCCATTGACGCCGGTTGCTCCGACCTGGGCGGCGTCAAGACTGAAACAAGGGCCAGTACCGGCTGCGGTGGCTGTGCGGCTTTACTGAAGAAGGTGGTGGACAGCGAGCTGGAAAAGCGCGGCGTGGAGGTGTGTACCGACCTTTGTGAACATTTCCCCTACACCCGACAGGAACTGTTTCATCTGGTGAAGGTGAACGGTATCCGCACCTTCCGGGGCCTGCTCAAACAATACGGCAAGGGCCAGGGCTGTGACATCTGCAAACCAACGGTGGGCTCCATTCTGGCCACTTGCTGGAACGAGCACATTCTGGCCACCGACCACGTACCCCTGCAGGACACCAACGACACCTTCATGGCCAACATGCAAAAGAACGGCACTTACTCGATTGTGCCGCGCATTCCCGGCGGTGAAATTACTCCGGACAAGCTGATTGTGCTGGGCGAGGTGGCCAGGGAGTACAACCTGTACACCAAGATCACCGGCGGCCAGCGTGTGGATCTGTTCGGCGCCACCCTGAGCGAGCTGCCGGAGATCTGGGAGAAGCTGATCGCCGCCGGTTTTGAGACCGGCCACGCCTACGGCAAGTCCCTGCGCACGGTGAAGTCCTGCGTGGGCAGCACCTGGTGCCGCTACGGCGTGCAGGACAGCGTGGGCATGGCGATCACGCTGGAGAATCGCTACAAGGGCCTGCGTGCGCCCCACAAGGTGAAGATGGCGGTCTCTGGCTGCACCCGGGAATGCGCGGAGGCCCAGAGCAAGGACTTCGGGGTTATTGCCACGGAGAAGGGCTGGAACCTGTATGTGTGTGGCAACGGCGGGATGCGGCCGCGGCATGCGGATCTGTTTGCCACCGATCTGTCGGATGAGGAGCTGATCCGGACCATTGATCGGGTGGTGATGTTCTATGTGCGCACGGCGGACCGGCTGCAGCGGACGTCGGTCTGGATGGAGAATCTGGAAGGTGGGCTGGAGTATCTGAAGCAGGTGGTGCTGGAGGACAGCCTCGGTATTGGCGAGGAGCTGGAGCAGCATATGGCGGATCTGGTGGATACCTATCAGTGCGAGTGGAGGACCGCCGTGGAGGATCCGGAGAAGCGTAAGCGGTTCCGGGAGTTTGTGAATGCGCCGGAACAGAAGGATCCGGTGCAGCGTTGGACTTCGGAGCGGGGGCAGCGTAGGCCGGAATTGGAGGCGGTTTCTTCGTAGCCTTCTGGTTTTGGGGCGGAGCACGGGGGCCGGGGTAATTTTCTTCTGGAAAAAATAACTCGCTTTGCTCAGACATCTTTTTTCCTACCAGAAAATTACCCCGGCCCCGCGCTCGCAGACATGAGTGGGATAGGCAAATTAAAGACATTGGGATTCAGGAGAACGTTTTATGAAAGCTCGGACTTGTTGGGAAGCAGTGTGCACCGTGGACGATCTGGTAGCTGATTCCGGCATTGCGGTTTGGACCGAGGACGGGCCAGTGGCGGTGTTTTATCTGCCGCACCGCCTGCCGGCGTTGTTTGCCATCAGCCATACCGATCCGTTCAGTGGCTCGAACGTGCTGGCCCGAGGCATTACCGGGGATATCAACGGTGAGCCGGTGGTGGCGTCACCGTTGTACAAGCAGCATTTCAATCTGCGCAGCGGGCAATGTCTGGAAGACGAGAGCGTGCAGGTGAAGGTCTATCCGGTGTTGCTGGACGGCAACCGGATCCGGCTGGAAGTGCCGGTGGCTCAGGCGGCATCGGTGGCCGCCTGAGGTTCGCCTTTCAGCTGATAAATTCGACGTTCTCCGACAGCGGTGCCCTTGGGCTGGTTAGCTGGTTCACCGGGCTGTCGGGGTTGGCGTAGCCGATGGCCATGCCGGCGAAGACTTTGCGGTGTTCAGGCAAGCCCAGGAATTCGCTGATGGTTTTCGGGTACACCGACCAGGATTCCTGGGCGCAGCTGTCCAGGCCTTCGGCGCGCAGCAACAGCATGATGGTTTGCAGGATCATGCCCAGATCGGACCACTGGGGCGGGCCCATGTTGTCGTCGACGGTGCAGAACAGGCCGACCGGAGCGCCGAAGAATTCGAAGTTGCGTTTGAACCATTCGAAGCGGGCGGCTTTGTCTTCCCTGGGGATGTCGAGCCGGCGGTACATGAGTTCGCCGATTTCGAACCGGCGGTCGCGGTAGGGCGATTGCAGTTTTGGTGGGTAGATTTCGTATTCCGGCACTTCGTTGAAACCTTTGCTGACCTTCTCCTGCATCAAGGCTTTGAGTCGGGCCAGAGCATCGCCGGTGACGACGTGCAGATGCCAGGGTTGCAGGTTGCCTCCGGATGGCGACCGGGTCGCCGTTTCGATTACCGTTCGAAGCGTGGCTTCAGGCACCGGGGTATCCAGAAAGTCCCGCACCGAGCGGCGTGACACAACAGCCTGCTGAACATCCATAGGCAAGACTCCACATCATCCAGAACATTGGGTTGGGAACACAATCCTGCATCCAGTATGCGCACAACAGCCGCGCTTGACCACCTCCCGGGCGCCGTATAGTCTGCGGCGAACCCCATAGGGAGAGCCTCAGGTTATGGAAGATCACAGTCAGTTTCGCCTGCTATCCGAGCGACGGTTCCTGCCATTCTTTGTCACCCAGTTTGCCGGTGCCTTCAACGACAACCTGTTCAAGAATGCCTTGTTGCTGCTGGTGACCTACAGCGCCGGGGGCCTGTTTGGCCTGTCGTCGGATGTGGTGGTCAATCTCGCCGCGATGCTGTTTATCCTGCCGTTTTTCCTGTTCTCCGCCATCGCCGGCCAGGTGGCGGACCGGTACGAGAAATCCACGGTTATCCGCTGGATCAAATTCGCCGAGGTGGTGATCATGGGCATTGCCGCGGTCGGTCTCTGGTTTGGCTGGTACGAGGTGTTGTTCCTTCTGCTGTTTCTCACCGGCGTACAATCCGCGTTTTTCGGGCCGGTGAAGTACGCGATCCTGCCCCAGGCCCTGAAAGAATCCGAGCTGGTGGGTGGTAACGCGCTGGTAGAGATGGGCACGTTTGTGGCCATCCTGGTGGGTACCCTGATGGCCGGCGTGATGATGAAAGCTGCGGCTCCCGGCCCCGTGATTGCCATCGCCGTTGCGGTGCTGGCGGTGATTGGACTGGTGGCCGCCTGGCGGATTCCCAGGGCCGAGGCGGCAGCGCCGGATCTGCGTATTCGTTTCCGGCCGCTGCAGGAAACCTGGAAACTGATGGCCATTGCCCGGGACAATCACAATGTATTCCTGAGCATCATGGCGATATCCTGGTTCTGGTTTCTGGGTGCCGCCTATCTGACCCAGTTTCCGAACTTCGCCAAGACTCACCTGATGGGTGACGAAACGGTCGTCACCTTACTGCTGGCGATTTTCACCATCGGCATCGCCGCCGGCTCCATTGCCTGCGAGCGGCTGTCCGGCCACAAGATTGAACTGGGGATCGTACCCATCGGCTCCATTGGCCTGAGTTTCTTCGGCATCGATCTGTTCTTCAATATGCCGGAGCAGCCAATTCCCTCAGACTGGTGGCTGATCATAACCGATCCCCATTATCGCCAGGTGGCCATTGACCTGTTGGCCATTGGTATCTTTGGCGGCCTGTTTATCGTGCCGCTGTATGCTTATGTCCAGCAGGAAACACCACCGGCCACCCGGGCCCGCGTGATCGCCGCCCTGAATATTTTCAACGCCCTGTTTATGGTGGTCAGCGCGCTGCTGGGCATGCTCATGCTCGGCCTGTTCGGACTCACCATTCCCGAGTTCTTCCTGGTGCTGTCGATCATGAACCTGATGGTGGCGGCCTACGTGTACCAGCAGGTACCGGACTTTGCCCTGCGCTTTGTCATCTGGGTCCTGTCCCACACGATTTATCGGGTCACGCACCACAACCTGGACCGTATACCCGAGCAGGGCCCCGTGCTGCTGGTGTGCAACCACGTCTCCTACATGGATGCCCTGGTGATCGCCGGCGCGGTGCGGCGACCCGTCCGATTCGTGATGGATCACAACATTTTCGCGACACCGGTCATGGGCGGTTTCTTCCGCCTGGCCAAGGCTATCCCCATTGGTCCGAAATCGAAGGTGCCGGAGATTTACGAAGCCGCTTTCGACCGCATTGATGAAGAACTCGCAGCCGGCCATGTGGTGTGTATTTTCCCGGAAGGCAAACTCACCAAAGACGGCGAAGTCGATACCTTCAAGCCCGGTGTCGACATGATTCTGGCCCGGCGACCGGTACCGGTGGTGCCAATGGCACTGCGCGGCCTCTGGGGCAGCTTTTTCAGCCATTGTGGCGGGCCGGCCTTCAGCCATTGGCCACGGCGGTTCTGGTCCCGGATTCACCTGCTGGCTGGTCTCCCGGTCTCGCCCCACGAGGCCAGTGCCGAGCGCCTGGAACAAAAGGTCAAAGCGCTGCGTGGAGACGCGCAATAGCCTTTTCGCCGGGCTTTTTGGTGGTGCTGTTACCAAAGCCAATTTTTACCCGCTCGGAGTGGGGTAGTATCGGGGCATAAACCAAGAACAAGGATTGCCCCGTGACGCCCCTGAATCCCACTGACCAGCTCTTTCTCTGGCTGGAAAAACGCCAGCAGCCCATGCATGTGGGCGGCCTCCAGCTGTTTTCCTTCCCCGAAGGCGCACCGGACGACTATGTCGCGCAGCTGGCAGACCAGCTTCGGCAGAAGACGGAGGTGACCGCCCCCTTTAACCAGCGCCTGAGCTATCGCCTGGGCCAGCCGGTATGGGTGGAGGATGAGCACCTGGACCTTGAGCATCATTTCCGCTTCGAGGCGCTGCCCACACCCGGGCGTATTCGGGAGCTGCTGTCGTTCGTATCGGCGGAGCATTCGCACCTGATGGACCGGGAGCGCCCCATGTGGGAGGTGCACCTGATCGAGGGCCTGAAAGACCGGCAGTTTGCGCTCTACACCAAGGTTCACCATTCCCTGGTGGACGGTGTCTCGGCCATGCGCATGGCCACCCGGATGCTGAGTGAAAACCCGGACGAACACGGCATGCCGCCAATCTGGGATCTGCCTTGCCTGTCACGGGATAGGGGTGAGTCGGACGGACACTCCCTCTGGCGCAGTGTCACCCATTTGCTGGGGCTTTCGGGCCGCCAGCTCGGCACCATTCCCACTGTGGCAAAGGAGCTACTGAAAACCATCAATCAGGCCCGGAAGGATCCGGCCTACGACTCCATTTTCCATGCCCCGCGCTGCATGCTGAACCAGAAAATCACCGGTTCCCGTCGTTTCGCCGCCCAGTCCTGGTGCCTGAAACGGATTCGCGCCGTGTGCGAGGCCTATGGCACCACGGTCAACGATGTCGTAACTGCCATGTGCGCAGCGGCTCTGCGTACCTATCTGATGAATCAGGATGCCTTGCCGGAGAAACCACTGGTGGCCTTTGTGCCGGTGTCACTACGCCGGGACGACAGCTCCGGGGGCAACCAGGTAGGCGTCATCCTGGCGAGCCTTCACACCGATGTGCAGGAGGCCGGCGAACGACTGTTAAAAATCCACCATGGCATGGAAGAGGCCAAGCAGCGCTACCGTCATATGAGCCCGGAGGAAATCGTCAACTACACGGCCCTGACCCTGGCGCCGGCCGCCTTCCACCTGCTGACCGGGCTGGCGCCCAAGTGGCAGACCTTCAATGTGGTGATTTCCAATGTCCCCGGGCCATCCAGGCCCCTGTACTGGAACGGGGCGAAACTGGAAGGCATGTATCCGGTGTCTATCGATATGGACAGACTGGCCCTGAACATGACACTGACCAGCTATAACGACCAGGTGGAGTTCGGCCTGATTGGCTGTCGCCGGACCCTGCCCAGCCTGCAACGGATGCTGGACTACCTGGAACAGGGTCTGGCAGAGCTGGAGCTCAACGCCGGTCTGTAATCAGGCCAGCTGATCGGCCCGGTTACGCTCGGAAATCTGGCTGTTCAGGGTCCAGAAATCGTACAGCACACCGATGAAAAACAGGCCGCCGGTGAGCAGGTACAGGATGCCGGTGAGCCATTTGCCCATATACATCCGGTGCACCCCGAAGACCCCCAGGAAGGTCAGCAGTATCCAGCTGATGTTGTAGCTGATCTGGCCATCCTGGAACCGGTAATCAGCTTCCTTGTCCATGGCCGGAATCAGGAACAGGTCAATAATCCAGCCTATGAATAGCAGCCCCAGAGTAAAGAACCAGATGGTGCCGGTCACCGGCTTGCCATAATAGAAACGGTGCGAACCCAGGAATCCGAAAATCCAGAGCAGGTAGCCGATCAGCTTGCTGTGGGTGTCGGGTCTTTCGATCATTGCGGCGTTCTTCCTGTTCACAGTTGGATTTGGTGTGTCACCACAGACGCACAACGAGCGCCTGACCAGTACAATATGGGGGCGAACGCTGGAATCACAAACGACTCTCAGGGTCCCAGATCCGGTGCCGGGTCCGGCCCGTCCTCGCGAAACTCACTGGCGGATTTACCCGTCCACTTGCGGAAAGCACGGCTGAAATTGGACAGATCGGCATAGCCCAGTTCATAGGCAATCTCACTGACTGACTGATTGGTGTAGCGCAGCAACTGGATGGCCCGATCTTTCAGCACGGCCTCGACAATCTCCCGATAACTGGTGTCCCGGTCCGCCAACCGCCGCTTCAGGGTGCGGGAAGACACGCAGAAGCGCTCGGCCATGGCCTCCAGGGAGGGCAAGGGGCCTGGGGTCATCCGCAGCATATTGCGAATCGCCAGCACGATGTCGCCCTGCTCCTTGAGCGCCTTCTGCAACTCGAATTCACACTGGTCCCGGGCCATCCGGGAGGCTTCAGCATCCGCCAGACGCATGCGCACGTCCAGCAGCTTGCGGGGGAAAATCAGCATTTCCTCGGGCTGGCCAAACTCGAAACGGACCGGCAACTGGGCGGCAAACCGCCGGTAATAGGCTGGCTCAGGGCCCCGCAGGTGTACCGACACGCCCGGTAATTTACCCTCTTCCAGGGCAAAACCCCGGGCCTCGGCATCGCTCCGGTCGAGTAGTTGTTCAGTGAGCAGAATCAACGTGGCGCTGACCGTCTCGGCCAGAAACTCGGAGATAGGCGGCAACGCAAACTCCGCGCACAGCTGAACCAGCACCTTGTCACCGGCTATGGACTGTTTCATGCTCAGAAACGGCGCCCGCAGCTGAAGATAACGACGGACAGAGTCCAACGCACCCTCAAAGGTCGGGCTGGTGAGCGCGGCGAAGCCCAGGGTGCCATGGATGGTCAGCCGCAACTCTCTCGCCAGTATAAAGCTCAGGCCATCTTTGCCCGCCACCTCGAGCGCGCGCTGCGCCATCAGAGTGGCGTCAGTGACGAAAACCCGACTGTCGTTGGCTTTCAGGTCCTCATGTGTGAAATCCAGGCCCTGATAAAGCTGGCGGTCGTTGTAACCCAGTTGACGAACGGTTTCAGCCAGTACCCGCAGGTACACCCCGGGCACCAGGAACAACCCCAACATTTGCCGCTCGTTGTCTGCACCGGTACCTGCCATAGTGTGTCCCTGATTGATATTTATCGTGTTTCTGACTCTATCAGAACCGGATTGCCGCCACAGTGGGGCCCGCTGCCCCGACTCCGCTGTCGCCCGGGCCAATCCCCTGTCCCATTGTGGACGATGCCCGTCCCCTTCGCGCATTCAGTATCCGGATTGACTCCGCCACACTGACTTCATGACATCAGCCAAAGCGTTCCGTCGCAAAGGAGTAGAACCATGCTGACCACCACACAAACGAACAAACCGGGCAAGGCCTCCCATACCCCGGACAATGTCTCCATCAAACCCCAGCGCATGGGTTTCGAGTTTGGCGAACAGGTCCCCAGATACTGGGTGGATAACAACTATCTGATCAGTCATACCATGAACGCCCTGTCTGTATTGTTTCCCGAGGGTGAGCAGTTTTTTGTGGACTCGGTCCGGGCGTTTCGGGACCAGATCCAGGACAAGAAGCTGAAAGAGGACGTGCGCGGTTTCATCGGCCAGGAAGCCATGCACTCGCTCGAGCACATCGCCATGAACCAGCATGTCCGCGACCAGGGCATGCCGGTAGAAGAGATGGAGCGGGATCTGAAAGTGATTCTGGACGTGGCACGGAAGCTGCCCAAACGCCACCAGCTGGCCATTACCTGCGCCCTGGAGCACATCACAGCCATGATGGCCGACATGCTGCTGGAGCGTGACGATATACGCGAAGACATGCACGAATCCATGCGCCCGCTGTGGGTGTGGCACGCCATTGAGGAAACCGAGCATAAGGCCGTTGCTTATGACGTTTTCCTCCAGGCTGGCGGTACCTACACCGAGCGGGCGTTTTACCAGGTCTTCAGTACCGTAGCCCTGGGTATTGTCGGCACCTGGTATACCGGCCGCATGGCCCTGAAGGACCGCAGCCATTTCTCCGTTAAGGACGCCGCCAAAGGTATGTGGCGCATGTGGGGCAAAAACGGCGCCTTCTCCAGTCTGATCCCGACCTGGCTGGAGTACTTCAAGCCCGGCTTCCATCCCTGGGACAAGGACAACAGTGAGCTGATCGGTCGTTTCAAGGAACAGATCCAGGACTACATCGCGCCCCAGTACAAGAACGGCAATCGGCGCACGCTGCAGTAATCGTGCACCCGCTCTATGACATCAGGCCGAGTTCCCGGGCGCGAGCAACCGCTTGCATTCGGTTCTCGGCCTGAAGCTTGCCGTAAATATTGCTCAAATGTGACTTTACCGTCGCCACTGAGATGCCGAGCTGTTTGCTGATGGCCTTGTTACTGAGTCCCTCTGCCAGCAGATCCAACACCCCCTGTTCCCGATCACTTAACGGTTCATCAGGACCAGCGACTTCCGGGGTGCGGGCACAGGTTTCGGCGTCCGGCTCCATCCGGGCCTGCCGGAGAGCCAGTATCCGGCTGGCTTCCACCTCCGACCACCCACGGGTAATACAGGCGTCTAGCAGACTATCCAGCCGGGGATCCGCATCCACAAAGGGGCGCACCAGACCACGGGGCACCCAGAGCGCCAACAGTGCATCAAGCTTTTTCACCGCTCCCTCAGGATCCTGATCTCCGAAGGCCTGAACCATCAGACTGACCAGATCAAGACGACACACCAGCTGAAGCAAACCCGCCTCTTCCGCCTCTGTTCGCAGGGCTGCCAGTTCCCGGGCCACCGGCGACGCCGCCAGCAACTGACCGATCAGTTTCAACAAGGTTTCGTTCAGGGTACAAAAGCGGTTACCTACAACCGGTTCCGGATCGCTCTGGGCCCATAGAATCAAAGGGAAGCCGTTACCCTCCGTCCATCGCGCCAACGCCTCCAGTACCTCCGGGCGTGGAATGTTATGGTGCCAGCGCAACTGGCCCATAACCTGGTGCAACTGCTCAATCCGGGTGAGTTCCTGCTGCCAGAGTTCGGAGTCTCGCAAAACCATGCCCAGGCGAAACCGCTCAAACGCCAGGTAAAGCTGATCCAGCGGCGTCAGATGCTGGTCGGCAATCAGACCGGCCTCGCCTAGCCGTTTTGTCGCGTATTCAAGATCGTGATGCTCCAGCGCCAACAAGCCCTCCAGGTAGGCCAGCAGGCAAACCTGTTCCTTACTCCGGGGACCGTGGGCAAGCTTCAGCCGAGTCTGTTCATAGCAGCGGCGGGCATCGCCAATGCGACCGCCCTGCACCAGAACCGGAACCAGCATGACCAGACAGCGCAGGGCACAGGGGTTATCGCCACTATCCAGGGCCCCTGCCAGCGCATCGGTCAACAAGGTGCGCGCCGGCCCCAATCGTGCCTCCATAAAGGCTTCAGTACCCAGGGTATACAGCCCCCAGTGTTGCAGGCCGGCTGGAGCGCTGGCCAACCGGGCCTGTATCTGAGTCAGGGACTGCTCGGCCTCTGCACGGTGGCCGGCAAACCGTGCCGAGGGCCAGCCCAACAACATGGAGACAAACTGCAGAGCCTCGGTGTCCGGTGACGGGTCTGTCGACTGCAGAAGCCGGTCGGCCGCGGCCAGATGCTCAAGCACTGCTCCGTACTGACCATCCATGAAGGCAAACAGCGCCTGCAGCAGAAGCAGCGCGGGAGAACACATCCGAACACTGTCCGGGAAGCGCGAAGGCAGTGACCGGTAGCCGCTCAGGTCCTCCGCCTGCAACAGCAACGGTACCAGGGCTTCCGCCTGGTCATAGCAGCCTTCGGCCAGAAAAAGCTCAAGGGCCTCCACAATCAGGCCCCGCTGGCGGAATGCCTCGGCCGCCCTGATTCGTATGGAGCTTTCCCGCTCAGGCTCCCGATCCTGCGCCTGAAGCCAGTCGATCAGCAGATCATGCAGGCGATACCAGTAGTGACCCTCTCCGTAAGTCTGGAACAGCAGATTGCGTTCGCGCATGGCTGCGATCCAGTCCGCGGCATCGCTATCATTCCGGGCTTCATCAGCAACCTCTTGTGAGAAAAGAGGGAGCAGGCTCATATCCTGGAGAAATCCCTGTAGCCCGGGCTCCAGGCCAGCGAACACTTCCTCCAGCAGATAGTCGCTCAGGGCTCTCTGGCCAGGACCGGGTACTTGGCTTAACGGATTTTCCGACAATGCCGAGAGCTGCAACGCTGCTGGCCATCCGCCGGTGCGCTGATGCAACTGCAACATCTGGTCTTCGGAGAGATCAGTCCGGCGGGCCTGGACGAATTTTCGCGTCAACGCCAGATCAAAACGGAGCACCTCCGGCCCCAGCCGAACCATCTGTTGCCGAGCCAGTAACTGCGCGGTGCGAATAGGGGGATCCAGCCTCGAGATACAGACAATGCGCAAAAAACCCGGAGCAAAGTCGATAAAGCGCCGGATCTGCTCCAGTAGTACTTGCTGGTCAAGCAGGTGAAAATCATCCAGCACCAGAACCAGGCGGCTGGGTGCCTGCCAGGTTCGGGAATAATCCGCCAGGCGGTTGATCAGCATGGTCACCGGGTCAACAGCGGCACCCGGTTCCAGCGCGGCTAACAAGGTGCTCTCGCGAATGGCAAATCGTGGGTTCACCCGCGCCAGGGCGCTGGCCACGGCATTCCAGAACAGGGCCGGCGCGTTATCCCTATGGTCCAGCGTCAACCAGGCATGCACCGGTTTTTCCTGTTCCAGCCACTGACTGACCAATGTGGTTTTGCCGAAACCGGCCGGTGCCGACACCAGTACAAACGGCACCTGTTCAATACAATCAAGGGCCTGCAACCGTGAGGGCTCAAGCAACAAGCCTGAAGGCAGCCCGGGACGGGTTAATTTGGTTTCGGCAACCATGGAGCTCACTACCGTTGGCAAATGAGCTTCAGCATAGTCAGTGCCGGTGTTATCAACCAGCCCCGGCACTCCAAACTGGGAGGCCTGTTCAGAAATCCGGGTCATGGCAGTGCGAGCAGACCCGTGCCCTTCATCAGCGTGGCAACCAGTCGGGTACTGCCCAGTTCCCGGGCACAGACAAACCAGGGAGTTTCCCGGCCACGGTAGCGTGATTTGTGGTAGGCCAGAGGTTGGAAGGCGTAAAGGCGATTCCCATAGCGGTACAGGATATTCTGAAGGCGGCGCAGGCCTGGCCGGTCACCCGGACAGTGGCGCACGCCGTGCAAGGGCGCAATGCCCAGCGACAGCTCCGGCACACCTTCCTCACGAAACTGACTGGCCGCCTGAAGAATAATGTGGTCGAGAACGCCGAGCCGGTTCATTTCCGGCGACGCCCGCAGAATATTGGCGCAATAGCCCGCCAGTTCATGGTGACGGTACCAAGGATCAAAGAACACGTATCCGGCCAGCTCGCCCTCCACATAGGCGTAGAACTTGCGCACTCCCCATTCGTCTGCAAACACCGGTGGCCGCGTGAGCAAACCCAGTTCCCGTTCCTTGACCGCCTTGCCCAGGCGCCAGCGCTCCGAGATACCCGCCACCTTGTGCCAGTTCACCTCATCTCCACATTGCTCCCGCACCTCGATTCGACACCGCCTGTCCAGATTGCGGGCATGGCGCAGCTGCTTCATCCCCTTGCCACGAAGCGAGAACCTGGTCAGATCAACCGAGAACTCCGTACCCATCACCGTGGCATCGTAACCAAGCTCGCCCAACGGCCCCAGGAGCGACTGATCGACGCCGACATACAGTGAGGGGCCGGGCACACTCTGCTCGAACGCCTGCAGTAGCCGGCCCATACTCTGTGCTCCCGCCAGGGGTCTTGTGGGCACCACGTTTACCCGCTGCCCCAACACCTTTACCGGAACATACGGTACCAGCCCGAGACCGGGGCTGAGAAAGTGCCGGCAATCCGGCTGCAAGGCAAAATAGCTGCTGGACTGGCTCCCGTGCAGACGGATCAGGTGCTCGGCGGTGCGTTCATGGCAACGCCCGGGGTCCGGCACACTCGAGTTGATATTCCGGTCATCGGCAGCCGGGGCCACCGCCGCAGACAGATGAGAGGCAGGCATGGGTCATTCCCTTTGTTGTTCTGATACCGCTTTCCTGTGTTCAGAACAAAATGCTAAAGGCCGTGCCTCGGCCGGCCATCGGTCAAAGGGTTGAGTGCCTGGCGCCCCACCGGAACTGGGTCACAATTCCGAGCCCTGCATCACCACAACGCCCCGTCGCCACAAACGCCATTCACCCGGCTTGTAAATATCCCAGGTTTCGTCGCTGGTGAGGGGTTCGGTCACGATGACGCTGACAATGTCGTTGGGTGTGGTTTCCGATTCAAAATCGACGGTAACGTCGGCATCTTTCAGGCGGGCGGGGCCAAACGGCGCCCGTCGGGTAATACTGGCCATCTTGGTGGTGCAAAAGGTAAACAGCCAGTCGCCGTTGCTTAGCAGCAGGTTGAATACCCCCTGGCGGGCGTAGTTCCGGGACAGCTGAACCAGCCGTTCCACCACCTGCTCGGTGGCAGTGTCTCGATCGCAATGACTGCGCAGGTGGTTCAGGATATCGCAGAACAGGGCTTCGCTGTCGGTGCTGCCAACGGCCTCGTAGAAGCCGGGCGCCGCGGAAAACTCCGAAAGCTGACCATTATGGGCGAAGACCCAGTAGCGGCCCCAGAGCTCGCGGATAAACGGGTGGGTGTTGGCCAGGCAGATATCACCCACATTGGCCTGACGAATGTGGCAGATGGCCACTTCACTCTTGATGGGGTGGGTTTGCACCACTTCGGCAATGCGCGAGGAGGCACTGGCGTCGGCATCGTGAAAACAGCGTACCCCTTTACCTTCGTAGAAAGCGACGCCCCAGCCATCCTTGTGTGGGCCAGTGTCACCGCCACGACGGGTCAGACCGGTAAAGCTGAAACAGAGATCGGTCGGGGTGTTGGCGCTCATGGCCAGCAGTTCACACATGGTTGGCGGTATCCTCGGCCTTGCTTCCGGGTGTATTCGCTAGGATACCCGAATCAACCGAGACCTCCAGCCATCGAACCGACGGATTTCGGAGGCTGTCCGGCACCGGCGGGCGCCACACGGTTCCGGCCTGCCCGCTTGCCGCTGTAGAGACAGCGATCTGCCACACAGAACAGCGTTTCCGCCTCCCTGCCATGCTCCGGCCACTGGGCAATACCAAAGGAGGCGGTCACGCGGATACCCGCTTCGCCGTATTTCAGCTCCCGCCGGGCAATGCGCTCCCGCAACTCATCCATCAGTTCAAAGGCATCCCCAGGCTTTGCATCCCTCAGAATCAGGCCAAATTCCTCGCCGCCCAGCCGGCCAACAAAGTCGGTCGTGCGCAGACGCTCGGTCAGGCACTGCCCGATGCTCCTCAATACGTAGTCACCGGCATCGTGGCCGAGGGTATCGTTGACCAGTTTGAAGTGGTCGATGTCCATAATCACCAGAGCAAAATCGGTTCCGCTGCGCTCACACTCGGCAATAGTGCGGGCCAGTGTTGACTGGAAATTGGAGCGATTGGCCAGGCCGGTCAGGGCATCGGTCTGTGCCATGTCGAACAACCGTTGCTCAGCCTCTTCCCGACGCACCTCGTACATGTGCATGAACACCTGCATCAGGGCACCGCACAGAACCATGTTGAGCAGATCGATCATCCGGTGGGCAGAACCCACATCACCGAGGAAGAAGTAGTAAACCACCCCGCCCACCAGCATAAAGGGCACACTCAGGATCATGCCCTCGTGCTTGCCGAGCAGAAGGTAGGCCAGAACCGGCATCATCAGAACCCAGACAAAAGCCGCAATGGAGGCCTCTGGCAACAGCAAGATGACGATGAAAAACGAAAACAGCGACACCAGATAGGCGTAGATCCACTGTTGCAGGTGAGCCGTGGTTTTCAGACAAAAAACGCCGTAGAACAGCAGCCCACTGGCCAACAGCTCGACCAGCGCCACCCATGGATAACCGTTGAAAAATTGCAGACAGGAAAAAACGACCAGCGCAGAGCCAGTCACCAGAAACAACAGCCTGGTAAGCGAGCGACGGTGGTTATCCCGGAGTCCAGAGCGGCTTTGTTCCAATGCCGTCCCCAGATCCGGATGCTTTGACGTATTCATGCTGACTCTTCCCTGGATCAACCAGAGAGTATAGTCGGTCTCCGCTGGCTGTAAAACAACCAGCCAACGGAGATCAGGTTACCGCGAGCCCTCAGATATACAGGTTCTTGCGGGAGAACCGCTCCACCAACGGTTGATAGGCCGAGCCCAGCAACCGATTGATGGCGTCAATGCCCCAGGCATCCGGCCCCACCAGAATACGGGATTCGTTTTTGAGGATGCCTTTGACAATAATTTCAGCCGCCTTGTCCGGAGTGGTCATGGCCAGCTTGTCGAAGCCCTTGCGCTGGGCCTCGGCGTTTTCGGATTTGCCCATGCGCGCGGCATTGGCAATGTTGGTGCGGATGCCACCAGGGTGCACACAGCTGACCTGAACCGGCTGATTCTCCAGTTTCATTTCCTGGCGCAGGGACTCGGTAAACCCACGCACCGCAAACTTGGCAGCATTGTAGGCGCTTTGCTTGGGCACTCCGATCAGGCCAAACACACTGGAGATGTTCACCACATGACCATCGCCGGATTCAATCAGGTACGGCAGAAACGCCCGGGTACCGTGGGCAACGCCCCAGAAATCAATGTCCATCACCCACTTGAAATCGGCGTCGGTCATTTCCCGCACCGTGGCAGAGAGGGCCACACCGGCGTTGTTGATAATCAGGTTAACCTGACCAAATTCCTTGCGGACCTGCGCGGCGTGGGCGTAGATAGCGTCCCGGTCGGAGACATCCAGGCGGTAGGTTTTTACCTCGGCGCCGCCCAGGCTGGCTGCGGTTTCCGCCAGCCCCGCCTCGTTAACATCGGAAAGAGCCAGCCGACAGCCCCGGGCCGCGAGGGATTTGGCCAGGGATCGGCCGATACCAGAGCCAGCACCGGTGACGACAGCCACCTTGTTGTTCAGATCTTTCATGGCGGGAACCTCTTGTTGTGGTCTTTCAGTAAAGCAGCGCTTTCGTTATTCGCCACTTTAGAGAGCCACCAGAGGCAAACCTATGGCACTGGACCCCTGGCGAGCCCGGCACCAGAGCCAGTCCTCCAATCAACCCAGCAGGTTATCCAGGGGCTGGTCATACCCGGGTGCAAACACCTCCAGGAAGTACTGCACTTCCGGCAGGCCGTCCGCTTCCAGGCGTGCCCGGATCTGCTGCTCCGCGGGGCCGAACTCCGGATTGCCGGCACGCAGTTCGGCACGACATTTCAGCCAGGCCGAGAGACGGTCCGCCGCCTTGATCAGTTCCTTTTCTTCCGGCCCCAGTCGGGATTCCCGCACATAGGGCGAAAAATCCTCCCGCAGGTCTTCCGGCAACAGCGCCAGCAATTCAGCTTCGGCCTTGTGTTCGATGTCGCCGAACGCCTCCCGCATCACCCGGGAATGGTATTTCACCGGGGTGGGCATATCCCCGGTGATCACTTCGGTGGCATCATGATAGAGAGCCGCTGCAGCGACACGGTCTGCATTCACCGTTCCGGCAAAATGCCGGTTGCGAATAAGCGCCAGGGCGTGGGCAACGGTAGCCACCTCCCAGGAATGGGTGGCCACGTTTTCATCAATAGCATTGCGCATCAGGCCCCAGCGTTTGATCCAGCGCAGGCGCGACACATAGGCAAAGAAATGGCTGGCCTTTCGGCCCGGGCTGTCGGTCATGGCTGCGGAACTCCGTGTATTCCGATTCAACGAACGTCCAGGGTAAACCGGACCATCACGTTGCCCTGTTCATCTACCGGCGCATCGCGAGCCGGATCCAGCAGGAACAACTGGCTGTCCGACACCTCATGCGTCGCCGTCAGCACCTGACGAACCGTTACCCCTCGCTCCGAGGCCAGACTTCCAAGCGCTTCCGGCGGCAGGCTGCGCTCACCATCGCGCCAGGCCTGCTGCGCCTGCTCCCAGGCTTCGCCGGTAACGGCCTCACCGCGGGCCTGCATCTGCGCCTTCAGCAATGCCAGGGCATCGGCCTCAGGGGCAACAGCACCACGGATGTTGAGCAGAAGCTCCGGGCGCTCCCTTAGCGCCTGGGCCAGCGCGGACAGTTTCTCGGCCTCGTTATCCGCCAGTTGTACACTACCGGGAACAAAGCTGACCTGGCCCAGCTCTTCGCTGCTGAAGCCTGCCATTTCCGCCAGCGAGCCCAGCATACTGAACGGTGAGGCGGCCGCTTTCACCAACAGGTTCACGAACGCCCGCATGACAATCTGGCCAACGCTGAATTCGGGGTCTGACATGTCGCCCTGAATGGGCAAATTCACCTCGATAACACCGTCACGATCTGTGAGCAGAGCCAGACCCAGCTTGACCGGGGCGTTAATGGCCTGTTCGCTGGCCACCGCAGAGCCCAGTTGCATCCGGTCCAGGATCACTTCGTTGGACGCCTCAAGCCGGGTACCGGTTATCTGGTAATCCAGCGCCAGTTCCAGTTTGCCGCTGTCCACCGAATACCCCAGATAGCGACCGAAATAGGGCGACAGTACCGGCAACGCCATGTCTTTCATGGTGAGTTTCAGGTTGCTGGGCTCTTCGGTGCCCAGAGCGCCCAGGGTTCCGTCAAAACGAACCGGTGCCACCCCGGCCAGCTGGCCGCTGATCGCCACCCGCCCCTGTTGCGGAGGGACATTGCTGATGCCGGTCACCGATCCCGTAAGTTCCTGGAACCCGGTACTGAAGGGCGGCTCCAGCGTGCGGTCGGTGTAGGCCATGGAACCTTGCTCCACGACCAGTTCGCCAATGCGGAAAATAAAGCCTGGCTCCGAAGCTTCCGACGACGCCGTTGGGCTGGTTTCTGCCTCGGAGGCCCCGCCATCCTGAATAATCTGCTGCAGATTGTGCAGTCCGTCGGCGGCCCGGATGACGTTAACCGCCGGGCTGTTCAGGGTCACGGTGCCGATTTCCAGCCGGGCGGGATTAAGGTTGAACTCCACCGGGGCCAGGCGCAGCAACTCCCAGGACACCAGCTCCCCGCCATTGCCCGGTAGCCGCGTGGCCAACCCGGCAATTTCAGCCGTGCCACTGAAGGTGCCGGTCAGGGGTTCATCCTGGCCATCCAGGTCCAGATTGCCATCGAAACCCAGGCGGCCATCCACCAGCTCCAGGTTTGCGGCATCAGCAACATAGGGCTGGATAACGGGCAACAGGATGTCGCTGCCGGACAAGGCGCCCTCAAAGGTAAACGGCGCTGGAGTCAGCTGGCCCATGGCGGTCACCCGGCCACCGGAGCCGAGTTCTGCGGAAATATCGTAGGAAACCGGTTCATCCAGGCGGTGGGAGAGACCACCCATGGTAATGGCCAGATTATTGACGGCAATCTCGGCGTCTGTTTCCGGCACCTGATCCCGCCAGCGAACCTGACCGCCGGACAACTCGACACCCTGGACCGACCAGCGGAATGGCTCGCCCGAATCAGACGCCGGCTCCGAGGTTTCGGATTGATCGGTTCCGGCCGTTGCCAGAGACGACTGCCAATCCACCTCCCCCTTGGCATTGCGGGTGGCGGCCAGCGACGGTTGCTGGATCGACACCATGCCAACGGTTGCCTCCCGGGCCGTCAGGTCGAAGCCAATGCCCTGAATGGCAACGGCTTCCGTAGCCAGGGCTGGCTGCTCATCGGAGGGCGAAAGCGCCAGTGCCAGTTGCTTGATAGTGAGGTTGCCATCGGAGGTGATCAGTTCAAAGCGATCGCCACCGGCCAGTTCATAACGGGATTCCAGGGTCACGGTACCATCGCGCAGCTGCCACGGCAGATAGGGCGCCAGGAAGTGGGCGAGGGTATCGTGACGAAGCCCTGAAAGCCGGAGCCGGCCTGCGGAGTACAGCGGGGTAACGCTCAGATCCCCCTCCCATTCAATCACCTGCTCACCCAGAGCAGCCATCACGGAATACTGACTGTCGCTGCCATCCCGGGGCCAGGTGGCCAGATCGTTCAGGGTAAGATCCAGCGGCGCAACCCGAAACTCGGCAGGGTCGCCACCCTGGGAGAAGTCACGGAACAGCAGCTCACCACCATCGATGGTCACCTGCTGGAAATACAACCTGGGCGGATGACTCGACTCAGCGGTTTCAGGCCGGGTCGTGTCCTCTTTCTCGGGATTGGCACTGCGCCAGTCCCGGGCAAAATTGATGTCATGGTCCTGCAGCAAATCCAGGCGAACGTCCGGCTCCACCAGACGGATTTCCTCAAACCCGATGATACCGCGGAGCAAGCTGAGGAAACTGAGATTCACCCGCAGGTGATCAAACGACGTCACCGGCTCCCCAGTCGTATCCTTTGCAGAAAAGGCGTCTGCTTCCAGGCTGAAGGCAAACGGATTGAACCGCACGTTCTCCACCTCAGCCTGCCAGCCCATGCGCTGGTCCATCTGTTCCGGCAACGACCGCTCCAGCCACCAGGGCAGAACCAGGAAGCCGGCCAGGGCATACAGCCCCAACAACACGCCCAATGCGATCAGCAGGTTCCTGACCAGATGGCTCTTCCGGCGACTCACTACCCGCTGGCTTGCTACCTGGCTGTTCTCTGCCTCTTTCTCTGCCACAAGACTCTCCCTTTATCTACCCACGGCGCCGCGGCCGGCCATGATGCAAGCATAGCGCCCGTGTGCGGTGTTTGTCAGCGAATTCACCCGACCAGACACGAAACCTGACAGCGACCACCGAACCCGATATGCTCCGCTGACGTATGACTCCCTGTGTTGATCAACGGAGACGAGCAGTATGGATATCGGCGATATGCGTCGGGATTTCGAAAGCGAAGGGCTGGATCGGGAACACCTGAACGAGGATCCGGTACAGCAGTTCCAGACCTGGTTCGAGGATGCCAGAACGGCGGGCATTCTGGAGCCCAATGCCATGTCACTGGCCACCACCGGTGCCGACGGCATGCCCGATCTCAGAACCGTGCTACTGAAGTATTTCGACAGCCAGGGTTTTGTGTTCTACACCAACTACGGCAGCCGCAAGGCTCAGGAGCTGCAGGAGAATCCCCGGGCGGCACTGCTGTTCCCGTGGATCGGCCTGAACCGGCAGGTGCGTATTCAGGGTGCGGTCGAAAAGGTCAGCAAGGCGGAATCCCTGCGCTACTTTTCGTCCCGGCCCCGGGGCAGCCAGATTGGCGCCTGGGTTTCGGAGCAGAGCCAGGTCATTACGTCCCGAGGCCTGCTGGAGCAAAAAGTCGCGGAGATGAAGCGCAAATTCAGTTCCGGAGAAATTCCGCTCCCCAGTTTCTGGGGTGGGTACCGGGTGGTTCCGGAGCGAATCGAATTCTGGCAGGGAAGGCCGAGCAGGCTTCACGATCGATTTGAGTACGTGAGAGAAGGCGATGGCTGGACAATCCAACGACTGCAACCCTGACCGGCCGGCGATCTGGCTGTGCCACCAGATCAACCGGAACCTGTCCCAGGCCCCAGCCTGGATGACCGCCGATGAAGGCAAAGCCCTCGCGCGTCTGGAAGGGCCCAGACGCCAGGAGTATCTGACCAGTCGATGGCTGATTCGTCAGGCCCTGGCCCGCGCCAGTGGGGAGGCTCCAACAAGCTGTCACCCGATACCGGGACGCCCCGTTGCCTCCGCCAGCCCGCAGGGTTGGCACCTGTCCCTTAGCCACAGCCAGGGGCTGACTGCCTGTGCCACCGGCCGGAGCGCCCTGGGGATTGATCTTGAACCGAGCCAGCGCCGGGCAGACTGGGCCAGAGTGACAACACGCTGGTTCACCGCCGTTGAACAGGAGTGGTTGCTAAGGGCGGACGATCCTTTCAGTTTCCTCAAGGTCTGGACTCTGAAAGAGGCCTGGCTCAAAGCGACCGGACGGGGCATCGCCGGCAACCTGCAAACTCTGGAAGTGCGCAAGAATTTCGAGCTGTACGGGGATCAGCCAGACCGACACTGGCAGGCCAGTTGTCTGTATGCCGAGGGCTTTCTGGTCACCCTGGTTTATCCCTGCGATGGCAGCCCGGATAACACCAGTCTCTGGCCGGAGATCACCTTGCTGGAACCACCGCCGGATGACTACAATCTGGAGCCGGCTCCCAGCCTCGACCTTACCTGGGAGCCACTGTTTCACCGGCTGATCAGAGCCCGACCCTAGCGAGGCCACCATGCCCCAGACCACCGGCCGTTGCCCCTGGTGCGGCACCGATCCACTGTACGTGCACTACCACGATACTGTCTGGGGGCGCCCCGAATACGACGATCAGGCGCTGTTCGAGAAACTCTGCCTGGACGGACAGCAAGCCGGTCTAAGCTGGATTACCATCCTTCGCAAGCAGGAAAGCTATCGTCAGGCCTACGCCGGATTTGATCCGGAGCAGATCGTCCGCTTTGATGATGAAGATATCGACCGCCTGCTGGCAGACCCCGGAATCATCCGGAATCGCCTGAAAGTCCATTCCATTATCCGCAATGCCCGAGGCTTCCTGGCTCTGCGGGATCAGGGCATCTCGTTCTCGGAGTTTCTCTGGCAATTCGTCGACGGCCGGCCGATCCAGAATCGGTGGCAGGCACTGGCCGAGGTCCCCGTCACCACCCCGGAATCTGAAGCCATGTCCAAGGCCCTGAAGAAAGCGGGCTTTAATTTTGTGGGCCCCACCATTGTCTACGCCTTCATGCAGGCCACCGGCATGGTCAATGATCATCTGGTGACCTGCCATGCCCACGCCGAGTGCCAACAACTGGCACAATGATCTTACCGGGCCGGTTGGTCGTAAGTTCCCCAGACACGCCATTTCGGGAGCTTTACGGTGCGCATTACCCTCGACGAACTCAAAAACCTGGAACAACCGGTGATCGACCTTCTGGAGATCCTCTCCCTGGAGGGGCAGCAATACATGGCACGGCTACACGGCCCGGAAGGCATGAAGGTGCTGTCCGATCATAAGGGGCAGACCCGGCTGTTCCGAAGTGCCTGGCAGATTCAGGACACGCTTTCTGGCTACACCATCCGGGAAACCCAGGTGGTGCATCCCTCGGCGTACCACGAAATGGTTGGTATGGCGCCGGCAGACATCGAACCCATGCGGATACAGGTACAGAGGCAGAAGTCGTGATCTCAGTTGCTCGCCTGGCCGTTCTGGTCGGCATTGCCGGCCTGATTCCATTCATTCTTGGCACCGCTGGCCTGTTCCTGATGCCAGCCAACAGCGTTGCCATTCTGGCGTGGTTCTATATTTACAGCGCCGGTATTCTCGCTTTTATGGGCGGAATCTACTGGACCATTGCCATGCAGCTGGAAAACCGCTCCTACCCGCAATCGCCCCTGGTGACCATGCTGCTGAGCCAGTTGTTCTTCGTTGCCGCCGGTATCGGGCTATTACTGCAGACGCCACAGAAAATCCCGCTCTACATCGTCGCGTTCCTGTTGCTGTATCTGGTGGACGCCCGCTGGATGCGTACCTACTGGCCGGCCTGGTATCTGAAGATGCGATTGGTGCTGACCACCGTGGTACTGGCCTGCCAGCTAACGGTCGCTGCCTGGTTTTTCCTGCTGCACGGTGCCTGATTCAGGCACCGTCAGGATCTGTTCCAAACAGCGCCTGCAGTTTTCTCAGGGCCCCTTTCTCGATCTGTCGCACACGCTCCCGGCTCAGGCCCATCTGCTCCGAGATGGTTTGCAGAGTCTCGGGTTCAATCAAGCCAAGCCCGTAACGCCGGGTCAGGATATCCCGCTCCCGGTCCGACAGTTCCCCCATCATGCGCTCCAGCCGAATCATCCGGTCCCGCGCCCGAAACGGCTGATCCGGGCGGGTATCGGCACCCGCATCGAGACTGTCGGCCAGGGTCACCGATCCGTCTTCAACCAGCGGAACATCGGTCGACACTTCCCTGGACGCCAGGGCTCTCAGTTCGCCAATCCTGGAGGGTGTGGCCTCCATTTCCCGAGCCAGCTCGGACTGGGTAGGCTCCCGGCCAAGGGAGTGATGCAAGCGCATGGACACCTTCTGCAACTGGCGGATCTCCTCCACCACATTCTCCGGCGTATGCACCACACGCACACCCCGCTGCAGGCAGCGGCGCACTTCTTCACTGATCCACCAGTAGGCATAGGTGGAGAACCGGAAGCCCTTGCCCGGGTCGTAGCGCTCCACAGCCTTGATCAGACCAACATTGGCATCCTGAATCAGATCCGACATGGGAATACCATGGTGGCCGTAGCGCCGGGCAATGTGCACCGCCAGTCTCAGGTTGCTCTGGATCAGGCGGTGACGGCAGGCCATGGCAAGGTGATAGGCCCGGCGACAGCGGGCCGAAAAGGCGCAGGCATCGCCCAGGCTACCCACCACATCCCGCAGGGTTTGTGGTGTATCCTCGGGTAATGCCAGTTCGGTATGAATCACCTTTAGCGACCGGATCAGCTTTCTGGCCAGACGCCGTTCATCGGTTTCGCTAAGGAGGTCATGCCGGGACGCATCCCTGAAATACAACCCGACCAGGGAATCCCTTTCACCATCGTTGGGCAGCGTCGGAAGCGGTCCCGGCCGGCTCTGTATCTGCATGGCTCGGTACCGGTTTGATATTTACAGGGAATACGCAGATCAGGCAGGCATGGATTCCCCTGCAAACAGCGGGAAACCGAAATACGGAAAGGCAGATATGACAGTGAGAGGAAGGGATCGGTCACGCCCGGCCATGAAACCTCACAGGTTGTGAGACGGCCGACCGGGCGCCCGATCTGGAGGCAAGACTCCTCCATTACCCACAGACGAAGCGACCGGTTCCGCCTGTGGGTAATTCCTAGCCGGCGGTGGTTGATGCCGCCACGATGGCATATTCGTGGTTATGGGGTTCAATCAGCGCCCCGTGCAGGGCCACAATCGCCTGGTCGTATTTGTCTTCATCAACCACGAACTGGATATCCACCTGGCGCATGCACTGGTGGATCGCCAGCACGCTGATGTCATTATCAGCCAGTGATTTTACCGAACGGGCAAGAATGCCCGGCACCTTCATATCACTGCCAATGGCAGACACCAGGGCCACTTTGCGGGTACTGATTTCGGCATTGGGGAACTCTTCCTCCAGTGCCTTGACCACCCGCTTCACGTGCTTGAGCGTGGTATCCACGTAGTGGGTAATGGTATTGGCATTGGTGTCCTTGGACATGAACCGCACTTTAAAACGGCTCAGTACATCCAGGATACGGCGGTCGGAACCCGGCTCGCCCTGCATGTCCTGGTCGAACACCTCAATGGCAAATACGCCTTTGGCACCTGCCACGATCTCCACCTGGGGTTTTTCACTGACGTAGTCGCCAGTGATCAGCGTACCAGTGTGCTCCGGCTCGAAGGTGTTCATCACCCGCAGCGGAATCTCGTTCTGGCGCAGACCTTTACCCGCACGGGGGTGAATCGCTTCCATCCCCAGGTTGGCCAACTGGTCGGCGACGTCGTAGTTGGTACGCCCTAACGGAACCACCTTGTCTTCGCCAACAATGTTCGGATCGGCAGAGCTCAGATGGTATTCCTTATGGATGATCGCTTCCCGGGCGTTGGTGATCACCGCCGTGCGGCTGAACGTCATCTCACTGTAGCCCCGGTCGAAGGTACGCATCAGACCTTCCTTGCACTGGGCATAACCGGTCACGATTGGCAGTTCCCGGCTCAGGTCGATGGCATCGAAGGCCTGCTTGAGCTTTTCATCCAGCGGCAGCAATTCACTGTCGCGCCAGCCGGTCAAATCGACAAAGCGGGCGTTAATACCTTCCTGCTGCAGCTTCAGGGCGGTATTGAAAGCACTGTGGGCCTCGCCAATCCCCGCCAGCATCTCCCGCACGGTAAGCAGATGCTCTTCAAGCTGGAACTGGCCATAGGAACACAGGCGCTGCAGGTCGATCAGGCAGCCCCGGACCCCCTCAATGCGATCAGTAATGAACTGGTCCGCCTGCTGCTTGAGCATCGGATCGGCAAACAGCTCACCGTTGATGTCCGTCAGCAGTTGAATCAGCTTGGTAAGGTCGTCGCCCCAGGCCCAGTCGGATTCGGCATCGGCAAACAGGGCATAGACCCCCGGCTCGCCGGTTTTCTTGTGCTCCAGCAGTTCATTGGTCACGCCACCGTAGGCAGAGACCACAAAAATCCGCTGGTAGAGGTCGCTCTTCTTGCGCTTACCAATAATGATATTGTCGCGCACGGCCTCATAGTTACTCATGGAAGTACCGCCGATTTTCTCGACGGTATGTTGTGCCGTTGTCATGTCGTTGCCTTTGCTATCCTGCGGAATGTAAGTGTGGGATGGCGGGCGTCTTACGACGCCTCGCTAACACCTTCCTGCATGATCTCATCGACACTCTCGGCCAGGATTTTCACACCCAGGCGCAGATCGTCTTCGCTGGTGGTCAGCGGCATCAGGCACTTGATCACCTCATCGTTCGGACCACTGGTCTCGATGATCAGGCCGTGCTCAAAGGCACGCTTGGTGATCGGGCCGGTCAGATCTGCATGCTTGGCCTCGATACCGCGCATCAAGCCCCGGCCTTTCATCTTGAACTCACCCGGGTACTTGTCGCAGATGGCCTGCAGGGCATCACCCAGCACCTTGGTCTTGGCCTTCACTTCGTTGGCAAAGGTGTCGTCCTTCCAGTAGGTTTCAATGGCGGCACGGGCAGTGACAAACGCCATGTTGTTACCACGGAAGGTACCGTTGTGCTCACCGGATTCCCACACGTCCAGTTCCGGCTTGAACAGTACCAGTGCCATCGGCAGACCATAGCCGCTCAGGGACTTGGACACGGTCACAATGTCCGGCTTGATGCCGGCGAACTCAAAGCTGAAGAACTCGCCGGTACGGCCGTTGCCCGCCTGGATATCATCCACAATCAGCAGAATATCGTGCTTCTGGCACAGCTCGGACAGACCTTTGAGCCACTCGGCACGGGCGGCGTTCAGGCCACCTTCGCCCTGCACGGCTTCAACAATGACGGCAGCCGGCAGCTCAACGCCGGAAGAGCTGTCTGACAGCACCTTGTCCATGATAGCCAGGGTATCAACGTCTTCGCCCAGGTAGCCGTCGTAGAACATGAAGTCGACATGCCCCAGGGGAATACCTACGCCACCACGGTGATGCTCGTTACCAGTGGCTGCTACCGCACCGGTAGTGACACCGTGAAAACCGTTGGTGAAGGAAATGATGTTGGTACGGCCTTTCACCTTACGGGCCAGCTTCATGGCCGCTTCCACACAGTTGGTACCGGTGGGACCGGTGAACTGCATCTTGTAGTCCAGACCACGGGGATCGAGGATGTGCTTTTTGTACGATTCCATGAAGTCGTGCTTGGCGGTGGTGAACAGGTCCAGGCCCTGGCTCACGCCGTCCGCTTCAATGTACTCAAGCAGCGCTTTCTTCAGGATGTCGTTATTGTGGCCGTAGTTCAGGGAACCGGCACCGGCCAGAAAGTCCAGGTATTCCTTGCCATCTTCGGTGTACAGATGCGCGTTCTTGGCGCGGTTGAAAATCACCGGAAAAGCACGGGAATAAACGCGAACTTCAGATTCAGTAGACTTGAAAATTTCCATTGTCTTGCCTCTTAGCATGTCAGGTTCGAGGTAAATGCGCGGGAGCCTGTCGGTAAAACGTGTCGGTCGCAACAGACCCGCCGAGCGTTGCTTTAAGCCGCATGGCAGGCCCACCCCGGGCGGCCTGCCGGCTACTACAATCTCGTCAGTGGTTCACGCCTGAAGGCGTTAACACAGGCTCTCAGACAGGGTTCGTGAAAGGCCCGATGCGCAGCAGGAATTCGGAATCGTGCTTGCCGCCAAAATGGGTCTCTTTCTCGAAATGCTCGTGGTAGGTGAGCTCGGCTCCCAGATCACGGGCGAAAGAGCGGAACAGCGCCCAGGAGGCCTCGTTGTCTTCGGTAATCGTGGTTTCCAGGTGCGTGACATTGCTGCACGCGTCCCGGCCAACGATTTCCTTCAGCATCCGCTTGGCGAGGCCCTGTCCACGACCTTTCTCGTGAACCGCCACCTGCCAGACAAACACGGTCTCGGGCTGTTGGGGAGGGATGTATCCGGAGATAAAGCCGACCAGATCGCCTTCCTTCTCCGCGGCCACGCCGGTCTCGGCAAAGTGGCTGCACTGCAACAGGTTGCAGTAAATCGAGTTGGGGTCCAGCGGTGGGCATTCCGCAACCAGCTGGTGAAGCCTGTAGCCATCATCCTTTGTCGGTTTACGCAGGGTGATGGCGGTGGTATTCGATCCTTCTGATGTCATAACGTGATCAATTCGCTGCCAAAAGTTAGTGTTGAATTATATAGACCACAAAATATATTTCAAGTCGACCCCGGCCAGCCACTCAACACGGCCCGAGCCTGATAGTTTCAGAATAGACCGGATTGAAGCATTTGCCAGTGACAAATTGGTTACCGGAAAGAGGGAAAAATAATGCCCTCCGGCACAAGATGGGTGCCGTCAGTCAGGCGTCTTCGATAGGACACAGCGGCAGGAGACCCTTCGGGCCAAAGCCTGTCAAACTGAGCCAGCCAGGCATCGATATCGTAAGCGACCGGCATCAGGGAAACATGCAGACCGGGCCGCGCAATTGCCGCCAACGGCTCCATAAAAGGGCTTGTAAAGCCAATGCGGGTAACGAGCCCCCGGGAGTCGGCACGCAGATTACCCATGCCGGCCGCACCGTTATTGGCCACGATCCGTTGTTTTTCATCCACTTTACCGGACCAGATCACCGGCAGACAGGTATGGGCGCAAGCGATCAGGTCGGCACCGGTGGCACGAAACCAGTACGCCAGCTTTTCCTCGCCGCCCGAGGCAATAGATTCGTGAGCCAGCCCCCACCCGGCCAGAGACTCCGGATCACCATGCACGACCAAAACCTTTAGGCCTCCAAATATCATGCAACGGTATCGTGGCAATAATGAGAGTTTCTTTTGAATATCGGGGTGTCGGTCCGCCACCACCTGCAGCCGCCCCATCATCTGATTGGACCGCTCCACCACTCCCTGATCCACATACTCCGGGTACGCGCAGCCACAGCCGGCGCCGGCGTTGGGAATCGAGAGCTCATAATCCACGTTGCCGAGAATCGCTGTGTGGTCCAGGATCCGGCTGTTGATCTCCCGGAACAAAGTGTCGTCAGCGTTAAACCAGTTGAAATCGCCATTGAAGACCAGCTTCACCCGGTGGCCGTGGCGCTCCTCTGCGCGCACCATGGCCTCGATTTCATCAAGGGCGAAGGCATTGCCGTAAAGACCACCGACGATGTACAGCACATCCTCAGAAACCTGCGCCGGCTCTCTGCAAAGAGACTCTGGCGTGTAGCGGTATGCCAGCGGGCAGCTGCGCCCTTCTGTATCAGCCATGATCTGGCCCCTCCGTTCTGGTCAGGCACCTTCGGCGGCCACCGACTTTCCAGCCAGACGCTTTAACAGCAAGGGCAGGAAGAAACACACCGTACAGATCAGGAAACCGTAAGCATTCACGCCCAGCAACATCGCATAGGCACCGTCACCAATCGCCCAGCTTGATGGGATGAGGCCCACCGCCAACAGAACACCAAGACCAAGCCCGGTCCAGAAGCTGAGATGGAAGCTCCAGGGCGACCACTGGGTAAAACCATAGAACAGGAAAACCGGCGCCAGCCCCATGACCATAGTGCCCGAGATGGTCGTCGCCTTGAGGATGTCAGTACCGGCGAACATGGGCAGGTTACCCAGGAAGGCAAAAATCACCATCACCACGGCCCCCACTCTCATGCTCGGCAGCTTGTCCGACGCACGCCGCGCCAGGCGAGGCAGATCCACCGCAAGGGACTTGGCCAGTGAGGTAAAGGTGGAATCGAGAGTGGAACCGGCCGAGGTCATCATCACCACGCTCATGAAGAACAACGCCGCCAGCCCCAGGGACTGGCCCACTGCTGCGGGCGCGTTCCCCATGGCCTCAATGCCGTTAAGCCGGGCGTGAACGCCCACCAGACTGAAAATAAACACCGCCACAAAGCCCAACAATCCGGCGACCACAAAGCTCTTGAGCATGGTCTTTTCCTTGTTCACAAAGCCCCGGTCAGTCAGCACCGGATCGTGGAATGGATAACTGAAAAGTTGCAACAGAGCCACCAACAGCAAGTCGAAACCAGCATTGAGCCGGAACTCACCATTAGTCAACAGGGCGCTGGTGTCGTTGGCAGGGATGATCAGGAACAATACCGCCCCCACAAAGAACACAAACACGAAGGCCTGAATCACATCGGTGAAGATCGAGGACCGGAGACCGCCCTTCAGACTGTAAGCCAGGGTAAACACCGTAAACAGCATCGCCGCCGCGTAATACTCCCACTCGCCGGGCAATCCGAAGTAACCGCCCACCACTGCGGTGTTACTCCAGACCTCGTTATAGAGCCGGATAAGAACCGCCGCGGCAAACGCCAGACTGGCCAGCCGCCCGAAACGCGAGGTCAGAAAATCCTGCAGACTCCGGGCCCCGGTCTGGGTCCGGATCAGGTAAATCACATAGCCTGCCACCGGGATGGACAGCCAGTAACTGGCATAAGCCAGACCGCCCACCACACCATAAGCCGCCCCCAGATTCGCCGCATTAGTCACCGACTTGGCAAAGATCCAGCTGATAAAAATACTCGCCGTCAGCGACCACTGACCCACCGGGTTGCCCTGATCATCGGCGCCCTTATAAAAAGAGTTTGCGTTCTTGCTCTTGGGCGACAGCGCATACATAACCACGCCGTAGACCAGCAGGAATCCCCAGAACAGGGATGCTTCGGTAAAATTCATTGTCGTGTTCCTGGTTTACGGTTTAACGAATCTACACAGGCGCCGAACAACTCGCCCCAAAGCGGTAGCACGAGAAACACCGGTGATGCCGCAACATGATCCGCTCGTCCATACTCTCCGCCAGCGTACCGCCGAGGTCATACTGCGGATCATCGTCCACCAGCGTGCAGGCATACACCCGCACCTGTTCGCCCCTCTTCACCAGCATCCGCGTATAGGTGCACATAAAGTGCGACCGGGATTCCTTCGTCGGATACTTCTCCATGCAGGTCTCGGTGATCTCCGGACTGCCATCTTCCGAACCAGGCGTGCCCAGGTCCGGAAACGCGGTGAACGCGAGGTTCTCCGGAATGCCCCATTCCCGGAAGATCCCACGGAACGCGGCTTCGACATCAGCCGGAATTTCCTTCGGATCGGTCTGGCGGGCAATGGATACCTTGAAACCCTGTTCGATCAACCAACGGATGCCCTGCAAGGCCTCATCAAAGCTGCCCTCGCCGCGGTCCTTGTCATGCCGGGCGCGGTCGGGAAAATCCAGGCTCACCCGGAAGTGGATCGGATAGGGATTATCCAATAAGGGCAGCACCTGGTGCTGGCGCTTGTGCAGCGGCTCAGTGGCGTTGGTGAGCACAAAGCAGGGGCGGTACTGGCTCGCGTAGTCCAGGATATTGACGAAATCCCGGATCACGAAGGGCTCACCACCGGTGAAGGAAAACTGCTCCACGCCCATGTCAATGGCTTCGTGGATAAACGGTTTCACGTCAATGAGCTTCATGCCCGGGATGCGGCCATCACCGGGATGGGAACCCTCCAGGCAAAACGGGCAGGCCAGGTTGCAGGCGGTACCGGTGTGTATCCACAGCTCTTTTAGCCTGTCGGCATCGATGTATCCCCGGGGATCACCGTTGCGGGTGTGGGTCCAGCTATCACGGGCCCGGGGTTCCAGAACTTCCACGGCCGGAATGCGTTTAGCGCGGGCCGGTCGGGTTTTGGTCAGGGGCATAGTGGCTCCTTGGTGTATTCGTCTTTTTCCCACGGCGCCAGCCATGGAGCTTCTCCAGCAGCTTCAGAATGCCTTCAGGGGCATGAGAGCGCTTCCATTCACCGGCCGCGTACTTGGCCGACTCGTTCCAGGTCGGGTAGGGGTGAATGGTGCCCAGGATCTTGTTCAGGCCCAGACCGTGTTTCATGGCCAGGGTGAACTCGGCCAGGATTTCCCCGGCGTGCGTGCCCACCACCATAGCGCCAAGAATCTTGTCTTTGCCCGGCGGAGTCAGCACCTTGATAAAGCCATGGTCCTCGCTTTCGGCAATCGCCCGGTCCAGGTCATCCAGGCCGTAACGAGTAACCTCGTAGGCCACGCCCTTTGCCTTTGCCTCAGCCTCACTCAACCCAACTCTGGCCACTTCCGGCGAGGTGAACGTAACCCAGGGCATTACCCGGTAATCCACCTTGAAGCGCTTGAACTGCCCGAACAGACCGTTGACGGCCGCGTACCAGGCCTGGTGGGCCGCAGCGTGAGTAAACTGGTACGGGCCGGCCACATCGCCGCAGGCGAACACGTTCGGATAACTCAGACTCATGTCCTCTTCCACCGGTACGGTGCCATTGGGCAAAGTGTCGACGCCAATCCTTTCCAGGTTCAGACCGGAGGTATTCGCCGCACGACCCACAGCCACCAGAACCTGATCAAAGGGAATGCGAACCCTCTGACCCTCGTAATCGCAGTACGCAACCTTCTCTCCTTCCTCTATACGGAACTCAGCCGCTGAATGTTTCAGCCGGACATCAATTCCGTCGGCTTCAAACTGTTTGAGCACCAGTTCAGAGACATCAGCATCTTCTTTGGCCAGTAGGCGCTCCCCCCGCTCCACCTGAGTGACCTGAGTGCCAAGGCGGGCAAACGCGTGCGCCAGCTCTGAGCCAATGGGACCACCACCCAACACCAGCAGGCGTTGCGGCTGCTCCTGCAATTCCCACAGGTTATCGGAGGTCAGTGGCTGCATGTCTTTCAGTCCGGGGATCGGCGGTACCGCCGGTTTGCCACCGGTGGCCACGATGATGCTGCGAGCTGTCAGGCGCTCGGTACTACCATCATTATGTTTGACCTCCAGTTCCCAGGGCGACACAAAACTCGCCTCACCAGAGATGCAGTCCACACCCAGCTTGCGATAGCGCTCTGGAGAGTCGTGGGGCTCCACTTTTGCGATAACGTCCTTCACCCGGTTCATTATGTTTTTGAACGAGCCTTTTACGGGCACGGACTCCAGACCGTAACGATTGGCGTGGCGCAGGGTATCGGCAGCCTTGGCGCTGCGTATCAGGGCCTTGGAGGGCACGCAGCCGGTATTCAGGCAGTCGCCACCCATCTTGTGTTTTTCAATCAGGGCCACCTTGGCTTTCACCGCCGCAGCAATATAGGCCGAGACCAGACCTGCAGATCCACCGCCGATGACCAGCAGGTTGTAGTCGAAATGCGCGGGTTTCTGCCAGCCGGCATACACTTTGCGGCGGCGGATAAAGCCCACCACAAACTTGGCAATCAAGGGAAAGAGACCCAACAATGCAAAGGAAAGCAGCAGGTCAACCGAGACAATGTCACCGGTGGACTCGATCTGACCCAATTGAGTGCCTGCGTTTACGTACACAAAAGTGCCAGGCAACATGGCAACCCAGCTCACCACGGCATAGGTGCGCAGCTTCATGGCGGTCAGGCCCATGGCCAGGTTGATCAGGAAGAAGGGGAACACCGGCACCAGGCGCAGGGTGGCCAGGTAAAACGCCCCGTCTTTTTCAATTCCTCGGTCCATTTTCACCACGGTTTCCCCGTAGCGCTTGCGTAGCGTGTCCCGCATCAAGAACCGGGCCACCAGGAAGGCCAGGGAGGCACCGATGGTTGAAGCAATGGAGACGGCAGCCAGGCCATAAAGATTTCCGAAGAAAGCGCCGCCCGCCAGGGTCATGATCGTAGCCCCGGGCAGGGACAGGGCTGTTACCGCCACATAGATCAATGCATAGCCCGTTACGGCTAGCACCAGGTTCTGATCAATCCACTGTTCGATTGCACCCTGGTGGGACTGGAGATTTTCCAGGGTAAGCAGTTTGTGCCCGTCGAAACCCAGGAAGATCCCTACGAGAGCGGCGATGATAAGAAGAAGTAATAACTTGCTGCGATTCATATCCATGCCTGTCTGTGGTGTATAGACCATACGCTGTTATAGCAAAGACACGATCACACGCTGGATGTTACACCGCTTATAAATAATTATTTTTGAGCACTCGCTAAAAAATAGTCGAGATTTGACTAATTCCGCAACAATATGCGCCACCAAACAAGCACCTTTCTTTCAATCAGATACACTTTCCACATTGTTTGATGAGATTTCCAAGCGTCCGCTGGCCTGGAGCAAGGCCAACTGAGCACAGACGACTTCTTCAGCGCACAGAAAACGAGGGAATCCGATGGCCAATGATGCAATACGCGCCATGAACTCTGACATGGTAGCCGCCCTCGCCGGCGGCTGGGTTGCTGATGCCGCCAGTCTTGGCCTGCACTGGCTTTACGACAGTGATCGCATCCACGACGTTGGCGGAGAATACCCGGAATTCCTCCCGCCCAAAGCGGATTATTTCGAAGGCGGTTTCGGATACTTTGCTCATGGCGGAAAAAAGGTCGGTGACATCAGCCATTATGGCGCCGCGACCGGGGTTCTTACCGACAGCCTTTTGGCTAACCAGGGTCACCTGAACATTCGTGACTACCAGCGACGTTTCCGGGCCTTTTTTGGCCCCGGCGGGACATGGCAGGGCTATATCGACAACCCCACACGGGTAACGCTGCATAACCTCAACTCGATCGAGCAGAGCGCGATTGAACGGGCCCAGGCCTCAACGGCTGCCAGTCTCACGGATCAGCAGAAGCGCCTACTCGTGCAGAAAGTGTTGCCCTACACGAGCCGTCTGAGTGGCGATCAACTGGCTGGCCCGGTGCGCAAAGCCATTAATCTGACCTATCACGAGACAGACATTCAGGAGGCCGGCGTCCACCTCGCGCAAACGATCGACCAGCACCTGCTACCGGAAAGCGGCGCTAATGACATGCAACTACCGGCTGTGTCCAAACTGCCTCCGCTCGTGGCCTGTTATCTCGGTAGTGATGACCTTCTGACAACAACCGAAGCGGCAGTACGGGTAACCAACCACAACGACGAAGCCGTAGCCTGGGCGAAGTGCGCAGCAAGACTCCTGGAGAGTCTTTATCTGGGCAAATCTATGTCAGAGTCTTTGGACGCTGCCACGGCCGAAGCGCCGGAACCCTGCAGCCTCAACAAAGCGCGAGCTGATGAACAGCTTGATCCTGTCGGTGCCGCTGAGTCGTTCGGGCGCACCTGTTACTTGAAGGAGGCCATGCCGGTCATTTTTCATATCCTCAACCATGCCACGAGTTACGCCGAAGCTGTTCGTGCCAACATCCAGTGCGGTGGAGACTCCTGCGGCCGCGCCTGGATCATTGGCCCGGCCATGGCTGCAATTCATGGCGTTGGCGGAGAATACGGCATCCCTCTGAGCTGGCTGGCCCGGGTTAAGGGCGCAGCGGCCATTTACAGGGATGTTGAGTTGTTGGTTGGTATGAGGGCCGAATCTAACCAGTAAACCTGACTTACCCTGGCAGTTCAGTATCAGCAAACGACCTCGACATATTTCAGCGCGATCATTGAAGATATAATTGAGCGTATACTCAACAAACAATCAGGCGGTGAACCCAATGCCCAGACCTCCAAGCTATGATCGGGAAACTGCCCTTGCCAGCGCGGTCGGCCTGTTCTGGCACAAGGGCTACCATGGCAGCTCCATGAAGCAGATTGAGCAGGCTCTGGACATGCGCCCGGGCAGCATCTACGCAACATTCGGCAGTAAAGACGGGCTGTTTTCGGAAGCGCTGGCAAGGTATGCGCACCAGGCAGGCGAAGATCTTGCCTGCCACATGGCCGGCTACCACAATGTGCTGGATGGCCTGCAGGCTTTTCTGGTCAAGATCGCCAGGAGCTGTTCAGAGCCAGACTGCAGCACCCCGGCGCGGGCCTGTCTGATTGTGAAAACGCTGCTTGAATCCAGCAACACCAACACCGCGCTCCATCAAGAGGCAAAGGCCTTACTGACCGCCATTGAAAATGCCTTTACCGAGTTACTGGAAGCCGCCAGAAAGCAGGGCGAGCTGGCGCCCGACACAGATTGCCGACGCCTGGCCAGACTGTATCAGAGTCAGATCATGGGGCTTCGTTCCATCGCCGAACGGGAGCTATCTCGGACCGACCTCGAACAGTTGGGTCAGGATATGGCGGCTATCCTGGAGCCCTATCGGGTCCGGAACTGAATCACCGGGCGGGACCGTTGATTTGCTCCAGAAACGCCGCCGGTAACGCATCAATCACGGGCCGGGCGTCGCCGGCCAGCTCCGGGTTCGGCGTCTCCGGTTCCTGACTCAGGGTCACTGGCGATTCGGACCAGTGCAGCAGTTCCAGCCGACCGTTTTCCCGCTCCACCAGCGCGGTGCAGTGTTCCACCCAGTCGCCATCATTACAATAGAGCCCCTCTTCGCTGCGCAGGAAGCCCGCCGAGTGGATATGGCCGCAGATAAAACCGTGATAGTGGCCTTTTTCCGCCGCGTTCAGCGCCGCCAACTCGAAACGGCGGATAAAAGTTCTCGCCTTGCCAATCCGGCTTTTAATCCAGGCCGCCAGCGACCAGTAGGGCTTGCCCTGTAATCGCCGCAAGGCGTTGAACCAGCGGTTCAGACGCAGCAACAACCCATGGGCGCGGTCTCCGACCAGCAGCATCAAAGGACTGCAGCGCACCACCTGGTCAAACTGGTCGCCATGGCAGACCAGAAACTGACGGTCGTCGGCGGTGGTATGCACGGCCTTGTACTGCAATTCGATGCCGGAAAACGTCTGGCCACAGAAACGCCGGAAAAATTCATCGTGATTGCCCGGGATGTACACCACCCGGGTTCCCGTTGCGGCCAGCTCCAGCAGCTTGTGGATAACCTGCCGGTGGCTGTCGGGAAAATGAGCCCGTCGCTGCATGGCAATCAGGTCGACGATGTCGCCCACCAGGTAAAGGGTCTGGCACTGAATGTTATTCAGGAAATCCAGCAGATAGTCCGCCTGGCAATCGGCGGTACCCAGATGGACGTCGGATATGAATACGCTTCGATACTGTCGCATGGTGCCTCCGGTGAGAACAGGCCTGCTTTCAGGATCCTGACATCACCTTGGCAACACCCGGTGACACCGGGGTGACAGCACCAAGACAATTTGATGAAAGCGGAGCCGATGTGGCCGGCTCCGCTGGCTGCAACTACGGGCGAAGGGCGGGATTAAGCGTGTAGGTGCCGGTTACCCGGGCACTGGCCAGCACATGTCCGGCCATGGCCTGACGCACGTCGTTGCCGTCAAATTCACCCTCGAGGCCCAGGGTGTCTACATCCAGAGCATGCACTTCAAAGTGGTAGTGATGGATGATTTCATCATTCCAGGGCGGGCAGGGGCCGTCATAACCGGCATAGGTACCGGCCATGTCCGGATTGCCGGCCAGAAACTGGGTGTAATTGTTCACACCACGGACACCAATCGGACCAGGTCCATAATCCTTGCCCTTGGGACTGACACCATCGCTGTCTTCACCTTCCGGGATCCGCTTTGTGCCAGCGGGAATATCCACCAGCAGCCAATGGAAGAAATCGACACGTGGCAGGTCCGCCGGTACGGTCTTGCCTTCCTGATTGACGTCGTCGGCGACGCTGGGCACATCCGGGTCAAACATCATCACCACAAAGCTTTTGGTGCCCTCCGGTGCACCGTCCCAGACCAGCTCTGGATTCCGGTTGGGACCAAAACTCATGTGGTCCTGCTCACTGAACACACCGAAGGCAAACTTTTCCGGTACCGGCTGGCCTTCCTCAACACCTCGAACCTGCAGTTTCACGTCGCTTTCTCCTGTCTGTTCTTCAAGTGGATGAGAAGTTTGTAGCAGCGCCAACGGCTCTGTGTCCAGCCCGACAATACTAACGATGGAGCCAATAGGTACTTGGGCTCAATTGTCTCGCTCCAACATCGGCGGTAGTATACGCCCCTGTATTAGCTCCCTAATCATAGACATTCAGGCCAGTGACGACAGCCAAGCGCTTTCATCCGAGAGCGTTTGGCTTTCATCACTTAAAGGTCTGAAACGTTATGGAAAACCTTCATCACATAGTCGTGGTCGGCGGCGGAGCCGGCGGTCTGGAACTGGTCACCAGTCTGGGCAACAAGCTTGGCAAAAAAGGCAAAGCCCGTATTTCCCTGGTCGACGCCGGTCTTACCCATGTGTGGAAACCCCTGCTGCATGAAGTGGCCTCCGGCTCGCTGGACGCCAGCGCCAACGAAATCAATTACCGCGCCCACGCCCGCAAGCACCATTACGAGTTTCAGCTCGGCCGCATGAGCGGTCTGGACCGGACCAATAAAGCGATCGTAATTGCCCCGTTCCGGGATGAAGAAGGCCAGGAAGTAGTGCCGGAACGGCGCCTTCATTACGACACCCTGGTGATTGCCGTTGGCAGCACCGCGAACGACTTCGGCACCCCCGGCGCACAGGACCACTGCCTGTTCCTGGACAGTCTGAAGCAGGCTCGCCGCTTTCATAACCTGATGCTCAATGCCTTCCTGCGCAAAAACCACGAAGCCCTTCAGGGCCAGCCCCATGCCCTGAACATCAGCATCATTGGTGCCGGAGCCACGGGCGTGGAACTGGCTGCCGAACTGAGACTCGCATCCCGCGAATTGCCCATCTACGGCATGAACCACCTCAAATCTTCCGATGTTTCCATCAGCGTGATCGAGGCGGCCGACCGCATATTGCCTGCGCTGCCCGGGCGCCTTTCCGCCGCAGCCACCCGGGAACTGGAACGCCAGAAGGTCAAGGTATTGACCGGACAACCTGTAAGCGAGGTGCGCGAGAACAGTCTGATCATGAAGGACGGCACTGAACTGCCCTCGGAAATGACCATCTGGGCCGCTGGCATCAAAGCACCGCCGTTCCTGGCGGAACTGGACGGCCTGGAGACCAATCGCGGCAATCAGCTGCTGGTGGAACAGACCCTGAAAACCACCAAAGATACGGATATCTTCGCGTTTGGTGACTGCGCCGCCTGCCCGCAGCCGGAATCCGACCGGCCGGTGCCACCACGTGCCCAGGCCGCACACCAGCAGGCCGATGCCCTGTTCAAAACCCTCTGCAACCGGCTGGAAGGCAAAGAAGCCGTTCCCTTCGTGTACAACGACCATGGCTCACTGATCAACTTCAGCAAATACACCACCGTCGGCAACCTGATGGGTAACCTGTCCGGACGCAGTATGTATATCGAAGGGAAAGTGGCCAGGCTGTTCTACGTGTCGCTGTACCGAATGCACCAGGTGGCCTTGCACGGTTTCCTGCGAACCGGCGTGATCTGGCTGATGGACAAGATCAGTCGGGCCATGCAGCCACGGTTGAAGCTGCACTGATTCAGCCCCAGTAAAACATCCCCGACTGTTTCCCGAGGATGGTTGCGGCAATGTGCCGGTCGCTGGCTTTGTTGGCGAGGCCATAGCACACGTGCAAGGGCAGGAGGTGCTCTTCCCGGGGGTGACAGAACCGGGCATGGGGCGCTTGCTCCCAATCTGCCAGGCGCTTCGCCCGCTCCGGCTCCGACAGGGAGCTGTCGCCGCAGGTCTGTTCCAGCCAGTCCTCAAAGGCCAGGTTACGGGCCTGGATTTCCGGTGTCGGTGCAGCAAAGAAGGCCCGCATGTTGTGGAACGAGAAGCCGGAGCCAAGCACCAGCAGGTTATCGTAATCCAGTGCCTGCAATGCCCGGCCAATCGCAAGGTGCGTACTGGCGTCCAGAGTGTTGACCAGTGAGAGCTGAATGCAGGGAATCTTTGCCTCCGGATACATCAGTTTAAGCGGCACGAACGCGCCGTGATCCAGGCCCCGCTGGTCATCCAGGCGGGCCTGGATACCAGCCTGATCCAACGCCTGGGCGACCTGCTGCGCCAGCACTGGCTCACCCGGGCAGGGGTATTCGATCTTGTAGGCTTCCGAAGGAAAACCGTAATAATCGTAAATCAGCGACGGCGTAGTACCGGAGGTGATGGTCGGGATCGCCTCCTCCCAGTGGGCGCTGATCACCAGTATCGCAGAGGGTTTGCGCAGGTCAGCCGCTAGCTCTGTTAACCGGACCACCATGTCCTGGTGCCCGGGATCTCCCAGCAGCGGCATGGGGCCGCCACCGTGGGAAACAAACAGTACATCGGTCGCTTTGCTCATGGCGTTCTCCCCGGTTCAGCTTTCTTTCTGCAACAGGTTATCGACAGCGAACCGGCCTGCGCCCTGAATCGCCAGAGCGACGGTGGCGGCAAACAGCGTGAGTGCATACTCGTAACCATTATTGGCCATAAACAAGCCATTACCGATATGCACCGCGAAAATGGCCACCAACATGGTGAAAGCCGCAACCACCGCCGCCGGACGTGTCAGTAGCCCGAGCACCAGTGCCAGACCGCCAAAGAATTCGGCACCACCTGCCAGCAAGGCCATCAGGTAGCCAGGCTCCAGGCCAATACTAGCCAGCCATTGTCCGGTACCTTCCAGCCCATATCCGCCAAACCAGCCGAACAGTTTCTGGGCACCATGCGCTGCCAGGATCAGCCCCACCGGAACCCTCAGTACCAGTGCGGCAAAGCCACCATTGGATTGGAGTAATGCCTTTGTGAATTGAGCGTTCATATTCGTCACCTTAAGTCTTTCTCTGATTGGTTTATCCCGAAGCCCTGGCTTCAGGCTATTGGCTCACTTTACTATCACCAATCTCAAAGACTAAGATGACTCTTGTTGCTATATTATCGTCATTTTATTGATAATCATCAGCACAACTCAGATCAGGACACCGCCATGGATCGTATTGAAGCCATGCGCACCTTCGTGACAGTGGTCAACGAAGGCAGCTTCACCCGAGCCGCTGACCGCCTGGACACCTCGCCACAACTGGTCAGCAAATACGTGTCTCAGTTGGAGACGCACCTGGGCGTTCGGTTGCTGAACCGCACCACGCGCAGGCTCCACCTGACCGAAGCAGGCAGGCAATATTACCCGCGGGCCCAGCAGGTGCTCAGTGATATTGATGATCTGGAAAACCAGCTCGGCGACCTGCAAACCGAGGCCCAGGGCCTGCTGCGCATCAGTGCCCCGGTTTCTTTCGCCATTCGCCACATGCCGGCCCTGCTGACCGAGTTCCAGCGAATGCACCCCGCCGTGGGTATTGATCTGCAACTCAATGACCGGAAGGTCGACATAGTCGAGGAAGGCTTCGACATCGCGCTGCGCATCGGCCGCCTGCAAAGCTCTTCCCTGATCGCCAAGCGGGTGGCGCCGGTGCGGCTGGTGCTGTGTGCCTCTCCAGCTTATCTGGCACGATACGGCACCCCCGGCAAACCGGAAGACCTCCGGGACCATCAGTACCTGCGCTACAGCTACATGGACCCGGATTCCAACCATCCCCCGCAGAAGTGGCTCCAGGACAACCGCAGTGACAACCTGCAGGGAATGGTCAGCAACAACGGCGACGTGCTTGTCGAGGCAGCCATTGCCGGGGCCGGGATTGCCCTGCAACCGACCTTTATCGCGGGCCCCGCCATTCAGGAAGGCAAGTTAACGATCGTCCTGCCGGAACATGAACCGGAGCCGCTGGGGCTATACGCCGTCTACGCTCACCGCCAGTTACTGGCAAGCAAGGTCCGCAGCTTCATCGACTTTATCGACGGTTATTTTGGTGATCCGCCCTACTGGGACAGGTTTGATTAGTCGTGCTCAGGCATACGGTCAACATCAATCCTTCAAAGCTCTCTGCTTCCATAGATAAAAGAGCACAGGAATCACCAGCAACGCCAGAATAACGGCAGATATCATTCCGCCAACCATCGGTGCCGCAATGCGCCCCATTACTTCCGAGCCGGTGCCGGTACCCACCATGATGGGCACCAGCCCCCCGATAATGGCTGCCGCGGTCATCATGATCGGCCTTACTCGCAAACCGGCACCGTGGAGCACCGAATGGCGAAGGGTTTCGCGCCTCGGAGTCAGGCCCTTCTCCTCGCAGGTTTCCAGCATGGCGGCATAGGACTGGTTCAGGTACACCAGCATGATCACGCCGATTTCCACGGCTACACCCGCCAGTGCAATGAACCCGACCCCTACAGCCACAGAGAAGTTGTAACCCAGCAGATACATCAGCCAGATGGCACCGATCATGGCAAAGGGCAGCGTACCCATGATGATCCCGACCTCCGCGAAACGCCGGAAGTTCAGGAACAGCAATATCACAATGATCGCCAGTGTTAGGGGCACCACATAGGTGAGCTTTTCCTTGGCTCGCAGCATGTACTCGTACTGCCCGGACCAGGTCACCGAATAGCCCGCGGGCAGGTCAAGCGATTCGTTCACGGTGGCCATGGCCTGTTCGACGTAGCTACCGACATCAACCCCCTCAATATCGACAAAGGTCCAGCCGTTCAGCCGGGCGTTCTCACTCTTGATTGCCGGCGGACCGTCCTCCACACGGATATCAGCCACATCCGCCAGCGCAA
Source organism: Marinobacter sp. MBR-105 (assembly GCF_053628895.1). Lineage (NCBI taxonomy): Bacteria > Pseudomonadati > Pseudomonadota > Gammaproteobacteria > Pseudomonadales > Marinobacteraceae > Marinobacter > Marinobacter sp. MBR-105. The sequence continues at coordinate 5,649 of NZ_JBRJHG010000020.1, read as the reverse complement.
TCCGCTGGCCAGAGGCGGTCACAATCGGTAATTGCTCCAGCTTTTCCGGGGAATCCCGGTAATCCTCGGGGTAACGAAGATTCACGGGGTAGCGCTCAAGCCCTTCGATAGTCCGGGAAACATTGATACCGCCAATTGCCGATGCCACCACCTGCTGAACATCTGCAATGTTCAGTCCGTAGCGCGCGGCGCGCTCGCGATCGATATCGACCTTGATGTAGCGGCCCCCGGCGACCCGCTCGGAGTAAACCGACGCTGTGCCAGGTATGTCCACCATGATTTCCTCAAGGCGTTTGCCAATACCCTGAATGGTAGCCAGGTCCGGCCCCGCCACCTTGATGCCGACCGGCGTCTTGATTCCCGTTGCCAGCATGTCGATGCGGGTGATGATCGGCATCACCCAGGCATTGGTCAGGCCGGGGAACCGAATCAGGTTGTTAAGTTCCTGCTTAAGTTTTTCCGTGGTCATGCCTTCCCGCCATTCATCCCTTGGCTGGAGCTGGATAAAGGTCTCGATCATCGTCAACGGCGCCGGATCGGTTGCGGTATCGGCCCGGCCCACTTTACCGAAGACAGTTTCAACCTCGGGTACCGTGGCGATCAGCTTGTCGGTCTGCTGCAGCAGCTCCCGCGCCTTACCGATCGAGATGCCCGGATAGGTGGTGGGCATGTACATCAGATCGCCTTCATCCAGCGGCGGAATGAATTCACTGCCGATTCGGGTGGCAGGCCAGACACCAACAACCAAAGCCAGAACTGCCGCCAGCACAGTTGTTTTCGGGAAGCGAAGTACCAGCTTCAGAACCGGCATATAGGCACTGACCAGCAAACGGTTCACCGGATTCTTGTGCTCCGGCAGCACTTTGCCCCGGATGAAATACCCCATGAGCACCGGCACCAGGGTCACCGCCAGAGCCGCGCTGGCTGCCATGGCATAGGTCTTGGTAAAGGCCAGGGGCGCAAACATCCGGCCTTCCTGTGCTTCCAGTGCGAAAACGGGCACAAAACTGACGGTAATGATCAGCAGGGAGAAAAACAGGGCAGGCCCGACCTCGGAAGCGGATCGGGTTACCACTTCCCACCGGTTTTCCGGCGTTAACGGCGTCCGCTCCATGTGTTTGTGCATGTTCTCGATCATAACAATGGCACCATCGATCATCGCCCCGATCGCAATGGCAATACCGCCCAGTGACATGATGTTGGCGTTGATGCCCTGCCAGTGCATGACAATAAAGGCCGCCAGGATGCCCACCGGCAGGCTGAGAATCGCGACCAGCGAAGACCGCACGTGGAACAGGAAGACAATGCACACCAGACCCACCACCAGGAACTCTTCCAGCAGCTTGAAACCCAGGTTATTGACGGCCCGTTCGATCAGACCGGAGCGATCATAGACCGTTACCACCTCAACCCCCTCGGGCAGGCTGGATTTGAGGTCCTTTAGTTTGTCCTTGACGCCATTGATGGTCGCCTGGGCGTTCTCACCGAAGCGCATGACCACCACTCCGCCAACGGTCTCGCCCTCACCGTTCAGCTCAGCAACGCCGCGGCGCATCTGGGGGCCAACCTCAACAGTCGCCACGTCTTTAAGCAAAAGGGGCGTGCCATTGTCGTCCAGCCCCAGAGGGATCGAGAGCAGATCATCACGGGACTGGATGTAACCTGAGGTGCGCACCATGTATTCCGCTTCAGCCATCTCGATCACGGACGCACCCACTTCCTGATTACCCCGTTTTATGGCGTTCTGGATATGGGCCAGCGGGATCCCCAGGGCGCGGAGTTTTTCCGGGCTGACCTTGACCTGATACTGTTTCACCATGCCGCCCAGGGCGGCCACCTCAGACACACCGGGCACCGTTTGCAGCTCGTATTTGAGGAACCAGTCCTGCAGACTGCGTAGTTCGCTCAGGTCGTGATTTCCGGTGCGATCCACCAGGGCATAGAGATACACCCAGCCCACGCCAGTGGCATCGGGCCCAAGCTGGGGACGAGCCGAGTCCGGCAGGCTGGGCGCCACCTGGGAGAGATACTCCAGCACCCGCGAGCGCGCCCAGTACATGTCGGTGTCTTCATCGAAGATCACGTAGACGTAGGAATCCCCGAAGAACGAGTATCCCCTGACCGTTTTCGCACCTGGTACCGAGAGCATGGCAGTGGTCATCGGGTAGGTCACCTGATCTTCCACCACCTGCGGGGCCTGCCCCGGAAAGCCGGTTTTGATAATAACCTGGACATCCGACAGATCCGGTAAGGCATCCACCGGCGTTTGTTTCAGGGAATACAGGCCGAGCCCCGTGATCAGCAACGTGGCCAGCAACACCAAGAAGCGGTTACCAACCGACCAGCGAATAATGGCTGCAATCATCACTCGCCTCCGCCATGGTTCATGGTGCTGTGATCCATGGTGTCTTGCTCCACGGCATCCTGATTCATCGCGCCATGATTCATAGCACCGTGATCCATGCCTTCGTGATTCATGCCGCCGTCATCCCGGGTCTGAGGTGCAGACATACGCCGGAAATCAGAGCTTTTGCTGGATTCTGAATCGATCAGGAACTGGGCCGATGTAACGACAGTATCACCAGGCATCAGGCCATCGAGTATTTCCGCATACTTTTCCCCCACGCGCCCAACGCTGACGTTTACCGACTTGAAAGCTCCCTCCTCCAGGGCCAGAACGAGGCGATCACTCTGGCCGGTGCGGATAACCGACTCCCGGGGCACCAGAAACTGCCGTTTTCCCCGCTCGCCCTGGACCTCCAGCCGGGCAAACATGCCCGGCATCAGGGCACCATCCTCGTTATCAAACCGCATCCGGACCCGGGCCGTCCGGGTTTTGGGATTCACTTCCGGATAGACGTAATCCACACTGCCACGCCACTCACGGCCGGGCATGTAATCCAGGGTCATCTGCACCCGGTTGCCTGCCTCCACAGCCGAAAGCTGGCTTTCAAACACTTCACCGATCAGCCAGACTTCATCGAGCGCAGCGATCGACAGAACCCGGTCTCCCGGTTTGATGAACATACCCTCGCGCACATTCAGGTTCTCAATCACACCCGAGCGGGGCGCGTAAACCGTCATCGTCCTCTGAATGTCCCGGCTCTGGCGTAACCGGCTGATCAGACTGGCCGGCACATTCAGCGCCGCCAGCCGCTCTGTAGCAGCCTCCACCAGTTTCTGGTTGCCACGGTTCATCGCCAACAGCAGCTCCTCCTGGGCATTCACCAGGGTGGGCGAATATAAGGTGTACAGCGGCTTGCCCTGTTCAACAGGCTCTCCCTCGGCTTTGACAAACAGCGTTTCAATCCAGCCATCAACCCGGGGATGAACGTGAACCATCTGGTCTTCATCGTAGGCCACATAGCCCACAGTGGTGATGTTATTGGGCAGCCGCCCCTGAATCACCGGCTCCGTGCGAACCCCCAGATTATTGACAACCGTCGGTGAGATACGGACCGTGCCCGCCGTATCGTCTGCCGATCCGCCGTCGTCATACACCGGAATCAGATCCATACCCATGGGTGATTTTCCCGGTTTGTCACTTTTGAAATTGGGGTCCATGGGAGCGACCCAGTACAGCGGTTTTTTTGAATCGGAGCTGGCCTGTTCTGCAGAAGAAAGCGCGTGGGTGTCCGATGCAAACCAATAGGTGGCTACCGCACCGGCGAGACCGCCGAGCAACACAAAGCCCAGAGGGCGAACAAAGTTAGCCATGATGATCAGTCCTGATAACGGGTCATTGAAAAGGTAGGGATCTCGGAAGATTCAGCCGTCAGGTAGCGGAAGTTCGCCATATTCCCGGCCCGCTCGGCTTTCATCTGAATCAGTTCCACCTGGGCATTGAGCTCGGCAATTCGCGCGCGCACTGCCTCGGCGAAGTCGCCGTCGTCGTTGTTGTAGGCCGTCAGTGCCGCACTTGCCTGCGCTTCCATTTGTGGCAGAAGGGTCTTTTCATACAGCGCTATGCGCTCATCCAGGCGCTGAATTCTGACAACGGCAGCCCTGGCTTTGGCGCGAAGCCCACGGAGCTGCAGGATACGCTCGGTTTTCGCCGCCTCCAGTCTAGCCACAGACGCGTTGAGCTTCCGGTCCTGCCGATTGCCGGTGAAAAGAGGCAGATCAAAGCCAATCCCCACGGAAAACAGATCGGCCCGGTCCTCGCCGTTCGGAGCCCGGTCACGATATCCGTATTGTGCCGATATCGACCATTCCGGTTTGTAGGACTGGCGGGCCAGATCAACGTCAACACTCTGGGCTTCAATCAACTGATCGGTGGCGCGCACCGCGGGATGTCGGATCAGTGAATCAGTCGCGATTTCAGCCCAGGCAGAAGGGAGTTCTCCCAGCAGTTCGCGGGGGACATGGTCGGTGACGGCCAGCTGTGCCTGATCCAGGCCAATCCACTCGGCCAGCGCTTCCCGATTCGATGCCTGTTGCACCTGCAGTGCTGTCAGCCGGTCCTCAAGCCTCGTCAGCTCCAGCGAAGCCCGGATAACATCCTGCTGCCTGGACCCCATGGAGGCAGAGGTGTAGCCCGCCTCAGCAACATCTTCCAATTGCTCAAACAAGCCTCTGTTGCTTTCAATCAACCGGATACTCTGCTCGGAGCGCCAGACCTCCAGCCAGAGCTGCGTTACCGTCTGTTCAACCTGTGCCCGACGATTCGCGCGCCGGAACGGCTGAACTGCGGCCATTTCCGCCTTCTTCGCGCTTGCCAGCTGACGGCTGTTGCCACGTGGAATTCGCTGGGTAAGACCGACGGTAGCCTGAGTCATGGCCTCCTGGCCCGTATCAAAAGTATCTGTGGGCAGATTCGCGGCGCCGAGGGTCATTCTCGGATCCGGCAGGGCGCCATCGGCAATCGACTCCTCCAGAAGGGCATCCTGAATCTGGACACTCTGGCGAAGCCAGGGATCCTCCTCAGTAGCAACATCAATGGCGTCAGATAACTCAAGCCTGGGCTCGGCGAAACCGGGCAGACCGGTAAGAATCAAAGCACCTAGAACAACGGACTTTACGAGGTGGGGAAGAAAGGACAACGGGACATCTCCATCAATTGTTTTCCTCCCGCGATCTTATTTTATTTATCTGAAACCAAACTGAATAACTGAAAAAAACTCAGCGCTTGACTTTAATAAATAACGGGCAAATCAATTAAAAAATGTTTATTTAAACAGAATTATTATTTCAGGATAAATTCAGGAATCAATGTTTTCATAAACTCACCAACTAACCTGGAGGTGTATTTATGAAACGCATGATCGCGTTAATCTCAGCATTCACTATTTCCACATCCCTCTTTGCAGGCAACATATCAGATGAAAAAGACATGAAGAGCATGGATGAAAAAAACATAAATAATTCATCGTTTGAAGACGTACTTAAGAATGAAGACATGCAACGTCTGCACAGAGAAATGACACGCTACTCCATGTCAGAGTCGGGTTTTGAAGCTCGCAAAAAAATGATGAACAAACAAGGGCGTGCCTACCACGAGGCTCTGAAAGAAAAGCGAAAAAATACCGCAGGGTGACCCTGCGGCAAAACTTACTAGCCCGGATTTCTCATGACGGGATAAAAGAAAGCGGCTGAAAGTGCTATAGTTTCAGGACCTTACACCGTTCACCAAGCACCAACAGCCGCTAT
>NZ_JBRJHG010000019.1:0-89212 GCF_053628895.1 Marinobacter sp. MBR-105 | reverse complement strand
GCTTGCCGACTCAGAAAAACAACACCATCGACGAACTGTTGCCCCACAACTGGAAGCCGGCTACACCTGACAAGGTGTGATGGGCGGACGCTTACTCATAGGCGTCCACAAGGCCCTGTACAGCAGCGCGTTCCATATCCTGTACCGTGGGGGTGCCGTCCTGGGCATCGGCTTTGCAAAGGGCCATGCCGGCTTCTACAGAGATGAAGCCTGCGGTGGTTTTCAGCGCTTTGTGGTTGATGCCGTCAAAAATGCGCCGGAACGCGGTGGTGGTGCAGTGATCACTGTTGGGGAAGTAGGAGACAATCGCAAACTGGTTGTCACCCACCCGGCACAGGGCATCAATCGGGCGAATCAATGTGCTCAGGCGCCGGGCGATGCCGATCGACAGTTCGCTCATCACGCTGGGCGGATGTTTGCGCTTCAGCTCTTGCCAGTTACGGATGCCGCACATGACGTAGGCGGTTGACCCGCCGCGGGATTCGGCGTGGCGCAGGGTTTTCTGCAAGCGCTGGCGCGCGTATTTGTTGTTGGTCAGCCCGGTTTCCAGATCAATGATGTTGCTGGATTCCAGTTCCCGGTTGTTCTCCACCAGCAGGGCGTTGGCGCGCAGCAGGGTGTTCTGCCGGTCTGCCATGCGGTCTGCCGCAAAGATGCGGGGTATGAGCTGCTTGGTCATGTCTGACTTGTAGATGAAGTCGTCCACACCCCGGTCGAACGCTTCCGACAGGGCTTCCACACTCTCACGGGCGGTGAGCAGAATCACATAGGTGTAGTGGTTGTTCTGCTCGTCTTGCTGGCGCACCTGGTCGGTCAGCTGCAGGCCGTCCATTTCGGGCATCAGCCAGTCTGCAATCAGTACGCTGACTGGGCGTTGTTCCATGAGTTTCAGGGCAGCCGGTGCGTTGTTGGCGATGCGTATGTCGCGGTAACCGGCATTTCGCAGCGTACGGCCCACCACCATACTGCTGAATTTGGCGTCGTCTACTACGAGAATGGGAAGATCGAGGTTTGGCATTGTTTGTCTACTTCTTACCAGTCCATTGTCAGATGCGGTTCGCCACAGCTCTTGGTATTCTTGGCGGTTTCGAACATCCGTAATCAAATTGTCGCCACAGTATACCCCTCCGTGGCCTTTGGAGAATAACGACTATGCCTTCTTTTGACATTGTTTCAGAAATCGAAATGCACGAAGTTACCAACGCGGTGGACCAGGCCAAGCGTGAACTGGGTAACCGCTGGGATTTCAAGAATGTTGAGGCGGACATCGAACTGGAAGACAAGCGCCTGACCCTGAGCGCCGAGCAGGAGTTCCAGCTGGAGCAATTGGTGGACATGATGCGAATGGCCTTTGCCAAGCGCAACATTGATACCCGTGCTCTGTCGGAAGATGGTGAAAGCAAAGCGGGCAAGCTGGTGAAGCAGCATTTCACCCTGAAGCAGGGTATTGAGACAGACATGGCCAAGAAGATCGTGAAGATGATCAAAGAGCAGAAAATGAAAGTGCAGGCCAGCATCCAGGGCGACAAGGTGCGGGTTACCGGCAAGAAGCGGGACGACCTGCAGGAAGCCATTGCCATGTTGCGTGAGGCAGAACTGGACATCCCGCTGCAGTTCAACAACTTTCGCGACTGATTCGGAGAGGCTCTTATTTATCTTCCCCCCAATGTTGTAGCCCTGATTCGGGATACCGCCTACACCTACACCCGCTGGCAAGTAATTGCCATGTTGTTTCTCGGGTTCTCGGCGGGGCTGCCCTTTCTGCTGGTGTTTTCCACCCTCAATGCCCGCCTGGCAGACGTTGGGGTGGAGACCGCCACCATCGGTTTTTTCAGCTGGCTTGGCATTACCTATTCCATCAAGGTGTTCTGGGCGCCGGTGGTGGATCGGCTGAAACTGCCAGTGCTGGATCGCTTGTTTGGCAAGCGCCGCAGCTGGATTCTGCTGGCCCAGGCGGGCATTGCCACCGGGTTGTACCTGATGTCCCAGACGAACGCCCTGGCGGCTCCGGAGACGTTGGCGCTGTTCGGGTTGTTGGTGGCTTTTTCCTCCGCCACGCAGGATGTGGCCATTGATGCCTATCGCATTGAGATTGCTCGGGAGCGTCTACAGGCGGCGTTAGCGGCCACATACATCTTTGGTTACCGGCTGGCATTGCTGGTGGCTGGCGCCGGTGCACTGTATATGGCGGAGTTCTGGTCCTGGGAAGTGTCGTATCAGGTGATGGCAGCGCTGGTGGGTGTGGGTGCCCTGACGGTTCTGATCGTGAAAGAGCCGGAAGTAAACCATTTTGCGGCTGCGCAGGACATTGCCCATCGAATTGAGGAAGAGGTGGAGAAACGAAGCCACCTGCCGGAACGCCTGGCCAGGTTAACTGGCTGGTTCTATGCCGCGGTGGCCGGCCCGTTTCTGGACTTCTTCCGTCGGTATCGGGAGCTGGCGGTGGCCATTCTGGTGCTGGTGGCGGTTTATCGCATTTCGGATATTGCCATGGGGGTGATGGCCAATCCGTTCTATCTGGATTTTATGGGTTTCAGTAAAACCCAGGTGGCCGATGTCACCAAGGTGTTCGGGTTTTTTATGACCATTGTTGGCTCCATGGTCGGTGGGGTGCTGGTGGTGCGCTATGGTGTGCGCCGGATACTGCTGGCGGGGGCCATCATGACGGCGGCGACCAACCTTCTGTTTGTACTGTTAGCCCAGCAACCACCGGACATCGCGGCGCTGGCCTTGGTGGTGAGTGCCGATAACCTCAGTGGCGGTATTGCCAATGTGGCGCTGATTGCCTGGCTGTCCAGCATGACCAGTGCCTCGTTCACTGCCACCCAGTATGCCTTGTTCAGCTCGCTGATGACGCTGCCGGGCAAGTTCCTCGGGGGCTTCTCCGGGATTGTGGTGGCGAACTTTGGCTACGCTGAGTTCTTCCTGATCGCGGGATTGATGGGCGTGCCCGCGATTCTGCTGGTGCTGTTTATGATGCGCCATGGCGCCAGGCTGGATGCGTTGGCGCCAGTCAAACATGAGGAAGATGCCCTGGTGAAATAGCGGCCGTTCAGGAAGAGCAGCTGATGTTCAGATGTTTCCCCCAATCCGGGGGCAAGGCGGCGTATTTCTCATACTCGGGTTGTTCATCAAAAGGCTTTTCCAGCACCTTAAGCAGTTCCTTCATTGGCTCATAGTCGCCGTTCTGCGCCTCCAGGATCACTTGCTGGGCCAGGTAGTTGCGCAGAATGTATTTCGGGTTTACCCGGCGCATGGCGTATGCCCGTTCATCGTGGCCACGGGTTTCTTTCTGTAGTCTGGCTTCGTAACGTTCCAGCCACTCGTCAGCCACGCTGCGGTCTGCGAACAGATCACGAACCGGCGCGGTGCCATGGTCGTGCAGGTTGGACAGGCCGCGGAAAAACCGGGTGTAGTCAACGCGGTGTTCGTGGAGCATGCTGAAGGTGTCCATGATCAGGCCCATATCTGATTCATCCGCTTCTTCCAGCCCCAGCTTGGCAAGCATCTGGTGTTTGAAATGCTCGTTGTAGGCGGTTTCGTAGCGCCTCAGGCCCCGGCGAACGGTATCTTCATCCATGATCGGCAACAGGGCATTGGCCAGGTACTGACAGTTGGTAAAGCCTACCTGGGGCTGGCGGTTGTAGGCATAGCGGCCTTCGTGATCGGAGTGATTGCAAACGAAGCCAGCGTCGAAATCGTCCAGGAAGGCGAAGGGGCCATAGTCAAAAGTGTCACCGATAATCGACATGTTGTCGCTGTTCATCACCCCATGGCAGAATCCAACGGCCTGCCATTTCGCGATTAGCCTGGCGGTGCGTTCCACCACTTCCTCAAACCAGCGGGCGTAGCGTTGCTCCTCCGGCAGGGTGATCAGGTGAGGGAAGTGCAGGGCAATCACATGCTCTAACAGTGTTTTCAGGGCGTCCGGCCCTTCATGGTGGGCTGCAAACTCGAAGTGGCCAAACCGGATGTGGCTTTTCGCTACCCGCATCAAAGCGGCGGCGGTTTCAATAGATTCCCGGCGCACCGGGTCTTTGGCGCTGATCATGAACAACGCCCGGGTGGTGGGAATTCCCAGGCCATGCATGGCCTCACTGCACAGATATTCACGAATGGTTGACCGGAGTACTGCCCGGCCATCGCCGAAGCGGGAGTAGGGCGTGGTGCCTGCCCCTTTCAGGTGCCAGTCCCAGCGTGTGCCGTCTGGCCCCACGGTTTCCCAGAGCAAGAGGCCTCTGCCATCGCCCAGTTCCGGGTTATACATGCCGAACTGATGCCCGGTGTACTTCATGGCGACCGGGTCCATCCCCTCCAGAAGTTCGGCGCCGGCACCAATGGCCGCCCAGTCATTTTCATTCCGCACCAGAAATCCCATATCGCTGGCCAGGGCCTGGTTAAAGCAGACCATGCGCGGTTCAGACAGAGGAGATGGCTGTACCCGACTGTAGAAGCTGTCCGGTAATTCCAGGTAGCGATGTTCCACCTGAAAACTGTTGTTGCTCATAAAGCGACCTGGCTTTGGTATGAATACTGCGTATGTATAGGGTTGAAGCCTAACAACAGATTGCAGAGCAGGTGAACCAAATGCAACCACACCTGATAATTTTCACCGACCTGGACGGCACCTTGCTGGACCATCACAGCTACAGCTGGCGGGCCGCATCGCCGGCCATGGCAAAGTTGGCCGCTAACGGTATCCCCTTGATTTTTAACTCCAGTAAAACCGCCGCCGAGATGCGCCATCTGCAAAACGCGATGGGCATACGGGCCCCCTTTATCGTCGAGAACGGCGCGGCGGCGGTTATCCCGGCGGGCTGTCTGGACCGCACCGAAGAACAGGTGATGAATTTTGGAGCAGATCACCAGCAGGTCCTTCGCACGCTTATGGTGCAGAGGAAGGCAGGTGCACAGTTTCGGGGCTTTTCGGATATGGCGGATGCGGAACTGGCGGAGGTTGCGGGTCTGGATGAGGTGGAGGCCTCTCGGGCCCGGCAGCGCCTGGGTACGGAGCCGCTGATCTGGCAAGGCAGTGACCCGGAGCTGGACCAATTCAGTGCGGCACTGGGGCGTGAGGGGCTCCGACTGGTGCAGGGGGGTCGCTTCTGGCACGCCATGGGGCGCTTCGACAAAGCCGAGGGGGCCCGCTTTTTGCTGGAGCAATACCGGGAGCACTATCGGGGCGAGCCGCTAGTCACCATCGCATTGGGCGACAGCCCGAACGACCAGCGCATGCTGGAGGCCGCGGATATCCCGGTGGTGATTCGCGGGGTGAACAGCGATCAGGTCCAGTTGCCATCGCAGAAGCACCCCATGCGCTCCCTGAAGCCCGGCCCGGAGGGTTGGAACGAATGCGTACTCAATCTTCTTTTCGAGTACGGCTACTAGGCCGCCAGGCGTGGCCAAAAGCATAGGAGAGGCGCCATGGGCGACTTTTACCAGAATGGCATAGTAACGACCCTGCACAATCTTGTGCGACGACCGGTAGAAGACATCGAGGCCGATCTGCTTCAGTTCCGTAAAGCGCGGCCCATGTCACTGGTGTTGCCGTCGCTGTATTCAGAGCTGGAAGGCCCCGCCCTGAAACACATTGTCCAGGAGCTGGCAAAGGTGCCTTATCTGGAAGAAATCGTGATCGGGCTCGATCGTGCCGATGAAGCACAATACCGGCACGCATTGGAGTACTTCTCCGAGCTGCCTCAGCCGTTCAAGGTACTGTGGAACGATGGGCCGCGTTTGCGGGCCATCGACCTCAAGCTTCGCGAGCAGGGCCTGGCCCCAACTGAAATGGGTAAGGGGCGGAATGTCTGGTATTGCTTCGGTTATGTCCTGGCCTCCGGGGTGAGCAAATCGGTGGCGTTGCATGATTGCGATATCCTGACCTACTCGCGGGACCTGCTCGCACGGTTGATTTACCCGGTGGCCAACCCTGGATTCAACTACATGTTCTGTAAGGGCTATTACGCCCGGGTCGCCGACAGCAAGATGAATGGCCGTGTCAGTCGTCTGCTGGTCACCCCGTTGATCCGGGCCCTGAAAAAAGTCTGCGGCCCGAACGATTTTCTCGACTACCTCGACAGCTACCGCTATCCCCTGGCCGGAGAATTCTCGTTCCGCACGGACGTGATCAATGACCTGCGCATTCCCAGTGACTGGGGGCTCGAGATTGGTGTGCTCTCGGAGATGAAACGAAACTACGCCACCAATCGCCTGTGCCAGGTGGATATTGCTGATGTCTACGATCACAAGCATCAGGATCTCTCGCCGGAGGATGCCAGCCGAGGGCTGTCCAAAATGAGCGTGGATATCGCCAAGGCCCTGTTCCGAAAGCTGGCCACCAATGGCGAAGTGTTCTCCAATGAAAAGTTCCGCACCATCAAGGCGACCTATTTCCGTATTGCTCTGGATTTTGTGGAAACCTATCAGAACGACGCCGTAATCAACGGGCTCGGCTTTGATCGGCACAAGGAAGAAAAGGCGGTGGAATTGTTTGCCCAGAATGTGATGCGCGCCGGTGCCTACTTCCTGGATAACCCCATGGACACCCCCTTCATCCCCAGCTGGAACCGGGTGACCAGTGCCATTCCGGACATTCGTGAGCAACTGCTGGAGGCTGTTGAACTGGACAATCAGGAATATCGGCCATGACTCAGCCACTGAAGAGCAAGCTGCAAGGTATGCTCGAGGTCGTCTATCCCTCGGTAGATTGTGACTTTCTGGCGGAGCAGTTACTGGCCACCATGGGGCTGGCGCCCAATGCCGACGCCCCACCGGCCCACCAGAACCATTGGGACGAAACCGATGTGTTGCTGATTACCTACGCGGATACGCTTCAGCAATCGGACGAGAAGCCACTGGTGACGCTCAAGCGCTTCCTGGATGACTGCCTTAAGGACTCCGTTTCCGCGGTCCACATACTGCCCTTTTTTCCCTTCAGCTCTGATGATGGCTTTTCGGTGATGGATTACCTGGCGGTGAATGAGAGTCACGGTGGCTGGCCGGAAATTGAGGCCATTGCCCGGGACTACAAGTTGATGTCCGATCTTGTGATTAACCACATGTCGGCCCGCAGCCGGTGGTTCGAAAACTATAAGAAGCGCATCGACCCGGGTAAGGACTATTTCTTTGAAGGCAACCCGAAAGACGACCTCAGCCAAGTAGTGAGGCCACGTACGTCGCCGCTGCTCAATCCGGTGCAGACCGACGACGGCGAGCGCTATGTGTGGTGCACCTTCAGTGAAGATCAGGTAGACCTGAACTTTGCCAACCCGCAGGTATTGTTGGAGTTTGCGGGGATCATCCGCCAATACCTGGAAAGGGGTGTGATGATTTTCCGTATGGATGCCGTGGCCTTTCTCTGGAAAGAGCCGGGCACGCCGTGTATTCACCTGCAGCAAACCCACGAGCTGATCAAAATTCTGCGCTTGCTGATTGAACATCACACGCCGGACGCGGTGGTGATTACCGAAACCAACGTGCCTAACCGGGAGAACCTGACTTATTTTGGCAATGCCAACGAAGCCCACGCCATCTATAACTTTTCGTTGCCGCCTCTGCTGATCAACACGCTGGTGACCGGCAATTGCCGACATCTGAAAACCTGGCTGATGAGTATGCCCCCGGCGCAGCTGGGCACCACCTATCTGAACTTTATCGCTTCCCACGACGGCGTTGGACTGCGGCCCACAGATGGCCTGCTGACCGAAGATGAAAAGCAACGCCTGATCAACACCATGGAGTCGTTTGGGGGTAAGGTGTCCTACCGCCGGACGGCCGACGGGCGGGATCAACCCTATGAGATGAACATTGCGCTCTGGGATGCCCTCAAAGGAACCGCAGAAGGCGGTGCTGACCACTGGCAGCTCGCGAGATTCCTGTGTGCGCATACCATCATGCTGGCTCTCGAGGGCATTCCCGCCTTTTATATTCACAGCTTGCTGGCCACGGAGAACGATCAGGCGCGGGTGGAGCATACCGGGCGCCTGCGCTCCATTAACCGCAGTCAATGGCAGTTGTCGCAACTGGAGGAAACCCTCGCAGATCCGCTGACCCACCACAGCAAGGCATTCCGGGAGCTGAAGCGTTTGATTGCCATACGCCGCGCTCAACCTGCGTTCCATCCGAACGCCACGCAGTTCACCTTGCACCTGGGGTTGCAGTTGTTCGGGTTCTGGCGCCAGAGCATGCGACGGGAGCAGTCGGTGTTCTGTATCCATAACATCAGTCCCGAGGTGCAGCAGGTGGCGCTCAGTGATATCAATCTGATCGGAACGGATCGCTGGGTAGACTTGATCTCCGGAATGGAGGTGGATGATCTGGCTGGATCAATCACCCTGAAGCCGTATCAGAGTGTGTGGTTGTCCAACCAGCAGAGACGCTGAGCGTTAAGGCGAATGCCTCAGGAATGAGGCATGGTTGGTTTGTATTCTGCAGGTCGGTGGTTATAATCGGGACTGCTCAGGATGAGTCAGTTCAACATAATCTTCAGGGATCGAAGTCATGCCCCAGGCAAGCGGATTGCAGTTCACCGCCCGTGTAGGCGAATTCCCCTCGGATCACTTTGTCGTTGTCGGCTTCGCGCTGACCGAACGGCTGTCTGATCTGTTCCATGGCCGGTTACAGCTGGCCAGCACCGACCCGGATGTGGCCGCCGCCGATGTACTGGAACAGCCGGTAGACCTGGTGGTGTGGCAGGATGGCCAGCCCCTGCGCCGGTTCACCGGCGTGGTGAACGAATTTATGCGGGGCGACACCGGCCACCGCCGCACCCGCTACGAAGTGGTCATACAGCCGCCGTTATGGCGCCTGGGCCTGATGCACAACAGCCGCATCTTCCAGACCCAGACCACCGACGCCATCGTGCGCACCCTGCTCGAAGAGCGGGGCATTGTGGATTCCATCTTTGACTTCAAACGCCCACCGGAAGAACGGGAATACTGCGTCCAGCACCGGGAAACCGACCTGCAGTTCCTGGAACGCCTGGCCGCCGAAGAAGGCTGGCACTACCGCTACCAGCACGGCAGCGTGGATGGCGAAGAACAACCGGCACTGATTCTTGCCGACCACCACGGCGACGCCCCGAAACTGGACCCGGTTACCTGCAACACCAAAGCCGGTGGTAGCACAAAGCAGGCCTGCGTATTCCAGTTCGCCTACGAAGAACGGGTTAAAGCCGCCTCCGTGGCCATGAAGGACTATACCTTCAAGAACCCTGCCTACGCCCTGATGCACGAGCAGAGTGCTGGCGGAGTCAATCATCGCGAAGACTACCAGCACTACGACTACCCCGGCCGCTACAAAGCCGACGCCAGCGGCCAGCCGTTCACCCAGAACAAACTGGATGCCCTCAGAAACAACGCCGCCATGGCCAACGGCAAAAGCAACCGACCGGACTTCACCCCCGGCGCCAAAGTGGAACTGCAGGACCACGACAGCCAGACCCTGAACCGGGAATGGCTGCTCACCGCCATCACCCACACCGGCAAACAGCCCCAGGCCCTGGAAGAAGAGGGTGGCAGCGAGCCCACCAGCTACCACAACACCTTCAGCGCCATCCCGGCCGACAAAACCTGGCGCCCGCTGTGTAACCACAAACCCGTGATGGACGGCCCCCAGATAGCCCTCGTCACCGGCCCCGAGGGTGAAGAAATCCACTGCGACCAATATGGCCGGGTGAAAGTACGATTCCCGTGGGATAGATACTCGAAAAACGACGAACACAGCAGCGCCTGGCTGCGCGTGGCGCAAGGCTGGGCCGGTGGCCAATACGGCTTCATGGCATTGCCCAGAATCGGCCACGAAGTGATTGTCTCCTTCCTGGATGGCGACCCGGACCAGCCCATCATCACCGGAAGAACCTACCACGCCACCAACACACCGCCCTATGCGCTGCCGGAGCACAAAACAAGAACCACCCTGAAGACCAAAACCCACAAGGGTGAGGGCAGCAACGAACTGCGCTTTGAAGACGAAGCCGGCGAAGAACAGATCTACGTGCACGCCCAGAAAGACCTGGACCTGCTCACTGAACACAACCGCACCGAAGTCATCAGGAACGACAGCCACCTGACGGTGGAGAACCACCAGTTCAGCCACATCAAAGCGGCGGACCATTGCACCACCGACGGCGAAAACCGGCTGTCCGTTGGCGCAGACTGCAGCCAGACCGTGGGCGGCACCTACCACCTGAAAACCGCCCGCAGCATGGCCTCGGAAGCCGGCACCGAAGTGCATCACAAGGCCGGTGCCAAAGTGGTGCTGGATGCCGGGGCAGAGCTGACAATTTCCGGGGGTGGAAGTTTTATCAAGCTGGACCCCAGCGGCGTGACCTTGAGTGGGCCGGGGATCAAGATTAATTCCGGGGGCAGTCCGGGCAGTGGTTCGGGGCAGGGAGCGGTAATGCCAGGGGTTCCTCAGGTGCTGGAAGCAGAGCCTGCCAAGGTGATTGATCCTGTTGAACTGGCAGAAGTGCCACTGACCAGAGCCCAGTATCAGAACCTGATGACGGATGCGCCGTTCTGTGAAGAGTGCGTCGCCTGCCAGGATGGCGTGTGCAATGTCTGAGGCCAAGGGATTCCGGGCGGCACTGGATGCTCTTACGCAACAGCCTGGTGAAACAGGAAGCGCTTACGTCGTCCTCAGTGGCACCAGCGAGTCGAAGCCGGTTCAGAATTTCTTCCGCACCGATGGGCTTACGGCGTTGCCGCTGTTCATGGGAACACCATACGCAGCGTGGCATGACGTAATGCCGTTCCTTGCGCAAATCAACACGGCCAGTGCATTTATAGATTGGGTTGAAGAGTCCCACAGTGAGGATTGGGGCTGGGGACTGATAAGCCGAGCTCCGTTTGATGATGTGTTCGGCCATATTCGAAGTCTCACCAAGATAACGCTGGCGGATGGGCACGAAGTGTTCTTCCGCTACTGGGCGGCCCGGTTCTTCGGCCAGATTCTGCAAAGTCTTGATGAAGCCGGCCGTGCGAACCTGATGGGGCCCATTGAGGCCATTGTTCTGCCCTCGGGGGAAACCATTCATCATCCCGGAGTTCCCGAAGTAGCCAGCCCGGTGCCGTCGTTTCCATGGTTCTCGCTGCCATCGGAGGTCCAGAAACGGGTAGCGGGCCTGTGCTGGGATCAATTGGTCGGCAATACGATGGCCGTCTTGGCTAAAACCAGGCCATCTCCGTTGAGCCGATACCCGGAGCCGATTGCCCGCCGGAAAGTCGAACGCCATGTGAGGCGGCTATGCCAGAGTAATGTGCCTACCGAGCTGGCGCCATCACAACTTCAATCGATACACCAGGCCCTGATGCAAGAAGCGTCAATGGGCTCTCGTAGATAAAGGATGAATCAATGATCGAGTCAAGGACGGCTCTTCGAGAGTCTCAACAGGCGTCTGATGGATTGCCCGACATCAATGCGATCACCCGTGAGCTGCGGGAATCGTTGGCCAAGACTTACGAAGATTGGCGCGAAGGCTGGTTTTCATCGATCTTCATGGGGCATGAACAGGTCCTTGAGGTGAATGGTGAAGCCAGCCGGGAAAGTGTCAGTGATGATGAAGTTGTCTCGGCAACTGTAGCCCCGTGTGAGGAGTTGCGGACAATCAAAATTGCTCACTTCCATGAGAACGTAAGCAAGACGCCGATTCCCTCCACGCGGTTTCAGATCCAGGAGAACACCGGCTGGATCTTCGATGACTGGGAGACCGTTCACAGCGGCACCACTGATGTGAATGGTATTGCGGAAGTTCCCGTTGCGCCGGGCAAAGAGTATCGGGTGGTTCTGGCGCCGGACGTTTCCCGTGCGGACATGGATGCGCTGTACCAAACCTACGAGAGCTTTATCGAGCGATGTTGTTCATTGCTTGAAAACACCTGGAATAACGGTGCTCGTCAGGAGTGGGAAAGCTATCTGAGCATGAGCTCAGCTGTTCAGGCTGCTGCTGTATATGCTCGGTTTCAGGAGGGGATTGCGGACGGATTCACCGCTGTTCTGGACGACATCCGTCGAATCTACGATGTGATTTGTGGCTTGCTGGATCACGATTTCAGCAATCTGCCAGACGATCTGCGTGAGCAGATGGAAAACCTTAAAAAGGCCGACGACGCCTATCTCAAGGCGTGCCTTGTGGCCAATGACGAGGTTTTCCTTTTCCTGGTGATGTACACGGTCAGACAGTACTTCCGTTTACTGTCTCCGACCCAGGTGGCTGAAGTCTCCGGGGAGCTGGTTGGCCAGATTCTGTTCGATGTGGTGGTCGGCCTGATCATTACCGGTGGCGCCGGGCTCGCAGCCAAATACGGTGCTCGAATTGGCAGCAAAGCCGTGGCGGGCGCCATGAATGTGGCGGAGGACGTTCGCGTAACCAAGAACATACTCGGCGAGTTTCTTGGCCAGTTCGCCAGAGAGTTCCAGGAATTCATGGAGAACATCGGAACCAACCATCGGAAGATTCAGTTTGCGGGTTCCGGCCATATTGATTCATCCAATACACAGTCCGGGGCGGGTGTCCGAAACCGTCACAATGCCTATCAGGAAATGGCGGACACTGACGATGTCGCCAACATCCAGTCTTCGGGGCGTGATCACGGGGCTACGAGTGAGAGTGAGGCTCAGCCAGTACGCGACGAATCAACACCCTCCCAGACGGACCAGGGCCGTGCCACCCAGGATAACGAATCCACCGAAAATGTCGCCGACCCAATCAGTACCGTCACCGGCGAGGAAGTACTGGAACTGACGGACGCGCGTCTGGTTGGTGCTCTGCCATTCGAGTTCAAGCGGGTATACCGATCCGGTAGCAGCGACCGGCGCCTGGATATGGGCTATGGTTGGCGCCATAGCCTGAATCACGCCCTGACTTTCGACGATGGTGGCATCACCTGGCATGACCACGAGGGCAAAAACACCCGCCTTCCGGAATTGGAGAGCGCACCTGTTGGTATCAATTCCCGAGCTGGCATGGCGGCCTGGCGGGACGGCGAAGAGGTTGTTGTCTGCGCGGGTGAAAAATCGCTTCGCTATCACTTTCTCCGGTCGGGAAGCTCGGGCCAGCTTGTTCGGATATCCGACCGATATGGCAACACGCTCAAGGTTGGTTACAACCTGCACGGCCAGCTTGAGCGCCTGAGCAACGACTCGGGCAATGCGCTGGCATTTGATTTCGAGGGTAGCCGCCTCACATCGGTTCGCCTGTTGCGCAGGGAGCTGACCGATACTGGCTACCAGTGGCAGTCACTGCGGACTGAGCGCAGCTACACCTACGACGACAGCGATGACCTGATCGGCGCTGAGGACGCTGAGGGCGGCACTGAGCGTTATGGCTATGAAAACCATATGCTTACTCACCGGCAGCTTGCCGGCGGTTACAGCTTTTATCTCGCGTGGGACGAAAACCTGCCAACCGGTCGCTGTGTTCATCAGTGGGGGGATAGTGCCCAGGTCGATACCCGCTTTGAGTGGGATGATGAAAACCACACCTGTACCGTTAGCTACGTCGACGGTAGCCGGGAAATCTGGCGTTACGATGGCACTGCACAACTGCAGGAGAAAGTAGACCCGGACGGCGCCAAACACCTGAGTGAATACGACGAACAGGGGCGGTTAAAAGTCACCATCGACCCCATGGGGGCCCGGACAGAATACCAGTACGACAAGAGTGGGCGGCTCCAGAGCAAAACCGGCCCGGACGGCCAGCCCATTTTGTTTACCTATCGAAAGGGGCGCATTGCTGAAATCCATCGCAATGGCCAGACCTGGAAGTTTGATTACACCCGGCATGGTGACCTGGCCTGCGAAGCCGATCCAAAAGGACGAATTACCCGGTACACATACAACGCTCAGGGCCAGCTCACGCAGGTTGATCTGCCGGACGGTCGCGCTCACAAGTGGGGCTGGAACAGCCAGGGCCAGCTCATTGAGGAAACCACTCCCACCGGGGCGTTCTACCAATATCGTTACGATGAGTTTGGCCAGCTTCTGGCCAAGAAGGACGCCCGGGGTGCCATTACCCGATACCGATACGATGGCCTTGGACGAGTTATAGAGGAAGTCCTCTCAGGCAACCGGTCTCGTCGTTATCAGTACAATGCCTACAACAAGGTCACCCGTTTCGTTGATGAGCAAGGGCGGGAAACCCGTTACGAGTATGACAACAACCTTCACCTGCTTACTCATCGCATCAACCCGGACGGCAGCGAGCTTCGTTACCGTTATGATCATCACCGGTTCCTGCTGACTCACATCGAAAATGAGCGGGGTGAAGCCTACCGCATCGACTATTACCCGAACGGGTTGGTCAAACAGGAGACTGCGTTTGATGGCCGTCGCACCGCTTACCAGTATGACCTGAATGGCCATCTGACAGAGAAGGCTGAGTACGGCACTTCCAGTGAGGTCCTGCAAACCACCACCTATGAGCGGGATGAACTCGGCCAGTTGCTGAAGAAGACACTACCCGATGGCCGCGAGATTCAGTACGGCTATAACGCGGACGGCAAATTGATCGGGGTTGATGATGGCCACTGGCCGTTGGCT
Organism: Marinobacter sp. MBR-105; assembly: GCF_053628895.1. Lineage (NCBI taxonomy): Bacteria > Pseudomonadati > Pseudomonadota > Gammaproteobacteria > Pseudomonadales > Marinobacteraceae > Marinobacter > Marinobacter sp. MBR-105. The sequence continues at coordinate 74,674 of NZ_JBRJHG010000019.1, read as the reverse complement.
TTCGAGTACGACGAATTCGGTTTGTTGAAAACCGAACATCAGGGCTGGGCCAGCCTTCGTTATCGTTATGATGAATTTGATCGCCTGAACGAAGTGGTGCTGCCGGACGGCCAGGCGCTGGCTTACCATCGGGACGCAGCCGGGTTGTTGTCGGGCATCGACCTGAATGGCCAACCGCTGACCCGCCACCAAATGGCGTCCACCGGCGAGGAAGTCGAACGGCAACAGGGTGAGCTGCTGAGTGCCTATGTCTATGACGACGAAGGCCGCCTGACCCAGCACCGGATTCATCAGGGCCGCCTCAAAGACATCAGCGCTCAGCGCGACTACCAGTACGATCCCAACGGCAACCTCAAAAGCATCCAGGACAGCCGCAAAGGACTCAGACAATACGTCTACGACCCGATGGATCGTTTGGTGGGCGTGCGGGGCGATCTCTATGAGCAACTCATACATGACCCGGCCGGCAACCTTCTGGAGCAAAACCAGGGGGCTTCGAGCAGTCAATCTGCCAATGTACGTGGCAACCGCCTCACCATGCACGGCGACTGCCACTACGAGTACGACGAATTCGGCAACCTGATTGAGGAACGTCGAGGTAAAGGCCAGAAACTGGCCACCCGGTATAGCTACGACTGCGAGCACCGACTCACGAGCGTCACCACACCGGATGGCAGCACCTGGCACTACGAATACGACGCCTTCGGCCGCCGTATCGCCAAAACCAACGGCCTGACCCGAACCGAATTCCTCTGGCAGGGCGACCGCCTCATTGCTGAAGAAACCGGGGATCAGTACCGCACCTACCTGTACGAACCTGACAGCTTCAAACCCCTGGCGCTGGTAGATGGCCACGGCCCCGAACAAGCTGAAGTCTATTACTACCACCTGGACCATTTGGGAACGCCCCAGGAACTGACCAACCAGCAGGGCAAACTCGTCTGGTCAGTCACCTACCGCGCCTACGGGAATGTGGTTCAGCAACAAGTGTCAGAAATAGACAACCCGCTCCGGTTCCAGGGCCAGTACCACGACCCGGAAACCGGCCTGCATTACAACCGGCATCGATACTACAACCCGAATACCGGTCGATTCATTACGCCGGATCCGATTGGCCTTGCGGGTGGGTTGAATAATTATCAGTATGTGCCAAATCCTACGGGGTGGGTGGATCCGTTGGGGTTGGCGGCACAGCCAAAAAATGAGCCTGAGTCGACTGGGAAGGGCGAATCTGATGGCGGATCTAACAGTGTTCTGAATGAGGAGCCCGATATACCGGAAAGTGAACCAGTTACAAAGTTCACTGGAACCGAGCTGGCTCTGTTTGATGGCGAATTTGCTACAAAGCAATTACTGGGTGCTACGAAAACACCAGGAGGGAAGCAAATAAATTTCCATGCTGCTGACCGCATGGTTAACCCTCCCAAAGGAAGAGAGCCAATGTCAATCACACAGGTCGAGGATTTTATAGATACGGCAGACAAAATCAAAAAGATAAAGATTGACAACAGAGGGACTTCGGTGACGCTTATGAATTCAAAATACCCAAAAGCTCAAGTAGTTGTTGATGGTAATAGAATTATTACGGTAATCAATCCAAGGAAAAAGAAATGACGGTTGAATCTTTGGTAGCACATCTTCAAAGATTTATTGATGGTGAGAATATATCGATTCAGTGGGCAAAGGACGCGGAAACGTTGCTTGACCAGCTTGAAGACGATGGAGTTGATGCCGCTCTCGCGCCTATACTTGAATACCTCCAAGACAACTTGGCTATTTTTAGTCCTGGGGGAGGTGATCAACTGATTGACGAGCATGAAATGAGGCGGGTTTGCCAGAGAGCTATTATAACTTTGGAGAAAATGGGGTTTGGCTGAGTCTCACTAATAGAGCATAGTTTTCCGTTTTATGGCTAATTGATAAATTTCTCGATTGCCTACCACCAGTAGTTTTTAAAATGCAGGTCGTCTTGGAGGCGCATTCGGGTTATTAAAGATTCTTTGTTGCGGGCGACCGAGTTGACGACGGCTGAATCTAGCATCATTTATATTACCCAGAGCAATCTGCAGGCTCATTTATAAATGAGTAATCCGCTCTCAAGGGGTTTAAAAATCCAAGGAAAGGAGCAAAACGATGAAACTCATTGGTGCGCTGGTCTGCGCTCTCATTCTGGCTGTTGCCAGCTATTTCTGGTTCTCTGAAGCGCCTCCGGCGATTAACAAGGAGGTCCTGCTGTTTAATCCCCCAGTGGGAGATGTCCGATATTTTGCGGTTGATCAGACCACAGAAATTGGGGTGTCTGGCAGAGGTGGGTCGGTTAACAGGATGACCAGCGTTCTGCGTAGCGAAGTCCTTGGTGTGGAGGCTGGCATGGTTGAGCTTCAGTCCGCCGCCTTGAAAGTTGTGGAACGAGGACGTGGAAGGACACTTGTAGATACCGAGTCGGGCGAGCCACAAAGCAGTGGTGAAAAACTTCTGGTCGATTTTCTGCGGTCTGGAGTTGTTGAGCAGGTAAGTGTTCATGGCGTGCTCAAAGAGAGTACTTACCAGAACCCGGATGCCCTGAAGAGCATTAGTGATCGGCCAGACTCTCTGCAGACTCTACTTCTTCGCAGCTTGAGTGTTTTTCCTTGGTATCCTGGCCAGTTTCCGAATGAAGATCTGGCGATTGGATTATCCTGGCAGACTGAGAATCAAGAATGGAGTGGCGGAATCCTTGAGGGAATGCAGTTCGAGGTTACTCAGTTGGATAGTCAGACGGTAACCCTAGAGTTTGGACCCGTCGGAGAGCAAGACCAGCCGGCAGATGAGGATGCAACCCCAAATAGCTTTAGTGCTACTGGCTACCTCGAACTTGAACGTGCAGCAGGCTGGCCGAGGCAGGCTAGTGTTCAGATTAGTACTGAAGAGGAGCATCAAGGGGTAACCTTTCAGATTACCAGTCGCTGGAAGGTCAGGCAGTCAGAGGTTGATCCAGGGCCAGACACCGACAGACTGCTGTCTATGGCGAAAATATCGATGCAGGCTCGCCCCGTCGATACCTCGAACACCGTCTTTAATGACTACTTCACACCCCCCTTCAGCCCGGAACCGGTGGAGACCTCCCTCAATGAGATCCAGCAAACCCTGCTTTGGTTTGGTACGGAACCGGTTGATTACCGCTATGGACGAGCCGTTGGGGTTGAGTCAAAGCTGAATTCCTCCAATCTTCAAACCGCAACGATTCATCCGGTAAACAGTGTTCGGTTGCTGGATGCTGATGGCGAGCCGGTAGTGGAAAACACAATGCCGAATCCGGACTTCAGAGTCCTCAAACCTTCGATCGGTGGCAACGCTGCCAGCGCGAGAATGCCCTTCCTTCGTATGGGAATGACCGATGAACAGTTGAGGTCGATTGATGTGATTGAATTCGATGCTCAAGTAACCGTACCAGACCAAGAGTACTCGGTCCTTCTTGATAAGAAGGATAAGGCGATTGAACTAGAGAACGCCGGGCTCAAACTGATTATTGAAGAGTGGCGCGATGAAATGGTACGTATTCGGGTATCCGAGACCGGCGGAACACCGCCAGGGGCTCGCCCCATGCTCATGGGCTATCCCGTCGACGAATCGGGAGAGCCGGTAGCTCAGTTTGGTCTGCGCATGACCCATTCCGCTTTTGAGTCCGTTCTGGGTGCCATGAAGAACCCGCCCCGCGGCGCAAAAGCGATGGCAGCTACACTGATGCAGGGGCTTGAAGCAATGCCTCCCCACGAGAGAAACGGCGACTTTATCTTTGAGTTCAGTCGCACATCAGCTCCTTTGCCAGACCGGTTCAGATTCAATTACATGAGCACTCGCACCAAAGATATGACATTCATTGCGCCGGCAGCCAGAAAAAACACGGTTGGTGACGATGTCGAGAGCAGTTGAGGGGATGGAGGAGTCTCCGTTGCTCCCTGAGCCTAGAAACAACAGGCGACGTCTCGGCCAAGATTTGCAGCCAGTGGGTGACTACGCAGGTATTCAACCTTATTACCGCGTTTGTGAGGATGTGCAAGCTGTTCACCACCAGGACAAATGTGGCCCAGAGGCATTTCAGTCCGGTGATTGGTGGTGGAGTCAGGGTCAAATTCGTTTTCTGAACGGCAAGGCCTTCATTGGTCTTTCAGCCGCACAGCTGCTAATCCCATATCTTTGGGGCGGGCTTGTCTTGGTTGGTGGAGGGATGATGCTCTTACATTATGCTTCCCAGGTTGAGCTCCCTGACGAACTAAAATCACTTTTAGGCCTCGGAGTGGTTTTGGGTTGGATAGCTCTATCTATGTTTCTAATCATAAAAACCTTACCTTGGGTTATGAGCGCCGCTGCCTTTCTATTAAAACCGTTCGAAAAAGGCCTTTCTAGGATAATGGATCGCAGCCTTAAAGCGGGCGAAAGCTACTTCAGCCGAGAAACCGGCCAGGTGAGTTTCGCTATGCCTGGCGGCAAGAAACTGACGGCGCCCTTTGGGGAGTTCGATGCCTATGTTGAGCGAGTGATAGAAGCCGGCGGTATCTTCTACCGCTTGATGTTCGTGCATCGCTACACTGCAAAACAATTCAGCCAGACGTCCCTGAGCCGGGTCGAACCCACGAAAGAAGAGGTAATGGCGCTGTGGGACATGCTTCAACGCTACATGGATACCTCTCAGCCCCTGCCGGATGTGCCAAGGCTGGAACCATTCAGACATCTGGACCCAGTTACCGCAGAGCATGACCGGCGCACCGGCCGCAACCCTCGCTTCTGGCGTGATCTGGATTTGGAAGCCTGGAAGCAAGGGGAGGGCAAGGAATGGCTGAAGCGGCAGATGGAATACCCATGGGATAAACGCCAATGCAGGCTTACACCGCAGTTGGGCAAGATCTCGATGGCGGAGTACCGAAAGCTACGTCCGGCCGATGCATGGCCGATTTGAGAGGCTTGATAGCATCGGCGCAGCCACATGTCGCTTGCGACCCAGTTTTTGCGTTGCTTGAGGGATCAGCGTGATTGAACCGCTGCAAGGCACTGTTTTTTCGGACACCGCCTTTCGGGCGATGGAGATTGGACCACTGCCACCTTCCCCCAAAAAGCGAATGCGCATAGGCGAGGAGCTTCAGCCCGTCGGTACCTATGCCGGCATTATCCCCTATCTTGGGACAATCCAAGACGTCGAAGTGCTCCAGGATCACGAAAAGACAGATCCCGAGTTCGAGTCCAAAGATTGGTGGTGGGACCACCAACGGATTCGATTTTTGAATGAAAAATTGGGTCTCAAGCTTTTTGGTATTGTTGTTGCCGGTGCTTTGGGTGTTCACACCTACAATTGGCGGTTTGGGGTTAGTCGTTTGGGGAGTCGTGCAGCTCACAGAATCCTATGGATTTCCTGCATTTCTGCATTTGTTGCTGCTATTCATCTTAGTGCCGGGATGGTTGTTGTTCTCTTTTTGGGCAATTCGTCCTACTACCAACTGGCTTATGAGCACCGGCATGGGGTTTGTGCTCAAGCCCTTTGAAAAAGCGATCAACAAGAAACTGGACGACACCCTCGAGGACGGTTGTAGTGAGTTCAACCGAGCCACCGGGCTGGTTCGCCTGGCTCTCGGGCGAGGCCGGTTTTTCGAAGCCCCGTTTGTGGAATTCGATGCTTATGTGGATCGGGTGATCCAGCAAAGCGGTGTGTTCTATCGGCTCATTTTTGTGCATCGCTATACACAGAAGTCATTCCATAAAACGGCTTTCAGTACCATCGAATCCAGCAAATCAGAGGTCCTGGCACTTTGGGATGTACTTCAGACCTACATGGATGTGACGCAGCCCCTGCCAGATGTACCACGGCTGGAACCATTCCGACACCTGGATCCTGTCACCGCTGAACATGACCTACGCACCGGCCGCAACCCTCGCTTCTGGCGTGATCTGGATTTGGAAGCCTGGAAGCAAGGGGAGGGCAAGGAATGGCTGAAGCGGCAGGAGGAATATCCCTGGAATAAGCGGAAGTGCCGGCTCACGCCGCAACTCGGTAAGATCTCGATGGCGGAATACCGAAAGCTACGCCCGGCCGATGCATGGCCGATTTAAGGTGCGTACTGGTATTGGCCCAGATCTGTTCATGGAATGCTGATTTCAAGTCACATAAGGGATGACGTTGAGAGCTTTTGAGAAAATGGATGGGCGTCTTTGGCTCCCGGAATCTAGAAATAGCAGGCACCATCTCGGCCAAGATTTGCAACCTGTTGGCGATTACGCAGGTATCGATCCCTATTACCGTATTAGCGATGATTTGGGGGAAGTTCAAAACCAAGATAAGATTGACCCAGAAGCTTTTCAGTCCGGTAACTGGTGGTGGAATCATCGTCAGATTCGTTTCTTGAGTGGCAAGGCGTTTCTCGGCCTTTCAGCAGTTCTATTATTCGTACCCTATGCATGGGGTGGATTGATTTTGATTGGTGGTGCATGGTGGTTTTATTATTGGTTGTATCAATGGGTCGTTGAAGCCAACGATATTGTATTTATGCTGGTAATGTTAGTTGGAGTTGTCGTTTGGCTACCACTTTCGATTCTTATCCTGATAAAGACTATGCCCGTAGTCATGGGCGGCCTTGCTCTATTACTGAGGCCGTTCGACAAATTTCTTGGTAAGCTCTTGGACAGAAGTCATAAGGCGGGTGAAAGCTACTTCAGCCGAGAGACCGGTCAGGTCAGTTTTGCCTTGCCAGGCGGTAAAAAGTTGACAGCCCCTTTCGAGGAATTCGATGCCTACGTGGAGCGCGTCGTTGAAGCCGGCGGTATCTTCTACCGCCTGATGTTCGTGCATCGCTACACCGCCAAACAATTCAGCCAGACGTCCCTGAGCCGGGTAGAGCCCACGAAAGAAGAGGTAATGGCGCTGTGGGACATGCTTCAACGCTACATGGATACCTCTCAGCCCCTGCCGGATGTGCCAAGGCTGGAACCATTCAGACATCTGGACCCAGTTACCGCAGAGCATGACCGGCGCACCGGCCGCAACCCTCGCTTCTGGCGTGATCTGGATTTGGAAGCCTGGAAGCAAGGGGAGGGCAAGGAATGGTTGAAGCGGCAGATGGAATACCCATGGGATAAACGTAAATGCAGGCTTACACCGCAGTTGGGCAAGATCTCGATGGCGGAGTACCGAAAGCTGCGTCCGGCTGATGCATGGCCGATTTGAGAGGCTTGATAGCGTCGGCGCAGCCACATGTCGCTCAGCGACTTCGTTTTTTGTGTTGCTTGAGGGATCTGCGTGACTGAACTGCTGCAAGGCACTGTTTTTTCGAACACCGCCTTTCGGGCGATGGAGATAGGTCCACTGCCGAAAGCCTCAAAAGAATGGATGCGTGTTGGTGAGGAGCTTCAGCCTGTCGGCACTTGTGCAGGCATTATCCCTTATCTTGGGACCACTGAGGGCGTTGACGTACTCCAGGAGCCGGATTTTTCCAACTCTGGTTGGACCTAATACGGGGTCAGTTCAGCGGATGTCGTCATTGCGGCCAAACCCGGAGCGAGTCGGGGCTGCATTCTGAGTTTCGAGATAGGGAAAACATACCGTGGATGAACTGAAAGAACTGATGACTGTGGAAGACGCCGATGGTGTCATGCTTAAACTTAGCCTGAACGTGGAAATATACTTCCGTAATGCCTGGCGTACGGATATTCGGGAGGCGGTACTGGCGGTCTTCAATGAATACCGGGAGTATTTCGGCCAGGAATTCAAGTGGACCACCAACCCGAATACCGGTCGCTGGAAAAGCCTGAAGAAAACGCCTTACCCATACCCGGATGAGTGGTTGTTGGATGTACCGCAGGACGAACAGTGGGAGTTTGTTTTCCATGGTGGGGAAAAGAAGACCGACGCCTCCGATGTGGATGTGGTGTCACTTGGTAGGAGAGTAAATAAAGGGGATGAAGGGGCTGCGTCCCTTGATAGTTTCTTGTCGTATATCTATATGCATTTCCCCATCGACTTCTTCATGGATCGTGAGGAAAAACTGCCATCTGTATTCAATCGTTGGTGTAGCTTGCTGAACGCAGAACAAGCCTATGCGGGATTTGGTTTGGCTATTTCTCATGGTTATGAAACCCGGGTAGACCCCTTGGTGTATCAGTTAGGTCAGCGTTTCCCTGGACTGAATATCAGTGATCGGATATCTCATTCCGATGATTTGGTTTGCAACATTAAAACCCCCAATTGGCTTACGGCTATCTGCCAACCCTATGTGGATCAACTCGGTGGTGAGGCTGTATTGCAGGAAACGCTGCCAGATGGTTGGATGTCATCCTACGACGGCGGCGTGATAATACAAGCCGGTTCCAAGCCTCTTCTTGGAGATCGAGAGCAGAGCCTGGATGTGGCCCCCTATCGAAAGGCAGCGCAAGTTTTGCGACCGATTCGTTCCACTGATCATGATGGGATAGCTATGGGGCGGGTGGATGGTGCGAAAGTTTTCAATGCCCCTGAGTATCAGGAGTGGCTGTCCCGCTTCGATGGAGAGCCGGAGGTGAGTCATGACTGACACCCTCGCAATGGATCTGATGCCTGCACAGTGGTTTCCAGACATTGAGTTGACTCGGCTTGCCGTAGGCGAGCGCAGCATTGATATCGTTGGTGCCGGCGAGTGGGCCTTGCAGGGAGATCTGGTGCTGTTTGAGGGCAAAGGTACCCTGCGTCTTTCGTTGACGGAAGCACCAAGGATTGAAATCTGGAATGGCGAAACCTGGCAGGTGCTCCCCGAGGATTTTCTGGAGCATGCGACGACCGTCACTCACCTCCAATATGACCGGGCGAGCGGCGAGGTTGTGGTCAATGCTCGTGCGGGGGACAAGCAGGCCAAGATTCGGCTGGCGGGTATGCTCACCGGTGTGGAGTGGTTGCCGGCGTCGTAGACCGGAATCAAAAGGGGCATGGGTTACATGGATGTGAGCAATGACATCAGGGTAGAAAACGCAGACGGCGTCATGCTCAAGCTCTGCCTGAACGTGGAAATTTACTTCCGTAATGCTTGGCGTACGGATGTCCGGGAGGCGGTACTGGCGGTTTTCAATGAATACCGGGAGTACTTCGGCCAGGAATTCAATTGGACTACCAATCCAAATACCGGCCGTTGGAAAAGTCTGAAGAAGACACCTTACCCGTACCCGGGCGAGTGGCTGTTGGATGTGCCACAGGACGAGGAGTGGGAGTTTGTTTTTCATGGTGGCGAAAAGAAGACAGATGCTTCGGACATAGACTTCGTCTCATTGGGAGGCGGGAAGGCAAGAACCATAGAAGACCATCCTCTCTCCAACCAACGATCGTTGTCATATCTCTATTGCCATTTTCCGATAGATTTCTTTATCGACCGCGACGAAAAACTACCAGATATTTTTAAACGTTGGTGTAGCTTGTTAAACGCTGAGCAAGCATATGCGGGATTTGGATTAGCTATATCTCACGGTTATGAAACTCGTGTAGACCCTTTGGTCTATCAGTTGGGGCAGCGTTTCCCTGGCCTTAATGTCGGCAAAGGAACAACACACTCTCTGTATTTGCTGAGCAGCATCAAATCGCCGGCATGGCTCACTGCCATCTGCCAGCCCTATGTGAATCAACTTGGTGGAGAGGCTGCGTTGCAGGAGGCGTTACCGGATGGTTGGGTGTCACCGTATGACGGCGGTGTGATTATCCAGGCTGGACCCAAGCCTCTGCTGGGTGACCGGGAGCAGGGTCTGGATGTCGCCCCCTATCGACAAGCCGCCCAGGCCTTACGTCCGATTCGTTCAACCAAGCATGGTGGAATAGCCAAGGGCCGCGTGGACGGTCAGACTGTGTTCCATACTCAGGAATTCCGCGAATGGCTGTCCCGTTTTGACGGCGAGCCGGAGGTGAGTCATGACTGACACCCTGGCAATGGATCTGTTGCCTGCACAGTGGTTTCCAGACATAGAACTGTCCGAGCTTGCCGTAGGCGAGAGCAGCATTGACATCGTTGGTGCCGGCGAGTGGGCCTTGCAGGGAGATCTGTTGCTGTTTGAGGGCAAAGGTACCCTGCGTCTTTCGTTGACGGAAGCACCAAGGATTGAAATCTGGAATGGCGAAACCTGGCAGGTGCTCCCCGAAGATTTTCTGGAGCATGCGACGACCGTCACTCACCTCCAATACGACCGGGCGAGCGGCGAGGTCGTGGTCAATGCTCGTGCGGGGGACAAGCAGGCCAAGATTCGGCTGACGGGTATTCTCAACGGTGTGGAGTGGTGCCCGGTTTCATAGGGTCGAGCCACATCTATACGTGTGGTCAGGACGATTTAACTGATCGAGCCCCCCCCCTCTGTCAAGGTAGTTGGAACCTCACCTGATGTTAGACTCTGTAAAAGACGCTACCCGATGGCCGCGAGATTCAGTACGGCTATAACGCGGACGGCAAACTGATCGGGGTTGATGATGGCCACTGGCCGTTGGCTTTCGAGTACGACGAATTCGGTTTGTTGAAAACCGAACATCAGGGCTGGGCGAGCCTTCGTTATCGTTATGATGAATTTGATCGCCTGCACGAAATGGTACTGCCGGACGGCCAGGCGCTGGCTTACCACCGGGACACAGCCGGGTTGTTGTCAGGCATCGACCTGAATGGCCAACCGCTGACTCGCCACCGAATGGCGTCCACCGGCGAGGAAGTCGAACGGCAACAGGGTGAGCTGTTGAGTGCCTATGTATACGATGACGAAGGTCGCCTGACCCAGCACCGGATTCATCAGGGTCGCCTTAAAGACACCAGCGCCCAGCGCGACTACCAGTATGATCCCAACGGCAACCTCAAAAGCATTCAGGACAGCCGCAAAGGGCTCAGACAATACGTCTACGACCCGATGGATCGTTTGGTGGGCGTGCGGGGCGATCTCTATGAGCAACTCATACACGACCCGGCCGGCAACCTCCTGGAGCAAAACCTGGGGGCTTCAAGCGGTCAATCTGCCAATGTGCGCGGTAACCGGCTTACCATGCATGGTGACAGCCACTACGAATACGACGAATTCGGCAACCTGATTGAGGAACGTCGAGGTAAAGCTCAGAAACTGGTCACCCGGTATACATACGACTGCGAGCACCGGCTCACGAGCGTCACCACACCGGATGGCAGCACCTGGCACTACGAATACGACGCCTTCGGCCGCCGTATCGCCAAAACCAACGGCCTGACCCGAACCGAATTCCTCTGGCAGGGCGACCGCCTCATTGCTGAAGAAACCGGGGATCAGTACCGCACCTACCTGTACGAACCTGACAGCTTCAAACCCCTGGCGCTGGTAGATGGCCACGGCCCGGAACAAGCTGAAGTCTATTACTACCACCTGGACCATTTGGGAACGCCCCAGGAACTGACCAGCCAGCATGGCAGGCTCGTTTGGTCAGTCACCTACCGCGCCTACGGGAATGTGGTCCAGCAACAAGTCTCAGAAATCGACAACCCGCTCCGCTTCCAGGGCCAGTACCACGACCCGGAAACCGGCCTGCACTACAACCGGCATCGATACTACAACCCGAATACCGGTCGGTTCATTACGCCGGATCCGATTGGCCTTGCGGGTGGGTTGAATAATTATCAGTATGTGCCTAATCCGACGGGGTGGGTGGATCCGTTGGGGTTGGCGGCACACGAGAAACGTTCACCTGATAGTTCCATAAACACTGAACTTCAGGCTAGCCTTCGTTCACTGCCTGAGGGCAGCTATAGGGTGATAAATCAGGTTGATACGCCGGAAAAACTCGGGTTTGCCAACAATAGGGCGCTTGAAATCGAATTGCTGCAGGACGTCGACGGAGTAAGATTCTACGGAGGCGATGCTGCAAAAGAAGGTGCTTTCGTTGCCGTAGGAAAAATTCCGAATAACTTACAGCATGCACGTCAGCATTTGGCGCTTAGTCCGTTCTATGATGCTTCGGGCCGATCCGTTTATAACACAATGGATAATCTGGTAGATGTTCGTATTCAGAAAGCTGCGAAAGTTTTGATCGGCGAGGTGGCACCTCAGCAATCTAGGGCAGATAGGCTTTATTCCGGGGGGGGACGCAGATTCTAACTCAACATTGGCTGCCCGAAAACTCGGGGAAAGTTATTTATATGAAGTCGGAAAAGGTGCGCTAGTTGATATGAAAACTGTGCAGTTCGTTGGCGAAACGCAGGATAAAAAGTTCTGTTTTGTTTTCCAAGATGAAGAAAAGGAAAACTACTATCTTGATGAAGACGTGTGTCGCGTCTCTGGCCTGAGCCCTTTAATTTATGACCAATTGGCTACTAACCGTTCTTTTTTGGTTAGATTTGAGGAAAAGAGTGGTGTTCGTTACATAGTCAGTATAGCGCTAGGGGATTAGAGTGCTACTGAGCAATTGAGCCAGACCTCGTTGAGGAGGGGGAGCCATAAGAAGGAGGAGTTGGTGGCGTTATCGGGCCAGCCTCAGCGCTACTTGGATACCGCGCAGCACTTGCATGATGTACCGAGGCTGGAACCATTCGACACTAGATGCCGTCACCGCTGAACATGCCGTCGCACCGGCCGCAACCCTCACTTCCGGCGCGATTCTGTAATGGCTGGACCGAAAACCGGCGCCATTACAGAATCGAAGTCACTTTACCAACTCCCCACATTCTCCATACTCGCCCAAGGCTCCCGTGCCGGGAGCGCATCGCCTTTCTGCAGCAACTCAATGGAAATCCCGTCCGGCGTCTTGATGAACGCCATATGGCCATCCCGGGGCGGGCGATTGATGGTGACGCCGCTGGCCTGGAGTTTCTCGCACAGGGCGTAGATATCGTCCACGCGGTAGGCCAGATGGCCGAAGTTGCGGCCGCCTGTGTATTCCTCTGGGTCCCAGTTGTAGGTCAGTTCGATCATGGGCGCCTTGTCTTCCCGGGCCCGGGCTTCATCGTCCGGGGCGGCGAGGAACACCAGGGTGAAGCGACCTTTTTCGTTGCTTTTACGACTGATTTCTACCATGCCCAGCAAATCGCAGAAGAAGTGCAGCGTGTCGTCCAGGTTGCTCACCCGGATCATGGTGTGCAGGTATTGCATAAGGTGCTCCTTGGCTGGTCAGGTTCTGAATTGTGTACCCCACAGTTTACGGTATTCTTCGGCTATGACTAAAAACGAGATTACCGAGACGTTGCGGGCGTTCGAGGTGCCGGCGGTCCGGCATCTGGCCTGGTTGTGTCTGTCGCCTCAGCTGTTAAGGCATGAGCTCAGTTTCGATCCTGCCGCCCATCTGCCCCCGGAATTCCTGGAGACGTTGAAACGGTGGGAGCGGAACCCTGATACCCTGCCTGCGCGGTTGACGGAAACGCCGGAGGGTCGGCTTGGCCACTATTTCGAGCGCCTGTATGAGGTGTTACTGCGGGATCTGTTGGGTTGGGACATTGTACTGCAGAATCAGCAGGTTCAGGCCGAGGGGCGAACGCTGGGTGAGCTGGATTTTCTGGTTCGCAACCGCTGCTCCGGCCAACTGGAGCACCACGAAATTGCCATCAAGTTCTATCTCGGCTTCGTAACCGAGGCAAATCAGGTCCGGTGGTACGGACCCAATGCCCGGGATCGGCTGGATCTGAAGACTGAGCGTCTGCTGAATCACCAAAGCCGCTTGTGCCAGCGACCAGAAACCCAGGGCTTGCTGGCCAGTGTTGGCGTCTGCGAAACGGTAAAGCCACGAATTTTCATGCCAGGCTATCTGTTCTATACGGTTGCTCAAACGCTGCCTGAAGCGCCGGCACAGGTGCCGAGGGAGCATCTGAAAGGTTACTGGATGAGGCTTGATCAGGCTCGGCAGGAGAATATCTCTGGCTGGGTGCCCCTGTTCAAGCCGGACTGGATCGGCCCCTGGGCTCAATCGGCTGCGCCGGATACAGCATCGGCGAGGGCGGCGCTTGATCGGGTGGAGAGCGCCGGGATACCCCAGATGTTTGCCGTTTTGAACAGGCGGACGGAATCTGATCGTTGGGTAGAAACTAGTCGGGTGTTCATTATGCCGCCTCAGTGGCCGGGTGCGGGCGCCTAAGACCATTGTAGGGGCTGTTCGGTTCACAGAAACGGGCCTTGGTCGTTGTCACATTCGTGACACGGTTCTAGAATTCCGGGCTGTTCAGGTGGCATCAGGACGATGCCCGTAAGCCAAGGAAGGAGATGCCCCGATGGAAGATTGGCAAGGATGTCTGTCTCCGGAGTGTCAGACCGCGCTGTTGATGGCCCGAGAAAATGTTGGGCGCCGGGGCGGTTCTGTGATTACTGCCGAAGATTTTCTGCTGGCATTGCTCGATGCCATCCCCGCGATTCCCCCGTTTTTGCAACGCCAGAGTATCGATCTGGACGAACTCGTTCGCACCATTCAGGGTGAGCAGCCCATCGTGACCGAGGTGGTCGGAGACGGTGATCTGTCCTCCCAGTTGATCTATTGGATTGCCTCTGCCCGCGAGTCGGCAGAGGTCCCCTGGCTCGATTGGCCGGTGCTTCTGAAAGCCCTGACGTCCCAGTGTGAGCGGCTTCAGGATAAAGCCTATGTGGCTGTACTCGAGCTTGTGACCTACTGGCCCTCGGCACATGACGTGCCTGTGCCCACCTCCGATGCCCGTTTCGTTGCGCCGGTATCGATTGCTGAACCAGAATGGCTCGCGCTGGCGGAAGATGTTGCGGTTGCCCTGGCGGCCAATCCCGAAGCACTGATTTGGGTTCGAGGGCCGAGGGGTGCCGGCAAGTCGGCCTGGCTGCACTCGCTCCTGAGCACTCCCGGCCTGGCCTGGGTTCAGGTTGATCCTCGCCGGGAGTCGGAAGTGCTGGCCTGTGATCAACCGGTTTTACCGTCAGGTGATTCGTCCTCTGAGCATTGGCCTGCGCTGGTATTGGACAATGTCAGCCCCGCCGATTTGCTGACGTTGATAGCCGAGCCGCTGGGGCTGATCCGGGATCTGGTTTCCGGCTGGTCTGGGCCAATCCTGCTGATTGGTCGTGATTCGATGACGGATTCCAGCGGTGTCGTTCGGCTGGGTCAGTTGCTGGGTCGTGAACCCGAGGTTCTGGAGTTGCCTCCGGTGAGCGTCCGTCAGCGGAGGGCGGTACTCACCGCACATCAACCGGCAATCGAAAAGCGTTGGAATATCCAGGTTTCCCAGGCAGCTCTCGAATATGCGGCTTCCCGACAAAGCAGCTGTGTCAGCACTCCTGGTGGCATGCTGCAGTGGGTACGGCGAGCTGCCGCCCGGCTGGATTTGTTTGCCAGTCGTGGCTCGGTGTCGGCGGCGGCACTGGAGGGCGAAAAAGAGGTGTGGCACCGGCAGTCTCTGGTTGCACTGGCGCGGGGAGAAGATTGCCATCTCCCGGAGCAGAAGGCGGAGGTCCTGATGATTGAACAGGCGGCGGCCGATGTTCTCTGGCACGAGCGCAAGCGGGCCGGCACGCTGCGACGATTGCTGGTGGACGATCTGCGCGAGGAACTGGAGCGATGGGTTGCAGCGAGGCCCGGGCCGGTTCACTATGTGCGACATTGCGAACAACTGCAGGGAGAATCCTTGGGTGCAGGATCTGGAAATCTACATTCGTGACCTTGAACCGGCCGCGGTCTCCAACTGGCTGGAAGGCCAACTGGACGAATTACAGTTGGACGATACCGACGTCAGTTCCGTGGTGAAGGGCATGGCCAGGTATAGCGGCGCGCGGGTGCGCATCACGCTGTATCCGGGCGCTTTCGGCAAGCGTTTCACTTCACTGGTGATGGAAGGCGATGAGCTGCCCTGGAACAGCGACCTGGATTGCGCTCGTAGTGCCTGGCGGGCAATGGATACTGAAATCCGCTGCAGCCCGGGAGACTGGAAAGAAGGGGACCCGGTGGAGGACGATAAGTGGTGGCGGCTGGATCATCGCGGCGAGCAGTTGGTGGTCTGGAATTGACAGTCACAAGGTTTTCGGCTTGAAACAAAAAAGCAGCCCCGAGAGGCTGCTTTTTTATTGGCGCGTGCGGGAGCTGTCTCAGTCGCTCAGGATAGACACGTTGTCTGCCTGCAGGCCTTTGTCTGCCTCAACCACGTTGAAGCGCACCAGTTGGCCCTGGCGAAGCACGCGGCGACCACGGCCACGGATGGCGCGGAAGTGCACAAAGATCTCGTCGCCACTGTCACGAACGATAAAGCCGAAGCCTTTCTTGACGTTGAACCACTTGACGGTGCCTTCCTCGTTACCTTCCGGAGTGCTGTCGTCAAAATCGTCTTCGTCGTCGTCATACTGATTGCTGGGCTGGGCACTGCGAGGTGCTGCCTTGCGCGCGGCTGAGTTCCTGGCGGCAGGCTGCTTGCCGGCGAGTGCAATCGCAACAAAGGCGGCAACGGCAAAGACAACAAACGCGAACAGATAGGCCGCTATGCCACCCTGGCTGCCCAGAGCTTCCAGGCCCTGGCCCAACGCCAGGATTTTCAGGGGTTCCGGAGTGGTGGTAAGCAGAAGGCCGAGTACAAACGGTGCCGGAATCGCGATCAGAATGGCAACAAGGATCGCTTTGGCTGGATTACGCATTGGTTGGTTATTCTCCATGGTTTAACACTGACGATAAAAAGCCGGACATCGGGTAACATGGCATGTCTGGCCGGTGAACGCCGCCAACCCCGGGAAAACTGATTATCCCGGCCGCAGGCGGTAAAAGGCGGCATGATACCAGATTACAGAAAGGGCTGACCAAACCTCATGAGCAAAAACTCCCTGGAAGAACGACTGGCAGAACTGGAAATGCGACTTGCGTTCCAGGATGAGCTGATCAACACGTTGAGTGATCAGGTCGCCAAGCAGGAGATGGACATTCGGGAACTGTGGGACGCCAAGAAAATGCTGCACAAGCAACTCAAGGATATCTCGCCGTCCAATATCCGGCGGGAAGAAGAGGAAACACCCCCGCCGCATTATTGATCAGAGGCTCATTGTGAGCCTCTGGTTCGATTCCTTAGGCCAGCAGCTCGACCAGAATCTGTTCGTAGATCTCGGATAGTGTGTCCAGGTCCTCAGCCTTCACACACTCGTCCACCTTGTGAATGGTGGCGTTGATCGGGCCAAGTTCGACCACCTGGGCACCGGTGGGCGCAATGAAGCGACCGTCTGAGGTGCCGCCGGACGTAGACAGTTCTGTCTCACGGCCAGTCACGGTTCGAATGGCATTCTGTGCGGCCGATACCAGCGCGCCTTTGTCGGTCAGGAATGGCCGGCCACTGAGGTGCCATTGCAGATCGTATTTCAGGTTGTGCCGGTCCAGGATAGCGACCACTCTCTCTTCCAGGCTTTCCGCGGTGTTCTCGGTGCAGTAACGGAAGTTGAAGTGCACCAGGCACTCCCCGGGCACAATATTGCTGCCGACGCCGGCCTCGACACGAGTTATCTGGAAGGTGGTGGGCGGGAAGAAGTCGTTGCCGTTGTCCCAGAATTCCTTGGCCAACGCGTCCAGTGCCGGTGCAACGTTGTGGACGGCATTCTCGGCCAGATGCGGGTAGGCCACGTGGCCCTGAACGCCGTGAACGGTGAGGTATCCGTGAAGGGAGCCGCGCCGGCCATTCTTGATGACATCCCCTACCTGATGGGTGCTGGAAGGTTCGCCAATCAGGCACCAGTCCATTTTCTCATTGCGGGCTTCGAGGGTTTCTACCACTTTCACGGTGCCATCCTGGGCCGGGCCTTCCTCATCGCTGGTGATCAGCAGGGCAATCGAGCCCCGATGATTCGGGTGGTTGGCCACAAAGCGTTCACAGGCGGTGATGAAGGCCGCCAGGCTTCCCTTCATGTCCGCAGCGCCCCGACCGTGCAGATAGCCGTCCTTGATGATCGGGTCAAACGGCGGGTGAGCCCAGTTTTTCTCGGGGCCGGTGGGTACCACGTCGGTGTGGCCGGCAAATGCCAGAACAGGCCCATTGTTGCCCTTTCTTGCCCACAGGTTGTCGGTTTCGCCAAAGCGCAGGTTTTCCCCACTGAAACCCAGCGGCGCCAGGCGTGACATCATGAGTTCCTGGCAGCCCGCGTCGTCCGGCGTTACGGATTGGCGGCGGATAAGGTCCTTGGCAAGTTCCAGGGTGGGGGAGAGCGACATAGGGAAACCTGTTCGATAAGAAAAGAGTAGAGGGAATAACACCACAGAACCCCCGGTGTTCGTGGGTTCTGTGGCGGGCTGCAGCCTTAGTTGTTGGCGTGCAGTTCTTCGTTCAGTTCAATAGCGGTCTTGTTGGTTTTGCACTCAACCGCACCGGTCTGGCTGTTGCGACGGAACAGCAGATCGTTTTTGCTGGCCAGATCGCGGGCTTTTACCACTTCCACCAGTTTGTTGTGGTCATCCAGCAGGGCCACCTTGGTGCCTGAGGTGATGTACAGGCCAGCTTCAACGGTGCAGCGATCGCCCAGCGGGATGCCGATGCCGGCATTGGCGCCCAGCAGGCAGTTCTCGCCCACGGAAATAATGATGTTGCCGCCGCCGGAAAGCGTGCCCATGGTGGAACAGCCGCCGCCCAGGTCGGAGCCTTTCCCGATCACCACGCCGGCGGAGATGCGCCCTTCGATCATGCTGGTGCCTTCGGTACCGGCGTTGAAGTTGATAAAGCCTTCATGCATGACGGTGGTACCTTCGCCTACGTAGGCACCCAGACGTACTCGGGCGGTGTCGGCAATACGTACACCCTTGGGCACCACGTAATCGGTCATCTGCGGGAATTTGTCGACCGACTTCACTTCCAGAATGCGGCCTTCCAGGCGTGCCTGCAGTTGCCGCTCCGGCAGCTCATTCAGGTCAATGGCGCCTTCGTTAGTCCAGGCCAGGTTGGGCAGCAGACCAAAAATGCCGTCCAGCTTCAGGCTGTGGGGCTTGGCCAGGCGGTGTGAGATCAGGTGCAGTTTCAGGTACACCTCCGGCGTGCTGGAAGCGGTATCGTCCGTTGCCAGTACGGTGACTACCACGGGGCGCTTGCTCTCAGCCGCTTTCTCGGCCAGTTTGGCCTGGTCTGTCCGGCCCAGTTGGCGAAGGGCGTTGGCAAACTGTGCCAGTTGTTCTGCTTTCACGCTGATGGCCTGGTTGCCACCCTTATAGTCCAGCGCAGACTCAACCACGTCGATCAGGTCTCTGTCGGGTGTCATGATCGGCTGCTGGTAGTACACCTCCAGCCATTCGCCCTGGTTGTTCTGGGTGCCGATTCCGATACCGAATGCAAAACTCATCTGGTGGTTGCTCCTGTTGTCATTAAATAGTCAGAAAAATTCAGCCCAGCCACGCAGACCAGTCGTCTGCGTTGAACCCCACGCTTACGCCGTCTCCGCGCTCGACGACAGGGCGTTTGATGATGGAGGGGTTGTCCAGCATGATCTGGTGGGCACTTTGGGCGCTAATGGTATCACGAACCTCGTCGGGAAGTTTTCGCCAGGTGGTCCCGCGTTTGTTCAGGAGCGTTTCCCAGCCAACGGCCTGCTCCCACTGGCTGAGCTTCTCGCTGCTCAGGCCGTCTTTCTTGAAATCATGGAACTCATAGTCCACGCCGTGTTCATCCAGCCACTTCCGGGCCTTTTTGACGGTGTCGCAGTTGCGGATGCCATATAACTTCATTGTTTAAAACCTTTTACGAACTCAACGATACGTTTCGCGGCCTCAACGCATTCCTCCAGGGGAGCCACCAGCGCCATGCGCACGCGGTTTTCACCCGGGTTGTGGCCGTTTACCGTGCGCGACAGATATCGGCCCGGCAATACGTGTACGTTCTGTCGGGCGGACAGCTCCCGGGCGAATGTTTCGTCGTCCATGGGCGTCTCCGGCCAGAGGTAGAAGCCGGCATCCGGGAAGTCGACGTTCATCACTTCACGCAGAATGGGCACGACTGCCTCGAACTTGGCCCGGTAGGCGGCGCGGTTTTCGCGCACATGGTCTTCATCGTTCCAGGCGGCGATACTGGCCAGCTGATTATGTATAGGCATGGCACAGCCATGGTAGGTGCGGTATTTCAGGTAGCCGGCCAGTACCTCGGCGTCGCCGGCCACAAAGCCGGACCGCAGGCCCGGCAGGTTGCTGCGTTTGGACAGGCTGTGGAACACCACACAGCGCTTGAAATCGTGGCGGCCGATGGCGGCGCAGGTTTGCAGCAAGCCTTCCGGCGGGTTGGCTTCGTCCGGGTAGAGCTCTGAATAGCACTCGTCCGAGGCAATCAGGAAATCGTGCCGGTCGGCCAGTTCAATCACTTTTATCAGGGTTTCCCTCGGAATCACCGCTCCACTCGGATTGCCGGGCGAGCACAGGAACAGGATCTGGCAGTTCTCCCAGACCGACTCGGGCACGGCGTCGAAGTCCGGGATGAAGCCATTGCCGCCATCGCAGGGCAGATAAACCGGTGTGGCGCCGGCCAGGAAGGCTGCGCCTTCGTAGATCTGATAGAAAGGATTGGGGCTGACCACGGTGGCGGGTTTGCCAGCATCCACAACCGCCTGAACCAGGGCGAAGATGGCTTCGCGGGTTCCGTTTACGGGCACCACGTGGCGGTTCGGATCCAATGACGCCGGTGCAAGATCAAACCGGTGGGTTGCCCATGCGGCAATCGCGCTACGAAGTTCGTCAGTGCCTTTGGTCGTGGGGTAATTCGCCAGTTTATCCAGATTATCGGCAATAACGTCCTTTACGAAGGCTGGCGATGGGTGCTTGGGCTCACCAATTCCCAGGGAGATGGGCGCCAGATGTTCTGGCACCGAAATGCCGGCCTTCAGTTTGGCCAGTTTCTCGAAGGGATAGGGGTGAAGTCTTTCCAGATTGGGGTTCATTGAATCTCGTCCAGCATTTTACAGAGGTCCTGTTGCAGGGCCTGGCACACGCCCGGGTCGCGCAGGGGTTCGCCCTGTTCGTCGGTGATGAAGAACACGTCTTCAACCCGCTCTCCCAGAGTGGCAATCTTGGCGTTGGTCAGCCGCACACGGTGTTCCAGCAACACCTGGCCAATCCGCGCCAGCAGACCGGGGCGGTCCGGCGTGATCAGTTCCATCACCGTGCGCTGATTGATGGTGTCGTTGGAGAAGGTCACCTCGGTCGGGAACGCAAAGTGTTTCAACTGCCTTGGCGTTCTGCGATGGATGATGTCCGGATAGTCTTCAGGGTCGTCCAGTTCTTCAATCAGTCGCTTGCGTACGCGCTCCTTCCGGGCCGGGTCGATACCCAGCGGCTGCCCCTTGTCATCCAGAACCACATAGGAGCTGATGGAATAGGGGCCTTCGGTGGAATTGATGCGGGCATCCACAATGTTCAGGTTCAGCTGTTCCAGAACAGCGGTGGTGGCGGCAAACAGGGCGACGCGATCTTTCATGTAGATGATGATCTGGGAATAGCCGTCAGTCGGGCCACCCCGGGTGTCCCGGATCAGCACCAGAGGATCCGGGTTGTCGCCGTGGCGAATGATGGCGGCTGTTTGCCAGGCGATATCGACAGTGGAATCCTGCAGGAAGTATTCGTCGTCCACGGTATTCCAGATCTGGTCGATCTGTTCGTCGGTCATATTCTGGGCGTGGAGGATTTCCCTGGCTTCCTCCTGGGTGGCCCGGATCCAGGACTGCCGGTCTACCGGATTGTCAGTGCCGCGGCGCAGCGCCCGTTTGGTTTCTATATAAAGCTGGCGCAACAACGACGCGCGCCAGGTGTTCCACAGTTTGGGATTGGTGGCACTGATATCGCAAACCGTGAGGATGTAGAGATAGTCCAGGTGGGCCAGGCTGGGTACCGCGCGGGCAAAGGCCTGAATGATGTCCGGGTCGGAAATATCCTTGCGCTGGGCAGTCATGGACATCAGCAGGTGGTTTTCCACCAGCCAGGACACCAGCTGGGTGTCCCGCTCACTGAGATGGTGTCGCTCGCAAAAGGCTTCGGCATCGATGGCGCCGAGCTCGGAATGGTCGCCGCCCCGGCCTTTCGCCACGTCGTGGTAGAGGCCGGCAATAAACAAGGTTTCCAGTTTGGGTAGCCGGTGTATCAGGCGCGAGGCCAGCGGGTATTCGGTTCTGGCCTCGGTGCTGTTGAGCCTCACCATGTTGCGGATCACCCGCATGGTGTGGGCGTCTACCGTATAGATATGGAAAAGGTCGTGCTGCATCTGGCCAATGATCTGGCCGAACTCCGGCAGGTAGCGGCCCAGCACGTTGTACTTCTTCATGGCCGACAGGGTCTGGTCCAGGGCATGGGGCGTGCGTAGCAGCTCCATAAACAGCGTGGTGACGGCCAGGTCAGACCGGAACGCGTCATCAATCAGATGCCTATGGGCCCGGAGCGAACGAATCGTGGTGGCCCGGATACCTTTGATCTCCGGGTGTTGCGCCATCAGCACGAAGATTTCCATGATCGCATACGGGGCGTAGGCGAACACCTGATTGTTTACCGCTTCAATGTAAAGGTTGCGAACCTGGAAACGTTTGTTCAGGGGGCGGATTTCATCTTCGCCGCCGCTGCCAATGATGGCTTCGTCATAATACTGCAGGATCACGTCGGCCAGCTCCGCCAGTGCAAGCACAGTGCGGTAGTAATGCTGCATCATCAGCTCTACGCCCAGACGTTTACCTTCGTCCTGGTAACCGAGCATTTGTGCCAGGGCGCGCTGGTGGTCAAATAACAGTCGATTTTCATTGCGGTCGGCCAGCAGTTGAAGACCAAATCGGAGCCGCCAGAGGAAGGTCTCCCCCTGGTACAGAATCTGGTGCTCTTCTTCGGTCAGGATGCTGAAGCGGGTGAGGTCGGCAATATTCTGCAGGCCGAAATGGCGCTTGGTGATCCAACCGATGGTCTGGATATCCCGAAGGGCGCCAGGAGAGCCTTTGACGTTGGGCTCCAGATTGTACTCCGTGTCGCCGTACTTCTTGTGACGTTGCTGCTGCTCTTCACGTTTGGCGAGGAAGTAGTCCCGATCGGAGCTGACGTCGTCCGAATACACCATCTCACTGAGTTCGGCCCGTAAACTATCCGGGCCTGCGATCGTGCGTGTTTCCAGCAGATTGGTCAGAATGGTGATGTCTTCCCGGGCGGCCTGGATGGATTCCGCCAGGCTGCGAACGCTGTGGCCAATATCCAGTTTGAGGTCCCAGAGCAGGGTGACAAACGCTCCCAGGTCTTCCTGCCAGTCCTCTTCTATGCCATTGCGGGTCAGGATCAGCAGGTCAATATCGGAATGAGGGTGCAGCTCGCCCCGGCCATACCCCCCCACGGCCACCAGTGCAATGTCAGCGGAGCGGGAGAACGGGTATCTGTTCCAGATCAGCCGGAGTACCTTATCGATGGTGTTGGCCCTGGCAAGAACCAGGGCGCGGACATCGGCGCCTTGCTGAAATGCCTCGGCATCAGCGTTATAACTTTCCCGCAAGAGTTCGCGTGCGGCAAACACCGGTGAGGTGTCGTTACTGATTCGGGATTCCAGCTCGCTTCGGTCCACTTAGAATGACTCTTCCGATCGGCGGGTCAGCACCTCATAGCCATCCGCAGTTACCAGAATGGTGTGCTCCCACTGTGCCGACAGTTTGTGATCCTTGGTGACCACCGTCCAGCCATCTGCCAGTAGCTTGGTCTGGTATTTGCCTTGGTTGATCATCGGCTCGATGGTAAAGGTCATGCCTTCTTTAAGTTCCATGCCGGTGCCGGGCTTGCCGTAGTGCATTACCTGAGGCTCCTCATGAAACACTTTGCCAATGCCGTGGCCGCAATAGTCTCTGACAACGGAGTAACGGTGTTTCTCGGCATACTGCTGTATTACGTGGCCAATATCACCCAGGCGAGTTCCGGGTTTCACCAGTTCAATGCCTTTATATAGGCACTCCTGGGTGATCTGGATCAGACGTTCGGTGCCGGGCTTGGGTTTACCCACAATCCACATCTTGCTGGTGTCGCCGTGGTAACTGTCTTTGATGACAGTGACATCAATATTGATGATGTCGCCTTCCTTCAGCACCTTCTTCTCGGACGGGATGCCGTGACAGATTACGTGGTTGACGGATGTGCAGATAGACTTGGGGAAGCCCTTGTAGTTCAGGGGCGCGGGAATTGCCTGCTGTGTGTTGACGATATAGTCGTGCGCAATACGATCCAGCTCTTCCGTGGTGATGCCGGGTTTGACATGTTCGTCGAGCATTTCCAGAACTTCGGCAGCCAGGCGACCGGCCACGCGCATCTTTTCAATCTCTTCGGGGGTCTTGATAGTTACCTGCATCGGGCTTCCTGTTGATTTGTATCAAACCGGCATTTTAAGGGGCGGCGACATAAGGTACAAGGCGGGGAGCAGGCTATGCTGGCCATAGTCCGGGGCTAAAAATAATGGCGTTTGGCCTGGCAGATATGGTATAAACGCGCCCGCCGGAAACGAATCCGGCAAATTCACACACGTGTCAGCACGTTGTCCCAGGGTGCCGGCTCCTGTTTAAAGGAGGCTGGTTGGGGCAATCGGACGCGTGGAGGACTAACCCGAAGCTAAAAGGTAAATATCATGGCTCAGGTAAATATGCGTGACCTGCTCAAGGCAGGTGCTCACTTCGGTCACCAGACTCGCTACTGGAACCCGAAAATGTCGAAGTTCATCTTCGGCGCCCGTAACAAGATTCATATCATCAACCTGGAGCAGACTGTTCCGGCCATGAATGAAGCGCTGAACTTCATTCAGTCTCTGGCTGAGAACAAGAACAAGATCCTGTTTGTTGGTACCAAGCGCGCGGCTTCCAAGATCATCAAGGAAGAAGCTCAGCGTTCCGGTCAGCCTTACGTTAACCACCGCTGGTTGGGTGGTATGCTGACCAACTACAAGACCATCCGTCAGTCTATCCGTCGCTACCGTGATCTGGAAGCCCAGAGCCAGGACGGTACTTTCGACAAGCTGACCAAGAAAGAAGCCCTTGAGCGTACCCGTGAGATGGATAAGCTCGAGCGCTCCATCGGTGGTATCAAGGATATGGGTGGCCTGCCGGATGCCCTGTTCGTTATCGACGTAGACCACGAGCGTATCGCCATCAAGGAAGCCAATAAGCTGGGTATTCCTGTTATCGGTGTTGTTGATACCAACAGCGATCCCGATGGTGTTGATTACGTGATCCCGGGTAACGATGACGCCATCCGTGCTATCCAGATCTACGTGAAAGCCGTTGCCGATACCTGTCTGGAAGCTTCCCAGTCTGCCGGCGCTGGCGCTGACGAGTTTGTTGAAGTCAGCGAAGATGCTGCAGGCGCTGCTCCGGCCGCCGAGTAACATCCAGGCTTAACGTTTGAGTTGTAAGGTATGCCCGCCTGTTTATGCGGGTATACCTCCCCACCGAATTCGGAAAAGACAAGAGGATTGAACATGGCTGCAATTACCGCTGCAATGGTCAAAGAGCTGCGTGAGCGTACTGGCCTTGGCATGATGGAGTGCAAAAAAGCACTGGTTGAAGCTGAAGGCAATGTTGAAACTGCGATTGAAGAGCTGCGCAAGTCTTCCGGTCTGAAAGCCGCCAAGAAGGCCGGCCGTACTGCCGCTGAAGGCGTGTCTCTGGTCAAGGTGTCTGACGACAACACCGTGGCCTTCATTCTGGAAGTGAACTCCGAAACTGACTTCGTTGCTCGCGACGACAACTTCATGAACTTTGCCAACGACGTTCTGAATGTTGCCTTCGAGAAGGGCGAAACTGACGTTGCCAAGCTGATGGAAGGCGACCTGGAAGCCAAGCGTGAGGCGCTGGTTCAGAAGATCGGTGAAAACATCACCGTTCGTCGCATCATCAAGGTTGAAGGCCCGGTTGTGGGTGGTTACGTGCACAGCAACAACAAGATCGCTTCCGTTGTTGCCCTGACTGCAGGTAACGAAGAGCTGGCTCGCGACATCGCCATGCACGTTGCTGCTGTTAACCCGCGCGTTGGCAAGCCTGACGACATGCCGGCTGAAGAGCTGGAAAAAGAGAAAGAGATCATCAAGGCCCAGCCGGATATGGAAGGCAAGCCTGCTGAGATCGTTGAGAAGATGATGGGTGGCCGCATCAAGAAGTTCCTGGCTGAAAACAGCCTGGTTGAGCAGCCGTTCGTCAAAAACCCGGACCAGAAAGTGGGTGACCTGATCAAGTCGGCCGGTGGCGACCTGGTTGGTTTCATTCGCCTGGAAGTGGGTGAAGGCATCGAGAAAGAAGAAGTGGATTTTGCTGCTGAAGTGGCTGCTGCCGCTGGCACAGGCAAGGCCTGATTCCTCTTCGAGGCACTGCCGTGCAACATGGCAGTGCCACCTGAGTCTGCCACGTCAGCCGGGTTCGCCCGGCTTTCGTGGCGGGCTTGTATCTGAGATACCCCTTTTTTTGAGGAGTATGTCAGATACAAGCCTGCAACGGGTTTGCGCCGGATAGCCAACAGACGAGAAGGGGACCACCATGCCGACATCTTCGAAAAACCAGCCCAGATACAAGCGTGTTCTGCTCAAGCTCAGTGGCGAAGCCCTGATGGGAGAGCACGATTTCGGTATTGATCCCAAAGTTCTTGATCGTATGGCCCTGGAAATCGGTGCCCTTATTGGCATTGGTGTTCAAGTGGGGCTGGTCATTGGCGGTGGCAACCTGTTTCGCGGAGCAGCCCTCAATGCGGCAGGCCTTGATCGCGTGACCGGAGACCACATGGGGATGCTGGCCACGGTCATGAACGGCCTGGCCATGCGTGATGCGCTGGAGCGTTCGAACATCCGTACCCGCGTGATGTCTGCTATCCCCATGAGCGGTATTGTCGAGCATTATGACCGTCGCCGTGCGGTGCGGGATCTCAAGGAAGGTGATGTGGTTATCTTCAGTGCGGGTACCGGCAACCCGTTCTTCACCACGGACTCCGCGGCCTGTCTGCGTGGCATTGAAATTGAAGCTGACGCTGTTCTGAAGGCAACCAAGGTGGATGGCGTTTACTCGGCCGATCCCCATCTTGATCCTACCGCAGTAAAATACGACCACCTGACCTATGATGAGGTTCTGGACAAGAAGCTGGGCGTGATGGATCTCACGGCCATCTGCCTGGCGCGGGATCACGGCATGCCGCTGCGGGTCTTCGACATGAACCGCCCCGGTGTGCTGACGCGCATTGTGACCGGGGAACGGGAAGGCACACTGATTGAATGAATAAGGCTGCCGGCGCCTGAAGTGCCGGCTTCCTGCATGGAACCAGACGAACGAATTGAGGAAGCTGACGTGATTAACGACATCAAAGCTGAAGCCGAAAAGAAAATGAAAAAGAGCCTGGAAGCTCTGCACTCGGCTTTCAATAAAATCCGTACCGGACGTGCCCATCCGGCGATCCTGGACAGCGTAATGGTGAACTACTACGGTCAGGAAACACCGCTGAAGCAGGTGGCCAGCGTGAACGTGGAAGATAACCGGACGTTGACCGTTGCGCCCTGGGAAAAGAATCTGGTGCCCACGATTGAAAAGGCGATCATGACGTCTGACCTTGGCCTGAATCCGGCCACCAGTGGCGACATCATCCGCGTGCCCATGCCGATGCTGACCGAAGAGACCCGTAAAGAAATGGTCAAGCAGGCAAAGGCGGATGCGGAGCATGGTCGGGTGTCTATTCGTAACGCTCGTCGCGATGCCAACCACATGATCAAAGAGCTGGTTAAGGAAAAGGAAATCAGCGAAGACGATCAGCACCGTGGCGAAGATGAAATTCAGAAGCTCACCGACAAATACATCGCGGAAGTCGAGAAGATGTTGAAGTCGAAGGAAGAGGACCTGATGGCGGTTTAATCCCCAGGGTTCGTTCAGGAGCAGGATCAGCGGCGGGGTCGTCCCGCCGCACAGAGGATTTCATGACGGCAAAAGTTACCGCAGAAATTCCGGTGGCAGCAGATAACTGCCCCCGGCATGTCGCCATTATCATGGATGGCAATAACCGCTGGGCGAAAGCGCACCGGCTGAGGGGAGTGGCGGGCCACAAGGCCGGGGTGGATGCGGTCAAGGCGGTGGTGGAAACCTGTGCCCGAGAGGGCGTGGAAGTGTTGACCCTGTTTGCCTTTTCCAGCGAGAACTGGCGCCGGCCCAAGGATGAAGTATCGGCGCTGATGCGTCTGTTCCTGATCGCGCTGGAGCGGGAAGTCCGAAAACTGCACCGCAACAACATTCGGCTGCGGATTATCGGCGACCGCTCAGCCTTCAACCCGGCGCTCCAGGAGCACATGGAGAAAGCCGAGGCGCTGACCCGTGACAATACCCGAATGACGCTGGTGATTGCGGCCAATTACGGTGGCCACTGGGATATCACCCAGGCGACCCGCAAGGTAGCGGAGCAGGTGCGGATGGGTCAGTTGGAACCATCTGATATCACCGATGACCTGATCCAGGAACACCTGAGCATCGGTGATCTGCCCATGCCGGATCTTCTTATCCGGACGGCGGGTGAACAACGCATCAGCAATTTCCTGTTGTGGCACCTGGCCTACACAGAATTCTACTTTTCCGACGTTTTCTGGCCGGATTTCAAGGGCGAGCAAATGCTCAAGGCGCTTGATGCCTATGCCCATCGTCAGCGCCGTTTCGGTCAGACCGACGACCAGATTGCTAATCGCGCTGCACAACAATAACGACCAAGCGACCAATACCGTGCTTAAAACCCGAATCATTACCGCACTCATCCTGGCACCGATTGCGATCGGTGGCATTTTCTTCCTTCCGCCCCTGGGCTTCGCTCTTTTTACCGGCGTTATCATCACGTTGGGCGCCTGGGAATGGGCCAATATGTCTGGTATCGAAAACCAGCCTGGGCGTGTCGGGTACGCACTGGTTATGGCGGCACTTCTCTATGCCTTGCGTGACGTACCAGCACTGTTGGTGCTTTGGCTGGCGATTGCCTGGTGGTTGGTCTGTTTCTGGCTGGTCAGGCGGTACCCGGCCGGCTCCGAGCGCTGGGGCGCTATCCCGGTCAGGGCACTGATGGGCTTCATGGTACTGGTGCCGGCGTGGGTGGGCCTGAATCACCTTCGCAATGGTGGCTTCCAGTTTGGCGACGTGGCCAATAACCTGGTGGTTATTCTGTATATTTTTCTGGTGGTGTGGGTGGCGGATATCGGCGCCTATTTTGCCGGCCGCGCCTTTGGTAAAGCCAAGCTGGCGCCTCGCGTCAGTCCCGGCAAATCCTGGGCTGGCGTATGGGGAGGATTGGCTGCAGTGGCCTTACTCGCCATTGTGGCCAGCCTCCTGGCCAACGCAGGTGTCGCGGAAGCCATGCTGCTGGTGGTGGCAAGTCTGGTGACCGGTTTTGTCTCGGTTCTTGGCGATTTACTTGAAAGCATGCTGAAGCGCTTTCGAGGCATCAAGGACAGCAGTCAGCTGCTGCCCGGGCATGGCGGCATTATGGATCGTATCGACAGCCTCACCGCGGCCATTCCGGTATTTGCCCTGATGATTACTCTGTTGGGCTGGTTGACCGCCGGCCAGGTCGTGGCATGACGAAACGCTCGATTACGGTTCTCGGCGCAACGGGCTCCATTGGCTTGAGTACCCTGGATGTTATTCGCAGGCATCCAGACCGTTTTTCAGTGTATGCCCTGACCGCAGGAACCCGGGCGGATGAATTGGCAACCCTGTGCCGTGAATTTCGACCGGCCGTTGCGGTGATGGCCGATGCAGAAGCTGCTGAACGCCTGAAGGCGCTGTTGGCGGATATGCCCGAGACCCGCGTGCTGGCGGGAGAAGCGGGGCTCTGTGAGGTGGCGGCTTCGGCGGAGTCGGACACCGTGATGGCTGCCATTGTCGGCGCTGCCGGCCTGGCGCCAACGCTGGCCGCAGTCCGGGCCGGCAAACGCGTTCTTCTCGCCAACAAAGAAGCGTTGGTGATGTCCGGCAAACTGTTTATGGATGCGGTTGAGCGCCACGGGGCCGAGCTGCTGCCTATTGATTCTGAACATAATGCCATTTTTCAGTGTATGCCGGCAGACAAGGTGCGAGACCCTTGCGGCGCGGGTATTACCCGTATCCTTCTGACCGCCTCCGGTGGACCTTTCCGGGAGTATGCGGCTGAGGACTTACGGGCGGTGACGCCGGCCCAGGCCTGCGCCCACCCTAACTGGTCAATGGGTCAGAAGATTTCTGTGGACTCTGCAACCCTGATGAACAAAGGCCTGGAGTTGATTGAAGCCTGCTGGCTGTTCAATACCTCGCCGGCAAACGTGCAGGTTCATGTCCACCCCGAAAGCATCATTCACTCCATGGTTGAATATGCCGACGGCTCGGTGCTTGCCCAGTTGGGAAGCCCGGATATGCGCACCCCCATTGCCAATGGTCTGGCCTGGCCTGAGCGTATTGAGGCTGGTGTCGCGCCCCTGGATTTATTCGCCATTGGCCGTTTTCACTTTGAACGCCCGGATTTGCAGCGTTTCCCCTGTTTGCGCCTTGCGGCCGAAGCCTTTGCTGCAGGCGGTACAGCGCCTGCGGTACTCAATGCCGCGAACGAGGTTGCAGTGGCGGCGTTTCTGGAAGGCCGGCTGTGCTTTGCCGATATCCCCGTTATTATAGAGCGAACCCTGACGGCCACAGACGTTGTGCCGGCGGACAGCTTTGACACTATTTTCGCGAAAGATGCCGAGGCTCGCCGCCGGGCCAGGGAACAGATCAGCCTGCTGGCTGTCTGACGTCCCTGGGCCTGACAGGCCGCTCATTCAGCCATAAACCGGAACGTCTATGCAGATCATTCAAACCGTACTGGCACTGGCGCTTACCCTCGGAATCCTGGTAACGCTGCACGAATACGGCCATTTCTGGGTGGCACGCCGATTCGGTGTGAAGGTGCTTCGTTTTTCCGTGGGGTTCGGCAAGCCTCTGTTTTCGTGGTATGACCGTCACGGAACCGAATATGCGGTAGCGGCCATCCCCCTGGGGGGGTACGTGAAAATGCTGGATGAGCGGGAAGGGCCGGTACCGGAAGAGCTGCGTGAGCAGGCGTTTACCTCGAAACCTCCGTCCCAGCGCATCGCCATTGCGGCTGCCGGGCCTATTGCCAATTTTCTGTTCGCGATTCTCGCTTACTGGGTGTTGAGTGTTGTTGGCGTTACCACCGTCGCTCCAGTGGTTGGCGAGGTGGCTCAGGGCAGCGTTGCCGAACGGGCAGGGCTGGAAAGCGGGATGGAAATCCATGCCGTTGACGGCCATAGGGTGACCTCCTGGCGAGACGTGAACATGCGGCTGCTCGAAAGGGCGGGAGAGCACGGTCAGGTTTCGCTGGAGATTTCCCGGGATGGTTCCAGGGGCATTGTAGCGGGTCCATTGGACGGTTGGCGTCTGAGTGATGATACTCCGAACCCGCTGGCGGAATTCGGGATATCCCCCTGGCGTCCGGATGTCCCCGCGGTGCTGGGTGAGGTGACTGCCGATGGCCGGGCAAATGCGGCCGGGCTGAAAGGCGGTGACCGCATATTGGCTGTTGATGGCGAGCCGGTACCGGACTGGTTCGCTCTGGTGGAGCATATTCGGAACGCCCCGGAACAGACTCTGGAACTGACCATCGAGCGCTCTGGCGATGAATTGAATGTTCCGGTAACACCTGCTTCGAGAACGCTTGAGGATGGTCAGGTCGTTGGTTTCGTAGGTGCCGGCGTAAGCGCAGTGAACTGGCCTGACGAACTGTTGCGGGAGGTCCGCTACGGGCCTTTGGCGGCGATACCGAATGCTGTGAATGAAACCTGGGCCGACACACGCCTGACCCTGGTGGCGATTAAAAAAATGGTCACCGGGCTGCTGTCTCCGACCAATCTCAGTGGACCGATTACCATTGCCCGGGTTGCCGAGGCGAGTGTCAGCTCGGGGTTCGAAGACTTTGTGCGCTTTCTGGCATATCTGAGTGTCAGTCTTGGCGTGCTTAACCTGCTCCCCGTTCCGGTTCTGGATGGTGGGCACATTGTGTACTACACCATCGAAGCCATTCGCCGGAAGCCACTTTCCGAGCAGGCCCAGGCCTTTGGATTACGAATCGGTATGGCTTTGATACTGACTTTAATGGTGTTTGCTCTTTACAACGACCTGATGCGGTTGTGAGAATTGCGGGCTCCTTACCGCACATTAACCAGGCGAAATAACTGAATGAGACGTTCCCTTCTAGCTGTAGCCGTTGGCCTAGCAATTACCGCAACCGGTATAAAGCCAGCGCTGGCGGATGAATTCACGGTTGCGGATATCGAGGTAGAGGGCCTTCAGCGGGTTTCAGCGGGTTCTGTGTTTTCGGCTTTTCCGGTGAACATCGGCGAGCGTATGGACGAGACCCGGTTGGCCGACGCCATCAAGGATCTGTTCCGGACCGGATTGTTTACGGATATTCAGGCCAGTCGTGATGAGGGTGTGCTGATTCTGTCGGTGCGTGAACGCCCGTCGATTTCCTCCATTGAGATCGAGGGTAACAAGAATATCGAAACCGAGATGCTGATGGATGCCCTGGCCGGTGCGGGCCTGGAGGAAGGTCAGGTATTTCGGCGTGCTACCCTGGAGAAACTGGAACTGGAGATCCTTCGCTCCTACATCGCTCAGGGTCGCTACAACGCAAGGGTAAAAGCCACAGCGGAAGAGTTGCCCAGGAACCGTGTTGCCATTCGCCTGGATATTAATGAGGGTTCTGTCGCCGCCATTCAGCACATCAATATCGTTGGAAACGAAGATTTGAGCGATGAAGAACTCATTGGTCTGTTCGAGTTGCGCACCAGTAGCTGGTGGAACTCACTGACCAACAAAGACAAATACGCCCGTGAGCGCCTGAGCGGGGACCTGGAGTCCCTGCGCTCGTTTTATCTAGATCGCGGCTATCTGGATTTCAACGTTGAATCCAGTCAGGTGTCCATCTCGCCGGACAAGCAGGAAGTCTTTATTGCCATTTCCGTTAATGAAGGCCCCCAATACACCATCTCGGACATTCGCTTGCGGGGTGAACTGATAGTCGGTGAGGAAGAGCTCCGCAAGTTCATTCCGGTAAAAGAAGGGGATGTATTCTCCCGTGCACAAATGACGGCGATCTCCGAAGCGCTTTCGTTCCGGCTCGGTCGCGAAGGCTATGCGTTCGCCAACGTCAACGCGGTGCCGGAGCCGGGTGAAGACAATACAGCTGCGGTTACCTTCTTCGTGGAGCCCGGCAAGCGGGCCTATGTACGCCGGGTGAACTTCGACGGCAACGTGTCCACTAAGGACGAGGTGCTGCGCCAGGAGATGACCCAGATGGAGGGCGGGGTAGCCTCGTCCGACCGCATTGAGTTCTCCAAGACCCGTCTTGAGCGCCTGGGTTTCTTCCAGACTGTGGATGTTGAAACGGTCCCGGTACCCGGCACCGATGACCTGGTCGATGTGAACTACAGCGTGCAGGAACAACCAACGGGCAGCTTGTCCGCATCGGTGGGTTTCTCGCAAAACTCGGGCGTGATTCTGGGCGCGTCTGTGTCCGAGAATAATTTCTTCGGTACCGGCAAGCGTGTCTCGTTTGGTGTGAACTTCAGTGATTCGGTAAAGAGCGCCAACGTTTCCTACCTGGATCCATACTACACGGTGGATGGGGTAAGCCGGGGCTTCAGTTTATTTGCCCGTGAAACCGATTACGAGGAAGAGGATATTTCCTCCTACCTGCTGGATGAGTACGGGGGCCGGTTAACGTTCGGGTACCCGACAGACTCCATCACTCGTTTGAATTTCGGTGCTGGCGTTACTCAGTCGAAGATCAAGCCCGGAGTATTCTCTGCCCAGGAAGTAAGAGACTTCATCGTTGATGAAGGTGATTCGTTTACCAACTACTTCCTCTTTGGCAGTTGGCGACGCAGCACACTCAACCGCGGGGTACTGCCAACCAACGGCTACAGTCATTCCCTGTCACTGGATGTCGCTGTGCCAGGCAGTGACCTGACCTTCTATAAAGCGACCCACAGGACGGATTTCTATTTCCCGCTGACAGATTCCGCCAACTGGGTCTTCAGAGCGCGATCGGAGATTGGCTATGGAGACGGCTACGGTGACCGCAGTCAGATGCCGTTCTTCGAGCATTTCTATTCCGGGGGCTATGGCTCTGTAAGGGGATATGAAGCAAACTCTCTGGGTAACAAGGCGGAGCGTGCGGCAGGCGATTTCTCGGATCCCGATCCGTTCGGTGGTAACGTTCTGACAGAAGGTGGGTTGGAGCTGATCTTCCCGACGCCCTTTGCGGGAGACTCTCGCTCAATGCGCACGTCTTTCTTTGTCGATGCCGGACAGGTGTTTGATACCGAGAGAGGTTTTGATCCCGAGTTAGGCGAGGTGCGGACTTCGGCTGGTGTCAGTTTCCAGTGGATCACTGCGGTAGGCCCGCTGGCTTTCAGTCTGGCCAAGCCGCTGAACGATAAATCCGGTGACGACACCCAGGTCTTCCAGTTCTCACTGGGGCAGACGTTCTGACCGGGCTATAAAAAAAGAAAGAATGAAACAAAGGAGAAGATTGATGACCCGTTTGATGACTATCCTTGCAGTCGCTCTCATGGCCTTATCGGCCCAGGTAGCGGCGGAGACCCGTATTGGTGTGGTAGATCTGCGCCAGGCTCTGTTTTCCTCCAATGATGCCCAGGCATTCAGCGAAAAGCTGCAGCAGGATTTTGCCGGCGACGAAGCCCAGGTGCGTGAAGCTCAGGAAGCCGCTCGCAAGTTGAAGGATCGGCTGGAGAAGGACGGCGCCATGATGAACGAGAGCGAGCGTAATCAGCTGGCCGCCGAGTTTCAGGAAAAGGTAAAGGAATTCAATTTCCTGAAACAGCGTCTCGACGCAACCGTTAACCAGCGCAAGCAGCAGTTTCTGGAAGGCGCACGGCCAGAGGTAGACGCGGCTGTGAAGGAGCTTCTGGAGGAAAATGACCTTGATCTGATTCTGCCCAGCGAAGCGGTGGTTTACGTCAAGCCGGAGATGAACCTCACCACACAGCTGCTCGAAAAACTGAACCAGTGATGTAGAAAGGGGCTCCCCGGCCCCTGTGTTTGGAGAAAACGATGACACAGAAGTCCTATCGGCTGCAGGAGATTGCCGAGGCATTGGGAGCGAGCCTCCGGGGAGACCCCGATATCCTTATTACCGGGCTTGCCACCTTGCAGGCAGCCGTCCCGGGCCAGATCAGTTTTCTGGCAAATCCCTCCTACGCCAAATACCTGAAAGATACCCGGGCGTCAGCGGTGATTGTGTCTGCGGCTGCGGCGGATGAAGTTCCGACCAATGTCCTGTTACTGGACAATCCCTACCTGGGCTATGCTCACCTCAGTCATTGGTTTGATCCGGCTCCCAAGGCTTCCCCGGGCATTCATCCAACTGCCGTGGTTGATGAGTCTGCCAGTATTCCTGAATCTGCATCCATAGGCCCGCACGTTGTGATTGAGGCCGGGGTTTGTATTGGGGAGCGGGTGGCTGTCGGCGCTGGTGGTTTTGTCGGTGCGAGAGCGAGTATCGGGGACGACAGTATCCTTCGACCCCGGGTCACGCTTGCACATGATGTGGTAGTCGGTAAGCGCTGTCACATTCTCAGTGGTGCGGTGGTTGGTTCCGACGGCTTCGGCTTTGCCAACGAAAAAGGCGTCTGGCACCGCATCGCGCAGCTTGGTGCCGTGGTGCTGGGCGATGACGTGGAGGTTGGCGCCAATACCACCATAGACCGTGGCGCCCTGGACGACACCACAATAGGCAACGGCGTAAAGCTGGACAACCTGATTCAGATTGCCCACAACGTACAGATTGGTGATCACAGCGCAATGGCGGCCAAAGTCGGAATTGCAGGTAGCACCCGGATTGGCAATCATTGCGTGTTTGGTGGCGCCTCTGGCGTGGCTGGTCACCTTGAAATAGCCGACCAGGTTCACCTCACCGGCATGACCCTGGTAACCGGTGATATTCGTGAATCGGGGGTCTACTCCTCCGGCACCAGTGCGGATACCAATCGCCAATGGCGGAAAAATGCCGTCCGTTTTCGTCAACTGGATGCTCTGGCGCGACGGATCAAAGAACTGGAAAAGAAATTAGAGGGCTGAGGCCGATCAAGATGATGCACATCGATGAAATTCTGGAGTACCTGCCGCACCGTTACCCCTTTTTGCTGGTGGATCGGGTGACTGAGGTCGAAAAAGGGAAGTCGATCAAGGGGTACAAGAATGTATCGTTCAATGAGCCCTTTTTTACCGGTCACTTTCCGGACAATCCGATTATGCCGGGTGTCCTGATTATTGAAGCCATGGCGCAACTGTCGGGGATTCTTGGTTTTGTGACTGTGGAACGGAAACCGTCGGACGGCGTGGTACAATATCTGGCTGGATCCAGTAAAGCGCGTTTCAAGCGCCCCGTTTTGCCGGGTGATCGCTTGGATATGGAGTCTGAGTTTATCTCTGGCAAGCGCGGTATCTGGAAGTTTGATTGCCGTGCCCTCGTAGATGGCGAGGTAGTGTGCGTGGCAGAAATACTTACCGCTGAGAGAGAAGTTTGATGGCGACAAATGACTGGTCGGGTGTCCATCCTCAAGCGATTGTGGACCCGTCAGCCAAACTGGCGGATAACGTGACGGTTGGCCCCTGGAGCTATATTGGTCCGGGGGTGGAGATTGGTGAAGGTACCGAGATTCTCTCTCACGTGGTCATCAAGGGGCCGACGGTGATTGGCCGCAACAACCGAATCTTCCAGTTCTCCAGCATCGGCGAAGAATGCCAGGACAAGAAATACGCTGGTGAGCCGACCACGCTGGTCATTGGTGATGACAATGTTATCCGCGAGAATTGCACTATTCATCGTGGCACCATTCAGGACCGGGGTGAGACCAGGATCGGTAATGGTAATTTGCTGATGGCTTATGTGCACGTGGCCCACGACTGTATTGTCGGCGACCATACCATTCTGGCCAACTGTGCCACGCTGGCAGGGCATGTATCGGTAGGAGATCATGCCATTCTGGGCGGCGGTACCATGGTGCATCAGTTCTGCCATATCGGGCCCCACAGCATGGCTGCCGGGGGCAGTATCGTGCTCAAGGATATTCCCGCCTATGTCATGGCCAGCGGCCAGTCTGCCCAACCTCATGGAATGAATGTGGAAGGGCTGAAGCGTCGTGGTTTTGCCAAGGATACGCTCCTGAGTCTCCGCAGAGCCTACAAGGTGGTCTACCGCCAGGGTCTGACGACCGAGCAGGCCATCGAAGAGCTTGAGCGCAACTTTGCCGATGTCCCTGAGGTTCTCCCGCTGATTGACTCGCTCAAGGGAGCGGATCGCGGCATCATCCGTTAAGCCAGCCGGAGGCCGCTGGTGACACAGCTAAAGGCCAATTCGGCCACATTCTCAGGGCGAACCATCGCCATCATTGCCGGCGAGGCATCGGGAGATATTCTCGGTGCCGGACTGATTCGTGCGCTAAGAAAGCGTTACCCGAAGGCTCGTTTTGTCGGAATCGGCGGTGATGAAATGATTGCTGAAGGATTTCATTCGCTGGTGCCAATGGAACGGCTTTCCGTGATGGGGCTGGTGGAAGTGCTTGGCCGGATCCGTGAGCTGTTCAGTATCCGTGCGCGCTTGCTGGATTATCTGTTTACTACCCCTCCGGATGTTGTGATTGGAATCGATTCACCGGATTTTACGTTGGCCATCGAACGTCGGTGCCGGGAAGCAGGCATCCCCTCGGTACACTACGTAAGTCCTTCGGTTTGGGCCTGGCGCCAGAAGCGTATCTTCAAGATTGCCAAGTCTGTGGACCTTATGCTGACGTTGTTCCCCTTTGAGGCCCGGTTTTATGAGGAGCATCATGTGCCCGTGTCGTTTGTGGGGCACCCCCTGGCTGACAGGATAGCGCTGGAACCGGATACTCTGGCTGCGCGTGAGAGCCTCGGTCTTGAGGTGGATAAACCTGTGCTGGCGGTGTTGCCGGGTAGTCGGGGTGGTGAGGTTGAGCGCCTCGGCACTCTGTTTCTCGAAGCGTCCCGTTGGCTCCAGGCACGTCGCCCGGATCTGCAGCTGGTTATTCCCTGCGTCAATCGGGATCGTGAGCGGCAGGTGCGTGAGCTGGTTGAATCCCTGGAGGTGAGCTTGCCGGTCACGCTGGTTCGTGGTCGGTCGAGGGAGGTGATGGCTGCTAGCGATGTGGTGCTGCTGGCGTCGGGTACCGCGACACTGGAGGCGATGTTACTGAAAAAACCGATGGTGGTAGGTTACCGGCTCAGCGATTTCAGTTACAAGATACTGTCCAGATTGGTCAAGGTTCCCTGGGTGGCGCTTCCTAATTTGCTGGCCCAGGAGCAACTGGTGCCCGAATTGTTACAGGACGACGCAACGCCGGAGAAGTTGGGGGCGGCGGTTCTGGAAAGGCTGGAAAACGAACAGGAGCGCGACAGGCTGCATCAGGCGTTTCTGGAGTTGCACCAGGCGCTGCGCCAGGGCGCCGACGAACGTGCGGCGGCAGCGGTGTCTGAGCTGCTGGAGTCCCGAAGCTGATGGCGGCCAAGGCATTTCCTCCTTTTGAAAGTTCCTATCGCGGCTCGCTGCTGGCCGGTGTGGATGAAGTGGGGCGCGGCCCGCTCATCGGAGCGGTTGTAACGGCCGCTGTGATTCTTGATCCAGCGCGGCCTATCCCCGGGCTGGCGGATTCCAAAAAGCTTACCGAAAAGAAACGCCTGCGATTATATGATGATATTCTGGAAAACGCGGCTGCCTGGAGCCTGGGCCGATGCGAGGCCAGTGAAATCGACGAGCTGAATATCTATCAGGCGACAATGCTGGCCATGAAGCGTGCCGTTGAAGGGCTCTCGATAGCCCCGGAGTACGTCCTTGTGGACGGGAACCGTTGCCCGAAGTGGCAGTGGCCATCCGAGCCCGTGATCAAAGGTGATGGTCGGGTTGAGGCGATCAGTGCTGCCTCTATCCTGGCAAAGGTGACGCGAG
This sequence comes from Marinobacter sp. MBR-105, assembly GCF_053628895.1. Classification (NCBI taxonomy): domain Bacteria; kingdom Pseudomonadati; phylum Pseudomonadota; class Gammaproteobacteria; order Pseudomonadales; family Marinobacteraceae; genus Marinobacter; species Marinobacter sp. MBR-105. The sequence goes on along the minus strand of NZ_JBRJHG010000019.1, from coordinate 35,811 downwards.
ATCGCGAGATGGAGGCGTTGGATGTCCGGTTTCCGGGTTTTGGGCTCGCCCAGCACAAAGGGTACCCCACGCCTGTGCATCTCGAGGCGCTCAATCGCCTTGGGGTGACCCCGGAGCATCGCCGATCCTTTCGGCCGGTAAAGATGGCGCTGGATGCCGTCGGGGTTTATGGAGGTTCGTCCGCGCCTGTTCAGGAGTTGAACTATCCTGCCGATTTGTTTGAAAATATCGATTGACAGGGTGCGGGGTCGGCGGTAGTATACGCGCCACGTTGACAGGGGCAACCCAGTTAACAAACAGTTTGATGCGGGGTGGAGCAGTCTGGTAGCTCGTCGGGCTCATAACCCGAAGGTCGTAGGTTCGAATCCTGCCCCCGCTACCATAAAAAAGAAAGGCAGATCAGTTAGTTACTGATCTGCCTTTTTTGCGTTTGGGGCCGCCAAACTTCCCTGTGACGAATATGTGACATATCTGTGCCAATCTTTGTGACGCCCCATTTGGATGGTTCGGTGAGATTGACCGTAAGTCTTTTGCTGTCACAGGTTGGGTAACCTCGCTGCGTATAGCCTGGTCAACCCTCATTTGGCAACCTCTTCTCTGCATTACCCCAGTTGCCTTTAATTGTTGCTCACTGGTCTTCCTGAAACTCCAGCAGATCGCTGACCTCGCATTTGAATAATTTGCAGAGTCTGTCGAGCGCATCAAGATCGATCCGTTGAGCGGTCTCTTTATACAGCAGAGTCACCGTGTTGCGGTTCAGGCCGGTCTCTCGCGCCACATCTACGATTTTCATTTTGTGCTCGCCCATGATGCGGGCCAGGTGGCATCGAATCATCTCTAAATTATCCTTAATGAAAAAATGTCATCCAGAATGGCAAAAAGCTCTTGCAAATGTCCTTTTGTTGTCTAAAATGTCATTCGGGATGACATTCTGATATAGGGAATGTCTTTTGTTGATTTAGAATATCGCAGCGGAAGGAATATTTCGATGGAAAACTCTTACACCTATCTGACCACTGAAGAGCTGGCTGGTCGAATCAAATATGACTGCCGGACCATTCGCCAGTGTCTGAAAGACACGGTTCTCCTTGAGGGCAAGCACTACATCAAGCCGTTCGGCCGCCGCAAGATTCTTTTTCTTTGGGAGGAGGTCGAAAAGGAAATGTTAGACGGTGCCAGGGAGCATGAGCATTTGGCTATTCCCATGGCGAGCGGGGTGGTTTGTCATGGGTAAGGTCAGGACAAGGAAAGAAACCGGAAAGCTGTATTTGGACTTTATGTACGCAGGTCACCGTTGTCGGGAGCAAACGGCCTTGATGGACACGCCTCAAAACCGAAAGCGTGTAAACGCACTTTTGCAGAAAGTTGAGGCCATGATTCTCTTGGGTGACTTCAACTATGCGGAGTATTTTCCTGATAGTCGTAATCTCAAGAAGATCCAGGCCAGCCAAGCAAATTCTGGGGCAACTAATACCTCAGAAAATGGCAGGGCGTCTGATACTCCTCTGTTCGCAGACTTCGCTGACCAGTGGTTCCTCGAATCCAAAATCCAGTGGCGGAACTCCCACACTCGTAATGTGGAATCCATTCTGGCTAGCTCTCTGAAGCCAGCCTTCAAAAATAAACGGGTAGGCGAGATTTCCAAGCCAGACATTTTGGCTGCACGTAACAAGATGGCTCGGCGGAAGGGAAGGGGGCCGAGTGGGTTGATGGCGCCCAAAACCATCAACAGCCACATGACCATTCTGCGGATGATTCTGACGGAGGCGGCTGAACGGTTTGACTTCACCAATCCCTACCTGAACATCAAACCGCTCAAGCAGCAGAAGGTACACATCGAGCCCTTCTCCCTGAACGAGGTAGAAAAGATCCTCGAAACGGTCAGGGAAGATTACCGCAACTACTACCTGGTGCGTTTCTACACCGGCATGCGCACAGGGGAAGTTGACGGCCTCAAGTGGGAGCATGTGGATTTCGAAAAACGGGAAATCCTGGTACGAGAAACCCTCATCCATGGCCAGACCGAGTACACCAAAACGGATGGCTCTCAGCGGGAAATTCCCATGTTTGGCCCGGTGTACGATGCGCTGAAGGCCCAGTACGAGGCTACTGGCAAACTCAGCAAGTTCGTGTTCTGTAACCGGCTGGGAGAGCCACTGGACCATAACAATGTGACCAAGCGTGTCTGGTACCCGCTGCTGGAGCATCTCAAGTTAAAGAAGCGTCGTCCCTACCAGACGCGGCACACGGCGGCGACGTTGCTCCTCGCCTCCGGGGAGAATCCGGAATGGGTTGCCAGAACTCTCGGCCATTCCTCCACCGAAATGCTGTTCAAAGTGTATTCCCGCTATATCCCGAACCTGACTCGCATGGATGGCAGCGCCTTTGAGCGCCTGATTCAGAGTCGGGTCATCGAAAACGATAAGGAGGTAGGTGATGAAACTGAATGATCTACGCCCGTTGATGCAGGAAACTTTTAAAGGCACCTACCGACTGACGGGGCGTGTTGCCTGTTTTGATGATGAAGGCATTCCGTATCTGAAACTTCGTTTGAGCAGCTGTGCCAGCGACATCGTGGTGCTGGCGGTAATTGGTTCTATATTGATTCCAGAGCACTTGGGCCACATGGATCTGGTCGTGGTCAAAGGGCAGGTGTGTGTGGGTGCGGAGGAAAGTGAGATCCTGCTGACCGATATCCGCCGCCCGTTGCAGGCAGACGTTGCCAGCTTGCCTGCATTGCAGACTTTGCCACGGACGTTCTGTCCGAGACCGGAGGCACTGGATCAGCTGGTGGCTGCGGTTCGGTCTTTGCAGTCAGCTCCGTTACAGATGTTCATTAAGCGAGTATTGGAGCGCCGTGACAGGCTGGAAGTCTTTCTGAAAGCTCCGGCGAGCAGGAATTACCATCATAACGAGCCTGGCGGGCTGCTGGCTCACTCCTTGGACGTGGCGAAGAACGTAGTGGTCATGACGAAGACCAATGAACCAGACATGCCACGAGAGCTTCAGGAGCTCGGTTTCGTCGCTGGTTTGTTGCACGATATTGGCAAGACCTACACCTATGATACGTGGGGTAAGCCGACAGCAACCGCAAGGTTGTGCGACCACGCCGACATGACTTTGGAGGCCTGCGCCTACGGCCTGGCTTATCTTGACAAGGTAGACCCTGATGCGGCTCTTGCACTCCGGCACATTTGGACCTGTGCCTCGCCCGGCGCTCGCTACGGTGTCAGCCCTGCGATGACGCTTGCCCGTTATGTTCGGGACGCCGATGCCCAGAGTGCCATGGCTGATAATCAGCGGAAGGCCTATCGAAAGCACCAGCCAATCGGTTTTGGGCGGCTTGGAAATAACGTGTATTGGCGGCCATCGATAGAAGCTCATGGATGAGGCGGATGAAAACGACAGTGAGGGGTGTGAGCACGTTGCGGCCACACCCCTTTTTATTCGATGCTGTGTGAGGACGGCAGCCACCGGTTTGAACATATGGAGGAAGCGTTGAAACTGATTCAGGAACATGTGGAGGGTTAAAGCTCCGGCATGATGAATCTAAACGCAAGGAGACTGGTTTTCATTAGGCTTGGATGCACTTGGATGCGTCAGGGTGCGACCAATCACATAACCGGCTGCCACACCCACCAGCGCTGTCACTGGCCCGATCAGGCCGCCCACCAAGCCGCCAATAAACATCAGTATTACGCTTTTCATACAGACTCCTCCCGCCTTCCTGGCAGCTGCACTATTCCGAGTATAGGGCATTGTGCCCAATGATGGGTTGACCCGCTGATATTGTCTCGCCAAAATACTGTATATTCAACCAGTATCCGGTGTAAAGCATGTCCTGCATTCTGCTTGGTGACTACGAATCCGTCTCACGCCTGAACATCCCGATGTTTCTGGAGCGGGTCTCGGCTGGCTTCCCATCGCCGGCGGAAGACTACGTTGAGAAAACCATTGATTTGAACGAGCTCTGTATTAAGCACCCTGCTGCCACTTTCTTCGTTAGGGTTCAGGGTGAGTCCATGACTGAGGCTGGCATCTATCCCGGCGATGTCCTGGTGGTAGACCGGTCGCTGAGGGCCGGGCACGGCGACACAATCATCGCCAGCCTCGAAAGCGAGATGACGGTGAAGCAATTGCACCTGACTCCACCACCCGTACGCCTCCTTCCGCGCAATTCCGCCTACCAGCCCATTACGGTTGAGGGTGACATGGTGATGGAAGTGTTTGGGGTGGTGACCAACGTCATCCGGTCAATGAAGCGGGGACGGTAGCGATGGCATCGGTTGGCCGGTGTCAGGCCGTATTTGCTCTGGTGGACTGCAATAATTTCTACTCCTCCTGCGAGAAACTCTTCCGTCCGGATCTGCGCAATACGCCGGTTGTGGTACTTTCCAACAACGACGGCTGCGTGGTCGCCCGCTCAAAAGAAGCCAAGGCGCTGGGGATCAAGATGGGCGTGCCGGTCCATCACATCAAAACGGAAATTAACCGGTACGGCATCCAGGTGTTCTCCTCCAACTACACCCTCTATGGCGACATGAGTCGACGGGTTATGACCACACTCGAAGCCCTGGCCCCACGGGTGGACGTGTACTCGATTGACGAAGCCTTTCTGGACCTCACCGGCATTGACCGGGTGGTGTCCTTCGAGGACTTTGGCCGAGAAGTCAGGAATACCGTGTATCAGAACGTCGGCTTGCCCGTCTGTGTGGGCATTGCCCCTACGCGAACACTGGCCAAGCTAGCTAACTTTGCCGCGAAGAAGTATCCGGCGACGGGGGGCGTGGTAGACCTCACAGACCCCGCCCGGCAACGGCGACTGATGGCTCGGGTGCCGGTTGAGGAGGTTTGGGGTGTCGGGCGAAAACTCAGTGCCAGGCTTCAGGCCATGGGCATTGTTACGGCGTTACAGTTAGCGGATACCCATCTGGCGACGCTCAGAAAACAGTTCTCTGTCGTCTTGGAACGCACCGCCCGGGAGCTCAATGGTGTGCCCTGTGTGCCGTGGGAGGATGTGCCGGCCCCAAAGAAGCAAATCATGTGTTCCCGATCGTTTGGTCGGCCCCTTCAGAAACTGAGCGACCTGGAGGAAGCCGTTGCGCACTTTGCGACCCGCGCCACCGAAAAACTACGGGGAGGCCAGCAGTATGCCGGGGAGCTAATGGTGTTCATCCGAACCAACCCGTTCAAAGCCACTGCACCACAGTATTCACGCAGTGCCAGTGTGAAGCTCATCCAGCCCAGCCAAGATTCCCGGGTTCTTGTGCAGCAGGCCCAGAACCTGCTTCGACCAATGTATCGGGAAGGGTTTGATTATGCCAAGGCCGGCGTCATGCTGGGAGAGTTGGTGGAAGTAGCGGGGGTTCAAGAGGATCTTTTCCAAGCCGCTGCCGAGCAGGCACCAGACAACGGCAGATCGGAACGCTTGATGGCGGTGATGGATACCATTAACCGGAGATCCAGGGCTACGGTCTACATGGCCAGAGAGGCCGGGCCTGCTGCCTATGCGATGCGTCGGGAGCATTTGTCGCCGGCGTATACGACGTGCTGGAATGATTTGCCTGAGGTTCGTTAGTAAACAAAAGCGAACATTCGAGTCAGGCCTTCCTTCTCCCCCCCGAAGGTTCCAAGCTCGTCATTGGCCTTTGATTCATCATGGTTGATGGAGCAACTTTCAGGTGCCAACTAATTCCGGTATAGAGTTAGCGATAATGGGCTAAGCCGATGTTTACCCCGATTGACCTGCCCCCAGCTTTCCAAAGGCCAAAAAAACTGGATATGTGAAGCCCGGCAAAAGATGAACATAAGCATCCGACAATCAAATCTTGAGTCACGGGCTGCTGCCGTATTCCGCAGCAGCTAAGCATTACTTTCCAATGGCAAGCTTCGTTAACTCAGGCATCCTCCTGAATAAGAGCAGCGAGGTCATGCCGAATTTCTTCCCCGCTCAAATCGGGCCGCATTAAAAGGCGAGGGTTACCTTCGCGATCAAATACATAAATCGCGCTGCTGTGTGACACCGCATAATTTCCATCAGCGTCAGGTTCGTCATAACCGAAGGTTGTCCTATATCGTTTTGCCAGTTCACGAAGCTGGGGTTCTTTTCCAGTGAGCCCTACAATATTGTCACCGAAGAAATCCACGTATTTTGCGAGGCGCTCGGGCGTGTCACGTTTCGGATCGACACTCACGAACAAAGTGAGTACTTCATCCTGAAGCTCGGGGTCCAGGCCACTGGTTACCTGATTGAGTTTTTGCAGGGCGGTCGGGCAAACATCGGGGCACGAGGTGAACCCGAAAAACAGCATTCTCACGCGGCCACTGTAATCATCGCCAGATACAGACTTGCCCTGGCTATTGATCAGGTCGAATTCCAGCTCAGGCATCAAGCCACTGATGTTTTTACCGTTCCAGTCTTCCTCGTCATTGCCAAAGCAACCAGTCAGCAATAGGGATGCTATCAGCGTTAAGGTCGCCGATATGATGTTGGTGCGCTGTCGCCAGAAGCGAGTTCTCATGACGCTGTTTCCTCAAGTTGTTTGGATTGGTTGGTATATTTTCCGTCCTGATGCATGGCTCGCCGGAGCATCAGAAGAATGCCAAGAATGCTCATCATGGCCGGAGGAATATAGGTCAGCATGCCGCCCAGAAGCTGGTCGACTTCTGGATCCAGCGGCCAGGCCCTGCCACAGACTTCGTAAACGTCATAGACCATGTCACGTGAGAACACGATCCACGCCCCAAGAAACATCTGAAGCACACCCGCGGCAGCCAGAACCAACATGCGTCTGCCATACCCCAACGATGAGGTGATCGCCGGCGGTCTTGGGTCAAAGATCAACCACCAGAAGAGAAGACCATCCAGCAACATGCTCCAGTTCATGACCCAGTACAGCTCCCGGCTGAGCATGGCGTCGAAATGGATCGATGGCCACAGCCAGAAATAAATGAGCCCAACAAATAGGAAAAGGGCGATAAAGGGCTGTTGCAGAACCTGATAAACCCAACCCAGAGGCCGTAGCGCGCGCCTCCAGCCCGGGCGGATTTTTTCAAACCAGAACCGCATGACCGGTAAAGGGTTGGACAGGGCGATAAGGATAGGCCCGATGTGATGAAGAATCAGATGCTGGCCCCGATGGACGAAGAACATGTATTGCGCGTAGTAATCGAAGCGCGTCTGCATCACCGCATAACAGATCAGCACCCCCAGGGTGAACGCAAAAATCCGTAGCGAGCCAGGCCGATCCTGATCCGGCATCCGAATTAGCCCGACGCCATAGAACCCCATCACGAGCATGTAGCTCAGCACGGTCAGCGGCGAGAAATCGTAGGGTAGAAGGTAGTCAAGCAGTGACATAGCGTTGCCGGTTTTGTTGTTATTCCAGTGACTCTACCTTGGATGTCACCAGGTCGTACAGTTCCTGAGGCCCCAGGCGGCTCAAGATGTCTCCGTTAACGTAGAATGTTGGGGTTCCGGAAATTCCAACCGCCTTAACGTCCGCAGCATCCTGTTGAATAATGCCGTCAATCTCGGGTGAGTTCATACCGGCCCGGGCGGCTTCTACGTCAAGCCCGGCTGACGCCGCCGCATCCCATGCTGCGGTGACCTTTGGATCATCGTGCCATTTCGGCTGTGCTTCCATAACAGCGTCAAGCACCGGTTCATAGATTCCCTGTTCACGGGCGGTTTCCAGAATTCTGACGGCCTCTTCCGAGCCTTTGTGAAACAATACGTAGCGCAGTACCAGACGCACGTTGTCCGGGTAGGCAGCCTGAATCTGTTTCACATAGGGATGCATGGCGCGACAACCTTCGCAGGATGGGTCGAAGAACTCGACAATGGTTACCGGCGCGTCCTCAGGGCCAATAACGGGAGAGTAATCCCTCACCAGTGGCGTTTTTTCAACAACGGCGGGTTCATTAGTGCCCTGGGAGCGATCGTAAATAACAAAAGCACCAGCAAAGACAACCAGACAAAAAAGAAGGAGACTGATGACCAGGGTTCGGGTTTGCACGGGAGATCTTCCTATTTTAAATGAGTTTACGGGTTTCAGATTATTCAGGTGTCCGGTAGCAGCCGACTAGGCACCCACCGCAGATAAAGCATCATTCCAAACAGTTCCAACAAAGACTGGACGACAATCACCACGACGGCCACAGCCCAGGCCTCTGGCATTGACAGTGCCAAAGGTAAAACCACGAAGGAGTTGCGTGTTCCTAGGCTGAAGATGACGGTGCGACCGGTTTCTACCGGTAATCGAAAGACCCGGCGCAGAGCCTTTCCAACCAGAGCCGCAGCTAGAAGATAGGCCGGAAACAGAATCATCAAGGGCCAGATAAGTGAGCCGGTACTGTCGATCTGGCTGACCTGTGTCATTGAGATGATGAACAGTACGACTGTCAGCAGAGGGACCGGCATCAGACCCATGAAGCGAATGAACCCGATGGCTTTTCTGGAGTTTTCGGCCCATTTTTCAGTCAGAAATGCCAGGATAAGCGGGACAATAATCAGCCCGCCAAAGGCCGGCAGGAGGTGCCGCCCAAGCTCAAGATTCACGTCGAACTGATTACCCATGAAAAGCCAGAGGTAAAGTGGAAGAAGACCCAGTTGAGCAATCAGCAGAACCGGTGTTGCCGCAATGGCTCGGGTGCTGTCCCCCTTGCCTAGGTGAGTGAAGGTGACAAACCAGTCGGTACAGGGCATCAGCAATACCAGAAGCACTCCCAACTTCAGCGCGTCATTGTCCGGCAGCGCCAATATCAGCAAGGCAGTGATCGCCGGCATGACCAGAAAATTTCCGGTGAGCAAGGCACCCATGAACCGACGGTCCCGGAACATATCAGACAGGTGGGTCAACGGTGTTTGAGTAAATGTGGCGTAGAGCAGAACTCCGAGCAACCCCCAGATTAAGTAATCCGGCACACTGTCACCGAGGGACGATGTCCAATCCACAGACAGTCCGAAAACAACAGCGATGAGGTAGGCCCAGACCTGGTGGCGTTCAATTACGTCTCGCATGGCGTGCTCGTAACCGAGTGGAATGTCGGCCATTCGCAGCATATCTGCCACACGGTACCCTTTTCAGCAGCCCTGCTAGCCATGGCCATAAGTATGGGCATCTTTGTGACTGTGATCAGGATGTTCAAACTCCAATGTTGAATGAGTGATGCCGAACTCGTTTTCCAAAGCTCGTTTTATCCCACCCTTGACTTTTTCAAGTTCATTCCAGGCACTTATTTCGACCACCACATGGGCGTCGAGGGAGGCATCATGCTCACCCATCTGCCAGAAATGTACGTGGTGAAGGTCTAAAACGCCTTCTACGTTTGATAAAGCCTCGATGACAGAATCTGTGTCGATATCCAATGGACTACCCAGCATGAGTGTCCGGATGGTTCCGCCGATTTCCGTTAGACCCAGGTAGAGAATATAGCTTGCGATACCAATTGTGATCGCGGGATCAACCCAACGCATGTCGTACAGGAGAATCAGGGCGCCGCCTACAACGACTGCAATTGACGCAAACGCATCAGACAAGTTGTGTAGAAACAGCGCACGGATGTTGACGCTGTCCTTTTGCATGGAGTAAGTAAGCAGCGCGGTCAAACCATCCACTACCAATGCGATAATGCCAAGCCAAACTACCCACCACCCCTTGATTTCCGGGGGATCTATGAATCGCATGCCACCTTCGTAGATCAAATATGCCCCGATCATTATCAAAGTGGTGTAATTTATGAGTGCCGCAACAACCTCAATTCTCCCGTAGCCAAAGGTCATCTTCGAGTCGGCCGGGCGGCGTGCAATCTTCCGCGCCGCAAATGCGATAAATAGTGACGCCATATCCGAAAAGTTGTGTATAGCGTCGGCTATCAGCGCCAAGCTGCCAGCGAAGATCCCTCCAGCGATCTGAGCCAAGGTTAGGATACCGTTCGCCCAGATAGCTACTGCAACTCTCTTATCCTTAGTATCCGGTGACATGTGAGCATGCTCGTGGCCCATTGTTTTCTCCTTGGTCGTTGCTGTTCAATTAAACGTAGTCGCAACACTCGCTAAGCCTGGCTCAGAGGGCTTAGCGAGTGTTGCGACCGCGCGAAAACTAGCCATTCTGGCGATTTTCCATGTTATTCCCGGCACCTTTCTCGGCTGTGAAGCTCGTGACCAAAATCATGGCCACGCCCAGGACGATGAACACGTCGGCAAGGTTGAACGCCGGCCAGTGCCGGGATTGCCAATGAAAATCCAGGTAATCGACAACATAGCCTCGAAAAACTCGGTCGATGACATTTCCAAATGCACCGCCAAGTACCATCGAATAGGCTAGTGCTTCGGTTCGCTTATGGCTGTCCCGAATCAATTTGACCAGAACAGCCGAGACGACAATGGCTATCGCAATAAAAAAATATCGCTGCCAGCCACCGCCATCGGCAAAGAGACTGAAGGCAGCGCCTTTATTCCATACGTGCACCCAATTAAAGAAAGGGGTGATCTCAACCGATTGTCCGTAAGCCATGGATTGCTGGACGAGCCATTTAATAAGTTGGTCGGCCAGAGCTATAAGTGCCGAAAAGCCGAGAAAAGTGAGCGTAAAAAAGCGAGAACGGTCTTCAGACATCGAATTATCCTTTTAGCGCAAGGATGCGCTTGGCACCAATGAGTACAATGCCTCCCACAATACCGCCAATAACCAGATCCGGGTAGTTGGAGCCGGTCCAGGCAACAAGAAGGGCTGCAAGGATAACTCCCAGATTGATAACCACATCATTGGCCGAAAATATCCAGCTGGCTTTCATGTGAGCACCGCCGTCACGGTGTTTGGCGATCAGGAGCAGGCAACTGATGTTGGCAATAAGGGCCACAGATGCGACGGCCATCATCATTGACGACTGGGGATCACTGCCAAACAGAAAGCGCCTGCCAACTTCAACCAGTACCCCAGCGGCAAGGATAAGCTGGAGTATGCCAGCCACATGCGCCGCTCTGACCTGCATTTTGATGCCGTGCCCAACGGCGTAAAGCGCGAGACCGTAGACGGCGGCATCGGCAAGCATGTCTAGCGAGTCTGCAATCAGGCCAGCGGACTGGGCGATCAGGCCCATCGTCATCTCGACCAGAAACATCAGTGCGTTGATTGCCAGCAGTATCCATAAAGTGCCGGACTCTTCGCTTTCGTTGGCCTTAGAAGATTCAGCCGCTCTGACGGATTCAGCGCTGGCGTCTTCTGTCCTCTGCAAGGAAGCGCCCAGACCCAGGGTTTCCAGTTTGCTGGTAATAGGTCCGACTTCGCCTTGATGGATAATTTCCAGCTTTCGATTCGATAGGTCGAATGAGAGTGACTGAATGTTGTCAAAACCCGTGAGCGCCATTCGAATCATTCGCTCTTCTGAGGGGCAATCCATTTTCGGCACGCTGTAGGTGCTGAGCTGGCTGTCTGTTTCGGCGGTGACGGGGCTCTGAAGCTCATTGTTAACGACAGAATCTTCGCTGCCACACTGTCCATCGCAGGGTTTGCTCATTTTCGCGGCTCCGGTTCTCACACAAGTTCCGTTATTTAAAACCCTGTAGTCACTACAGGGTCAACGTTAAGTTGTTAGTTTTTGACGACACTGGTGAACCCACCGCGATTCGACGACTTGCGGTATGACCCTGTAGTAACTAAAGAGTTGAACTGGAGTACATTAAAAGGAGTTTGAGCAACGATGAGGCAGGGCAACAAGAGCGTACTAATCCTTGGTAGCTACGGAGCTGCAGGGGCGGCTATTGCAACACTCTTGGGCAACGGATCGACAGCGACATTGTCTTGGCAGGCCGGTCGCTGGAAAAAGGGCGTGAACGGGCGGAACAATTAGATCGCCCGGGGAATACCGGGCAGAGCTGGCATCAAATTAACAAGGTGGTGTCCGGTTTAGCGGGGGCCACCACAGGGAGCGAACAGAAGAATTTAGTGAATGACCTGGCGTCAGACGGAAAGCGCTTCCGTGCCCACGACGCGATGTACGAAGACAGCCGCTTATATTCAAGTTCAATTCAGTGTCAAAGGATATAATAAAAGGTTTTGGTTTTAGGTTGTTGAAATACAAAGAAAAAATTTAAAAATGTAACAACTCTGCAATAAGTGCAAAGCACCATCTACTCAGCATTTGAAAGACTTCAAGTGTCATTTTGAATCTATCTAATCTGAAGAGGTGTCCATGAAAAAGTGTCTATCAATGTTGGTGTTTGGTGGGGTTGCAGTAACTTCAATGAATGCACTAGCGGGGGAAGGTCCTATCCTGTACGGCAAAGCCAATGTTTCGTATGAAAACCAGGACGACGGTAATAGCGATACCTGGAAGCTCCAGAGTAATGCGTCCCGTCTGGGGGTAAAAGGGGCGCTCAATACCGACCTCGAAGGCTTGGAGGCGATCTACAAGGCAGAATTTGAAATATCGATTGATGATGGAGATAAGGATGGCCAGACTTTCTCGCAGCGTAATATTTACGGTGGCTTCAAGCAGGCGAACCTCGGTGCACTGATTGCGGGAAAATTTGACACACCTTTAAAGTCAGCGCAGGGCAAGGTTGACCAGTTCAACGACTTACAGGCGGATATAAAAAATATCATGGCTGGTGAAAATCGGACCAGCAACATTGTTCAATACAGTTCTCCACGTCTGTTTGATGCTGTGGGCGTTAGTGTTGCCGTCATCCCGGGTGAAGAGCAGTCAGCTGGGGCAGAGAACGACGGACCTGCGGATGCAGTTTCCAGCTCTTTTACGTTTGAGAATGATCGTTTTTACGGAAGTATTGCCTACGATTCTGATATCGAAGATTCACTGGAAGCCGATTCAAGTGGCGATAGTCGTCTTAATATCCTGCGAACCGTAGGGAAGGTCCGATTAAGCAACTTCGAGATCGGCGCAGTTTACCAGTTGGCAGAAGAAAGCGATGGCCCTGGAGAAGATACGTCTTATCTGGTTGGTGGTGCCGTTAATCTTGAGCGTTGGAAGATCAAGGCACAGTACGGACTGACCGAAGCCGAGACAACAAACGAGGAGCTAACCCTGCTGGCCTTGGGGCTCGATTATAAACTGGCGAGCAAGAGTAAGGTCTATGCGTATGTGTCTCAGGTGGAGGCGGACTTGGCCGACTCTGAGGACTCCACATTTGGTGTGGGCTTCGAGCATAAGTTTTCCATGTAGAGTCGAGCGTGATCGCTGAATACAGGGGGACCGACGTATCTGAAATCTTTTCCGGATTTCAAGCTCATTTAAGGTTCGTGTGAGAGTCTACTTGTTAGTTAACTAAGGTTATTTAATGGCGGGAATGCTTCATTCTCGCCTTTTTTTTGACCTTTAGTTCGTTGTTCTAGCTGGTTTTAAGATTTGCGCCACGATCCGTACGAATCGGATATCACAAACAATTAAGAAAGAAACTGGAGGGGAATACGTTGAAACGCAACATTCTGGCCACTGCGATTGCAGGGATGACAACACTGTCGGGAAGTTGGGCCGCGACGGCAGCGGAGGTTGAATTCCACGGTGATATGGATAACCGCTTTCAGGCCTACACCAATCAAAGAGACTGGTTTGCTGGTGGTAACTACAGGTGGCGGTACGCTGAAAGATGACGAGCCGACCGAGAGCTTCGGCGAGGTCAAATATCGCTTCTGGGCGAAGGCAACTTCCGACGACAAGAAAGTTACCGGTGTATTCGCGACGGAGATTGGTGGCATCCGCTACGGTGAGGGGTCGGGTGGCGACTATTCCGGTGATGGTGTGAACATCGAAACACGGTGGGCTTATGTGGATTTCTTGGTGCCCAACACGCTAGACCAGCGCGTCTCGCTGGGCTTGCAGCCAGTGTCAGTGAACCGACATGTCTGGACTGAAACCGCCACAGCCGCTGTTTGGAAAGGCTCACTGGGCTCTGGATTTGACTATCAGTTGTTATGGGGGCGAGGTGACTCTTCCAATGAGAGCGGCGTCGACTCAGAACAGGACGAAGGCTGGGATGGCGCGGACAACTTCGCGATCAACCTGAACAAGCGTTACTCACCGAACCTGAGCGCGGGCCTATTCTATCTCTATCAGATGAATGATCAAATTGCTGAGGGAGTAGGTACGGTAAATAGCAGGGAGTATGAACTGAAGAGTATCGCTGATAACTCCAAATATTCCGTTTCCAGCTTTGGGGTGGAGATGGATTATGGTCAAGAGACGTCGCTAGGCCGCATGTTCGTGAAGGGTACGGTGATTGGCCAGGTTGGCCAGCAGAGAACAATCTTTTGAGCCATACTTAAAGGCCCTTACCCTCCGAAGAGGGCCACGTCATGACGTTTCCTACCAGCAAAGTTCCCTGGAACAAAGGGAAGCTCGTCGGCCAGAAGCTGCCGCTCAAACTCGAACAAATATGGGCTATCCGTATTCGGTTAGAGATAGCAAAGAACATCCGCGAGCTGGCGATGTTCAACATGGCAATTGACTGCAAACTCCGATCCTGCGATCTGGTAAAGCTATTGGTTCGAGATATTTCCAGAAACGGTGAGGTTCTGGACCGGGCGCAAGTCATCCAGCAGAAGACCAGTCAGCCTGTTCAGTTTGAGATAACCAAAAAGACGCGCGAATCGGTCGAAGCATGGATCGAGTTGCGTGGACTCTCAGGGATGGATTATTTGTGGCCGAGCCGGATGCGAAAGTTCGACCATATCACTACTCACCAATACGCCCGTCTTGTCAAAAAGTGGATTACGAGCATTGGACTTGACCCTTCCGTCTACGCTACCCATTCAATGAGACGTAGCAAAGCGACATTGATTTACAAGAAGACCAAAAATCTTCGAGCCGTTCAGTTGCTGTTGGGGCACACGAATATGTCGAGCACCGTGCGGTACCTTGGTGTCGAGGTCGAGGATGCTCTGGAGATAGCTGAGAGTATTGAGATATAGGTGCGTAACTTGTGTCCTTGGTCCCTTTGGATGCCTCAGACGCTGCAAGCCCCGGTCGATGATCACCCTCGGGTTACAGGCTCCTCCCGTCGCTTTATGAATATTACTTTTGTGCCATTAGCGGACACTAAATCTTGTCACCAAGTGATCAAAAACCAATCGAACACGTTGTGGTACTGGACCACGTTGAGGGCGATAAATAAATAAATCCCAAGGCACAGGCTCGGCCTCTTCTAACACTCTCACAAGTTTCTCTTGGCGTAATAAGTCTTGGGCCAAAAAGTCAGGAATTTGAGCAAACCCCAGTCCATTTTGTACACCCATTAATTCAGCTTCGGCGTCGGCACTTCGAAAACGTGTTATGGATGGCATCCACTGTCTGTCCATGGAAAAAACCCATGGCCAAAGCTTTCCCGTATTGCGATCTACTAACCCTGTAACCGGCAAGTGGTTTAGATCTTCAATAGACGCAGGCCTTCCCACTCTATCTATTAAGTCAGGCGAAGCCACGACATACAGATTAATTTTGGCGAGCTGGCGGGCAATAAATCGACTATCCCTCATGAAGCCGATACGAATCCCAATATCTATTTTTTCGTCAACTACATCCACGCGCTCGTCACTGAGTGTCAGGTCTATATCCAGTTGAGGGTGTACTGTTGAGAGTTCCATTAATGCTGGCATCAAGCATTTATGACCAAAACCAACAGGCGCTGCGATACGAACCCGCCCTTGTAATTCATTACCCGAGTCAGGGGCACTTGTTTGAAACAATTCATCTACAGCGCGCAGGCGTTCTTTTGCGATCACAGCAAATTTTTCTCCAACCAGGGTCACTTGTATGTGTCGCGTATTTCGATGAAATAAAAGCTCCCCTTGCAATCGCTCTAACTCCTTCACTGCTCGCGTCACTGCCTGAGGAGAAATTCCCAGACGGTTAGCCGCTTCTTTAAAGCTGCGAGACTCTGCAGCAGTACAAAATATCCGGAGCATTTCCAATCTGTTAAGCATCACAGTCACACTCAGGTTTGGTATGAATACACAAATATTATTCCAAAATCTGGAATTGTCAAATCAAAACGTTTCCATTTATTGGTTTTTGAAGGTTAGGGATAATTTGCTTGTTAGTTAGACAGAGTCATTCATTCAACTGATTTGAGGGTATTAACTATGAGTAGTGTTTCAGCAAACAACATCAGCGGTAAGGTCGTTGTGATCACTGGTGGTAGCAGCGGTTTAGGCGAGACCACGGCAAGACATTTAGCCAGTCTTGGCGCATCTGTTGTTTTAGGTGCCCGACGCATCGACAAGCTTGAAGCTATTGCTGCTGACATACGTACAGCGGGCGGAAACGTTGCGGTTCAAGCGACAGATGTGACTAGCCAGGACGAAGTGAAGGCCCTTGTAAATCTTGCACAAGAGCGCTTCGGTAAAGTTGATGTGGTTATCAATAATGCAGGGTTAATGGCGATTGCACCGTTAGCTGAGACTCGAGTTGACGAATGGGATCGCATGATTGACATCAACGTTAAAGGTCTGCTGTATGGAGTGGCCGCAGCGCTTCCGATCTTTCAGGAACAGGGATCCGGCCACTTTATCAATATTTCGTCCGTAGCGGGTATCAAAGTATTCAGTCCCGGCGGCACGGTTTATAGCGGAACCAAATTCGCTGTTCGCGCAATTGCCGAAGGCTTGCGCCATGAAGTTGGGGGTAAAATTCGTTCAACAATCATTTCACCAGGTGCAGTCGAATCTGAATTAAAACATGGAAGTTCAGATGCTCAGGGTGCAGCCTTTGTAAAAGATTTTTATCAGCAAAATGAAATTCCATCTGAATCTGTTGCTCGTGCTATCGCATACGCAATTGAGCAGCCTGCGGATGTGGATATCAACGAGATTGTTCTGCGCCCAACTGTTCAAGAGTTTTAATTCGTTTAATAAAAGACCTATTAACCAGCGGGTGATTTAACCACCCGCTGAATATTCAGATTGTGAGGTTATTGATGACTGCGTTAAACGGACAAATGCGTGCTTTGATATTAGATAGCTATGAAGAAGGTACAGTATTCCGGGATGCCCTGATTAACTTACCTTCTCCATCAGCAGGTCAGGTGCAAGTAAAAATATTTGCGAGTGGCGTCAATCCTATTGATTACAAGATCCGCCAAGGTATCGCGCCTTATGCCATGCCGGAATTACCCGCAGTACTTGGCACTGATTTGGCTGGAGAAGTTGTTGCTATCGGCGACGGCGTCACCGACTTTGCAGTAGGCGATGCAGTTTATGGTCTGACTGGCGGAGTGCGAGGATTGCAAGGCTCATTGGCTGAATATGCCAACGTAGATGCTGAGTTACTTGCTCCCAAACCGAAAAATTTGTCCATGCGTGAAGCTGCGGCTTTACCTCTGGTTGCACTTACCGCTTGGGAAGGTTTGGTTGACAAGGCGAATGTTAAAGCGGGCCAGAAAATCCTTATCCAGGGTGGAGCTGGCGGAGTTGGGCATGTAGCTGTGCAAATTGCTAAGGCCTTAGGTGCCGACGTTTATGCCACTGCATCGACTGGAAAACAACAACTGCTCAAGGCGCTTGGTGCCACGCCGATTGATTATCACACTGCAAGCCCTGCTGACTACGTGGACGCATACACCCAAGGCAAAGGATTCGATATCATTTACGACACTGTCGGTGGCTCTGTACTCGATGCCTCATTAGGTATCATTGCACATTACGGACATATTTTAAGCTGTGCTGCATTCAGCCCACATAACCTCGCACCGTCGTCATTACGCTCTGCAACATTGTCAGCGATTTTTGTGTTACACCCAATGCTCAGCGGAGAGGGGCGCAAACATCATGGTGACATTCTGCGGCAAATTACGGCTCTCGTTGAAGCTGGACAAATTAAGCCATTACTCGATCCGTTACGCTTTTCCCTTGACACGGCAATGGATGCACATAATGCCGTAGAGTTGGGGTCCATGGGTAAAGTCGTTATTGATGTAATTGCTTAAAAAGACATTGTTGAGGATGCATATGAGCCCAGGAAAACTAATTCGAACTGTTCGTTTCCATGAATTAGGTGGTCCCGAGGTGTTAACTATTGACTCGCTGGCGAGTCCAGGTTTGCAGGCCACTGATGTTCGTATTGCGGTCAAAGCTGTTGGGCTCAATCGTGCTGATGCCATGTTTAGGCGAGGCAACTATATAGAAAAGGCTGACCTCCCTTCGCGAATCGGCTATGAAGCATCCGGGATAGTTATTGAAGTCGGGGAAGAGGTAAATCATTTACGCCTTGGGGGAGAGGTTTGTATTGTCCCTCAGATGGGGCTTTCTCAGAATGGCTGCTATGCAGAAGAGATTGTCGTACCAAGTGAATATGTGGCACCCAAACCAGCAGGGCTAACCTTTGCTGAAGGCGCAGCAGCCTGGATGCAGTACCTGACAGCTTATGGCGCTTTGGTCGAAATTGCTAACGTGCAAAAAGGCGATGCAGTACTGATAACCGCCGCATCGAGCAGTGTTGGATTGGCTGCGATTCAAATTGTGAATTCTCTAGGGGGTATCCCTATCGCTACAACTCTAACAGGAGCTAAAAAGGCTGCTGTGCTCAAGGCTGGCGCGGCCCATGTGATTGCAACCCAAGAAGAACCGCTGCTGGATAGCTTGATAAGCATCTTGGGAGCAAACAATTTAAAAGTCGCATTTGATGCTGTCGGTGGGCCGCAGATAGCTGAAATTGCTGAAGCAATGAGCCCTGAAGGAACAATAATAGTACACGGAGCATTAAGTCCCGAAACAACCCCTTTTCCCTTAAAAATAGCACTTCGTAAAAGTCTGACAGTTAGGGGGTATGTGTTTACTGAAGTTATAAAAGACATCGAGCGTTTTCGCAGAGCAAAGCAATTTATCCACTCGGGTTTATCCGAAGGAACACTCAAGCCTGTCATTGATCGAAGCTTTAAATTTGAAGAGATAGTGGCAGCGCATCACTATCTGGAGTCAAATCAGCAGATTGGCAAAATAGTGGTCGAACTTAATTAACAGTTCGTAGCTTCCGCTTGTCTCTGGCCGGCGCATAATTCACCGCCAGAACAATAAGAAAAAGGGGTGGTGTATGGTAGTTAGCGATCTTCTCTGGCGGCGACCGCGCCATTACATGGATGTCGATGAAACCCACGACCGCGTGCACTGGGTGGAACTTTTCTTCGATCTGGTCCATGTAGTGACAATTTTCATTCTGGGGAATTACTTGTCCCATCATCTGGGGTGGCAAGGATTCTGGGTGTTTACGGGACTGTTCCTGGCGATTTTCTATGCCTGGGCAGACAGTTCGGTCTATAACTCGCTGTATATCTCCACGGACATGCCGCATCGCGTGGCGATGGCACTTAAGATTGTCACGATGATGACCGTCGCGGCAGCGATTCCCGACGTGGGCGGTGAAGGCTGGACGTATTTCGCGCTGGGCTATGCGTTGAATCGGGCGCTGACGGCCTATCTCTACTGGCGAGCGCGCTGTACCGACAACGCGGTCGATACGCTGGCGCAGGAACAGGGGCGGAATTTTTTCGTGTTGGCCGGAGTGTTCGCACTGTCGGCTTTTTTGCCACACCGGTCGCCTACTGGGTCTTTGCCGCCGGCGTGGCAGCAATCCAGCTACAGTACATGCTGCCGCGCGTGGGCACGCTCCGCTTCGAACGCTTTGTGCCTCAACTCGGACACATCTCGGAGCGCTTCGGCCTTCTGATGTTGATCTTGCTGGGTGAAGGCTTCTTTAAGCTGGTGGTCACGCTGGCCGACAAGGGCGTCTACAGCGTCAGCGCGGGTACGCTGTTCAATGTGACCATGGGCGGTTTGTCACTCTTCGCGCTGGCCTGGGCTTATTTCGACTGCGCCGGCAATGAAAAACCGAAGAGCCGCACCAGTGCCGTGCTGCTGAGATACTGGTTTGCTCACATCGTGATTTTGTGGAGTGCGGTGACGATTGGCGTTGCGCTGGCCGGAGAAGTCTACGTCGGCCTGTGGGAGCCTTATCCGCCCGGCTACGCCGCGCTTGGCTCGGTCGGCCTTGCGGTGTTTTTAGCTTCGCTATGGGCGCTGCGTCGAACCGTGGCTGATGCCACCGACAAATACCATAGCGCCGGTCTGAGGCTGTTCGGCATTGTCATGGCGCTGGTTGTGCTAGCCGTTCATCCCCTCGTACCGTCGATTGTCAGCAACGGGCTTTGGGGCCTGGCGCTGTTCTCGCAAATTGGTGTGCCGATTTTTCTAGCGGTAAGAGATGCGCGCCGGTCTGATAAAATGCTGTGATGGAACATGGCTACGCCCATGCAATTTGACAGATAGCCGCCAGGGATTTGATGGGTTCTTCTTATGCTCATTAAGCCGTAGAACCACATTCTTTTCGGAAGCATTCATCAAGCCGGCCTTTTTGTTTTCGTGATCAGTGATTGTCCGTTGGCGCTGTCCACGCCGGCGCTTCGTCCTCAGTTCGCCGTGCGTCCTCCCGCATGGCGTGCCCCAGTGACTCTTCGAGCTTCACGAACAACTCCCCGTAGCGCCGGCCGGTGGCACCTCGGGATGGACCACCTCGCTGACCGTTGGTGCCATGGGCTTAGACCTGTTTGAGCACAGTCAGAATGCGATTCACAAGGCCACCGGCAGTGACAAGCCCGAAGGCTGGGATCACCAGATCTCCGAAGGGGGCGAGCCTACCTTGCGGTACTCCGCGGCCTACCACCAGTACCTGGATGGCAGTGAGCCGGGCAGCAAGTTCAAGGTGACCTACTTTGGGAGCGTCGGATACCTCACTGAATTTGGCGCCGCCCTGGTGTTCCGGGGAGGGCTGATTTCGTCGCCGGATAACCGCTTCAACCCGGAATTGATGGCCTACGGTGAGCGGGCGCCCAGCGTCTCCGCGGTCGGCGGTCGGGAGAACTACTTCTGGGGTGGCCTGTCGGTTAAGGCCAGGGCCTACAACGCTTTCCTGCAGGGTCAGTTCCGGGATTCTGATCACGAACTCAGTGCCAATGATCTGAATGTGCTGCTAGCGGAAGTCTGGGCCGGTTACACCTACACGCTCTGGGACAACATGGAGCTGAGCTACGTGTTGCGTGTGCAGAGCTCCGAAATCAAGAACGGTACCGGTGATCGCACCCTGGTCTGGGGCGGACTGGTGCTGAGCAAACGCTTTGGCAGTCACTGACAACCGGTGTACATCACCCTGGGAAATACCATGTATACCGCTGAGCAATTGGTTTTCAGCAAGAGCAGGGCGCATGGTTGGACTCAGGCATTACTGGAAACGGAGAAACGATATGAGCAACATCGTTGAAGTAAACGACAGCAACTTTGATGCGGCCGTTGGTCGTAACGACAAGCCGGTCCTGGTCGATTTCTGGGCACCCTGGTGCGGCCCCTGCAAGACTGTTGGCCCCATGCTTGAAGAAATCGCCGACGAACTGGGCGATGACCTGGTAGTGGCCAAGGTCAACGTGGATGACAGCCCGGAAACGGCGGCTCGCATGGGAATCCGCAGCATTCCGACCCTGGCGCTGTTCCGCGAGGGCGGCGTGGTGGCCCGGCAGACCGGTGCCGGCACCTTGGGCCAGTTGCGGGCCTTCGTCAAAGGCAACCTGTAACTCACCGGCTCGAATCAACACCCTCCTGCTATGAGAGGGTGTTTTTGTGTGCCGGTTGTGCTGCCCGCCAATGCTGGTCAGACTTATCCGGGTCCATTGCCGTCATTCAGGTACCCCACGATGAAAACCCAGGAGCTGCAACTCCTCTATATTTTCGACGCCATCATGACCGAGCGCTCGGTGACCCGAGCCGCCGAGCGTCTGGCCATGACCCAGCCGGCGGTATCCAACGCAATTTCCCGGATGCGCCAGATCTGGAGCGACCCGCTGTTTGTCCGCAAAGGTCGTAACATCGAGCCAACGTCTTATGCCTTGAGCCTCTGGGACCAGGTAGGCGGGCCCATGTACGCGCTAACCAACGCGGTTTCAGCCACTCAGTTCGACCCCGCCAATTCCAAACGGAAATTTCGCATCGCCGCTAACGACGTGATCGTTGAGATGGTCTGGCGCCAGTTAATCGAATTGCTGGAGCGGGAGGCGCCCGGTGTCGATCTGCACGCGGTCCCGTACACGCCCGATGGCACCTACGACGATCTGCGCGAAGCCCACGTGGACCTGGCGGTTGGCGTTCTGAACCAGCACGACCACAGCCTGCGGAGCACCTGGTTGTTTGAGGGTGGCTACGTGCTGGCGATGCGCGAAGGACATCCGCTGGCGGGTAAGCCGATCACCATGGAGGAATTCCTGGAGGCCCGGCATTTGCTGGTGTCCATGTCGGGCGACGCCCATGGTTTCGTGGACAGCTACCTGGACCAGAAGGGACAAAGCCGCCGGATTGCCGCCACCGTCAATCATTTCTCCATCGTGCCGCAGGTGCTTCGGGAGACAAACCTGATTGCGGCGGTGCCGGAGCTCATCAGTCAGGACTGCGGTTTTGTGAACGGGCTCTGGATGGGAGAGCTGCCCTTTGAAGTTGATCCCACCAGCATGTATCTGGTCTGGCACGCCCGCCATGACCGGGATCCCGGCATTATCTGGATTCGGGACCACCTCGAGCGCCTGCTGCGGGATCGCTGGCACGAAATCATGACCACCTCGCCCTGCGGGCGGCACCTGAAAGCGGTCTAACCGGCCAGAGAAGTCGCCGCCATGGATCCCGCACTTTCAAAGGCCATGTGTTCTGCGCAACGAAAAAGGGGGCTAACAGCCCCCCTCTCGACATTATGCTTCAGCTAATTCTTTCAAGGTAAGGGTAGTCAATATACCCTTCCGCACCCTGGGAGTAGAAAGTCGCCGGATCTGCTTCGTTGAGCTCGGCGCCAAGCTTCAGGCGCTCCGGGAGGTCCGGGTTGGCAATGAAGGGCACGCCAAAGGCGACAGCGTCGGCCAGTCCGGATTCGATGGCTTGTTCTGCTTCTTCACCGGTGTAGCCCATGTTGAGGATCAACTTGCCCTTGAAGTGTTCGCGGACCGGAGTAATGACGTCCGCTTGCTGTTCCCCGAAAAAGTCGCTGCGCATCAAATGAACAAAGGCCAGGCCGTAGTCGTTCAGGCGCTTGGCGAGCCAGGTAACCAGACCGACCGGATCACTGTCCTTCATGCTCTGGAAGCTGTTGAGGGGGCTCAGTCGAACACCGACGTTCTCGGAACCGAACACTCCGGATACGGCTTCAGTCACCTCCAGCAGAAGTCGGGCGCGATTTTCGATCGGGCCACCGTAGGGGCCTTCTCGATGGTTGGAGCTATCACGCAGGAACTGGTCCAGCAGATAGCCGTTGGCGCCATGAACCTCAACACCGTCAAAGCCGGCGCGCTTGGCATTCTCGGCGGCGGTGCGGAAACCGTCGATGATGGCCGGGATTTCGCTGTCGGCCAGTGCGCGGGGAACCGTGTAGGACTTCTTACCTTCCGGTGTGTGCACTTCATCGCTCGTGATGGCAATGGCGCTGGGCGCTACCGGATCCTTGCCATTGTTTAACACCGGGTGGCAGGCGCGGCCACCGTGAAAGATTTGCAGATAAATCTTACCACCTTTGGCGTGTACCGCATCAGTGACTTTCTTCCAGCCTTCAACTTGCGCCTCGGAATAGATACCGGGCTCGCGCCAAAAGGCCGAATTGCCTTCGATGGCCATGGTCGCCTCAGTGATGATCAGGCCGGCAGAGGCACGCTGGGCGTAATATTCAACCATCATATCCGTGGGAACGTGATCAGCGTCGGCACGGACGCGGGTGAGGGGGGCCATGAAGACCCGATTGGCCAATTCACTGGCGCCCATTTTCAGGGGAGTAAAAAGTGTGTTCATAGCATCCTCGGGAAATTTTTTGTACAAGGGCTGGTACTATATCCGCCCGTTGGCCGGGCGGACTAATTCGGACGAGATATATCAATCATCATCCTGACTTATACGACAGGCTGTTCATCTTTTCCTCCGGACAAGCGATCCGGAGGAAAAAAGCCGCCGGCAATCATTGCATTCATCAGTTCGCCTACTTTTGCACGCAGGTCATCCCTCAACAACCTCATTGCCGGCGTTATTGACTGTCGGGTAGGACAAATCAGCCACAGCTCGGATACCGGCGGCGCATAGCCTGGCATGATGGTGGTGACACGGCCTGCAAGCAGATCATCCGACATATCAAGACACGATTTTATCGCAAGACCGCGACCAGCAACGCACCACCGGCGAACCAGATCGCCATCGTTTGAGGCGCGATCGCCCGTCATTTTGACTCGATATTCCTCGTCTCCGCGTTTGAACGTCCAGAGGTCAAATGGGATGTCCTGCAACTGATAGAACAGCCCGTTGTGGTTCTCAAGGTCATCAGGATGAATGGGGCGACCATGACGCGACAGGTAATCAGGAGATGCGCAAAGCAGGCGCGGCACATCGCAAATTTTGAAGCCATACAGGTTGGTGTCACTGGGCGCGCCGTAGCGAAGCGCCATGTCGACCGAATCCCGGTAAAAGTCCACGTTGGTGTCAGTAATCTGAACTCTGAGGTTCAAACCTGGATGCGTTGCCATCAATTCGTCGATCCAGGGCACAACGCGGTTACGACCAAGATCGGATGAAACCGAAAGCCGGATTTCGCCTGTTACAGAGTCAACTTCAGATCGAAGGTTCTGTTGCGCCTGGCTCAACAAGTCAATCGCTTGCTTGCAGTAAGGCAAGTATTTCTCGCCGGCGGCAGACAACCGCAACCTTCGCGTGGAGCGTACGAATAACTCTACACCCAGCTCCTGTTCTACGCGCTTTACTGCGGCGCTGGCTGTGGCAGCTCGCATATCAAGACTGGTGGCGGCAGCGGTAATGTTGCGGAATTCAGCGACCCTCAAAACCACGATCAGATCATCAAGACTCATTTTCAAAAATTCTTTGAATATGTTTAACAAATTTTCCCGTTTACCCGAGTGTAAACGGCGACCATACTGCACGCTACTCGAAAATCATTGCGGAGACAGATAATGAAAGCTGTTGGATATCGGGAATCTCTTCCTATCGAAAACCCTGATGCGCTGCAAAATGTTGAGATGGAACGTCCCGTCGCAAAAGGCCGGGACCTGTTGGTCAGAGTCAAAGCCATCGCCGTGAACCCCGTTGACTTCAAGGTACGCCAGCAGGCAGAGCCCGAACCAGGCCAGATCAAAGTACTTGGATGGGATGCCGTTGGAGAGGTAGTGGCAATAGGCGAGGGCGCTTCACTCTTCAAAGAAGGTGACACCGTATTTTATGCCGGTGACGTTACCCGTCAGGGCAGCAACGCTGAATACCAGGTTGTCGATGAGCGTCTGGTTGGTCGGAAGCCTGCCAGCCTGTCCGACGCCGATGCTGCGGCGTTGCCCCTGACCACGATAACAGCATGGGAAATGCTGTTTGACCACCTGCAACTTGAGCGACAGTTGGCTGGGTCCATCACTCCAAGCGACGATGTGGTACTTGTGATTGGCGCCGCAGGAGGCGTGGGTTCGATTCTCGTTCAATTGATCAAACAGCTGACAGGCGCAAAAGTACTCGCTACGGCATCTCGCCCGGAATCGAAGGCCTGGGTTGAATCATTGGGTGCGGATTTTGTTCTGAATCACCGTGAACCCTTGCAGCCCCAGATCGAAACACTGGTGTCTGCCGGCAAAATTGGTTCTGTAACCCATGTGGCCAGTCTTAACGCCACAGATCAATACTTCGACGATTATTTGGCGGTGCTTAGGCCGTTTGGAAAGATTGCCATGATCGACGATCCTGCAAGTCTGGACGTAATGAAGATCAAGCCGAAGAGTCTGTCATTACACATTGAATTCATGTTCGCCCGCTCAATGCACCAGGCGGATGATATGCAGGTTCAGCACGACTTGTTGAATGAGGTCTCACGGCTTGTAGATCAAGGCTTCATCCGCACAACTGCAGGTAAGTACCTCGGAGCGATCAACGCCGAGAATCTACGTGCCGCACACGCCGAACTGGAATCAGGAACCGCCGTTGGCAAGATTGTGCTGGAGGGTTTTGCCTGACGGGTTCTACCCCGTTACTGCGGGCATTCCTAAACAAACCTATGCTCCGGAATTCAAAGCTGACGCGGTAGAGTGGAGGTATCAGGTTCAGCCGTTGGACTCCAAGCCTTCCATGATATGCGGCCAGCAGGCTTTGCATCGGCTGCGTAGCAGGTCGCTGTGGCCGATTTCTTTCAGGCCAAAACTGCCTGGTTCCAAAAAATGTTTTTTTATCTGGGCGTTGGGCAGCAGGCGCAGAAAGTCTTCCACGTTTGCAGGCACGGCAATGTGGTCATCTGTTGCGGTTAGCGACAGCACGGGGGCTTTTATATCCGCATAGTGATGCTGCCTTATTTCCTCTCCAAAACTGTTTTCTACGTACCCTGGCGAACGGCACCACTGTCGCCATTGCCTGGCGACACCGGCGGGAAGATCCTCACCGAAACCGATGAATTTGGTCGGCCAGTATCCTTTGACTGCAACGGAGAGCGGTTGCCAACCGTGGAACAGTAGTTTGGCGGCCAGCTTTGTTTTGAGTTTCAAGTTATCGAAATGGCCTGACGATGCTGCAATCAGAACGTAGCTGTCTATTTGAGCGAAGTTGGGCATTAAACCGATCAACTGCGCACCGGCGCTATGGCCAACAAGGCTTACCGGCAGGCGTGGTGCAAGAGCGACGAGTTTTTCTAGCGCTGCCGGCAGGTCCAGCGTACCCCAATCGACCAGGTCGCTAGAGATCTCTGCTAGAGGAATACCGTTGCGAGAATCCCCAATGCCTCTATTGGAAAACGTCAGCACGGCGAAGCCTTGCTCGCTCAGCCAGGTAGCAAAACTGAAATAGACCTGATGTCGAAACCCGGTGGCAGGGGCGATGAGAACGGCACCGCGAGCAACGTCTGTTGCTGGTCTGAAAAAATGCCCGGTGAGCCGATAGCCGTCGTCACAGGTTATTATGGTTTTTTCCATCATTTACCCAATTAGTAAGCCGCTGTTGCCAAAACAATTCGGCAGTTGTGAAATAAAAGAACAATATTCTGTAAAAGAAGATTATTCTGGTTTTGCCGAAGCTGTCAAACGGTAGAATGAAGGTCACGGCTAGTTCAAACAGGCTAATATCGATTTGATGAACCCATTCCATATTTTAGAAAACAAGTTTCCGGGCCGCAGAGCTGCGCTGAAAAGGGACATCCTGGAACAGGCGCTCTATTGTTTTATTGAGCTTGGGGTGGAGGCCACCACGATCGAAGCCATCAAAGCCCGCTGCGAAACGAGTGTAGGGGCGATCTATCACCACTTTGGCAACAAGGAGGGTATTTTAAGCGCACTCTTTTTTGCAGCTCAGGATGATCAGCGACAACATATGGACCGGGAGTTAGCCAACACCAACAGCCTTCGCGAGGCTGTGTATTCAGTTATCTGTAGTTATCTCGACTGGGTTGTCGCCAATCCCGAATGGGCAAGGTTCCTGTATCAGGCGCGATCAGCAGTCGCCAAAGGGCCATTTCAGGAGGAGCTGAAAGATAGGAATGCGAAAGGCTTCCGGGAACTCAAAGCAAAGTTGCTTGGCTTCGGTAACGAAAGTAACAGCATTGTTCAGCCGTTCGAGATCGTAATCTCTCTGATCGTCGGCCCGTCGGAAAATTACTGCAAAGCCTGGCTGGCTGGCCGGGTACAGACTTCGCCTCGGGATTATCGGGAAGAATTCGCGGAATCCGCATGGCGATCGCTTCAGAGGTGATCCAGCTGAAAATATTTGCCTCGCGTTGTTCCTGGATCATATTCCGCCACAATGGGTGATCATGCAAAGCCATAATGAATTGCTCTTCTGGATACGTACAATTTGGAAGCCTGCGCTAAACTTTCGCAGACATCCATATGTTGGCCACTGCGTGATTCCGATGTTTGACTGGCATCTCGCATTCGTTGGTGACCACCACGCCCGCGGCTAGCGTTCAAACAGCAGGTCGGTACGGATGATGTATTTAGTGCCCGAAGTGATCTCCGTTGAACTGTGCAAGCAGTGCAGGGGGTGATGGCCGTGGGGAAAGCACAGAACGCCGCCTGCCGGCGTTCGTACATCGATCTCGCGTACGTTGTCGCTTCGCCTTGCCGGTTTGGTAGGGTCGTCTGCATCGACGAGAAAGCGGGTTTCACCACCCTCGAAGTCGTCGCTGAGAAAAATCAGGAACGTCATCTGGCTGAACCGGTCCGGGAAGGCATCCGCAATCAGTCGGCCATCAGCAACACTGGAGCCGGGCCAGGCACCGTCGATGTGAAACTTGAAGAAATCTCCTTCACGGTAACGATAAAAACGGAAGCGCCGATTGATGCCCAGAGGCTGCTTGTTGCTGAAGAGGTCCAGGTTGTCGGCCACGGCATCGCGCACCCGCTGCCAGATCAGGCGATCGGTCGCTTCATCCACAACCCAAGTCACGTTGTCGTTGTGTCGAACTTCACGAGGCAGTGAGACCGCCGCGTCTTTCAAGTAACCCAGGTTTTCGGTCAGTTCGATGAGGCGGTCACACTCTTCGCGACTAAAGACATTGAGCAACTGATAGGCACCGGGCACTTCCGGAATTTCCCGCCGTGACACCGCCGAGGTCTCACGGCTCTCGTCCAGTTCCGCTGGGTTCGGCACGCTATTTGCCCAAGTCGGTAGCGACGGGTTTTCTGCGCCCGGCTCGCGGGCAACGACGAAAAATGATTCCTGATGCTGTTTCATAGTCACCTCTTAAAAGTTCATGACTCGTACTTGAGCGAATTGGCGATGGCCTGCGGCCGAGCCATGAAAGCCAAAGCCACTCTGTTTGGCGCCAACCCAGGGGCTGCCGCCGGCCCCGCCATTGACTGACACCATGCCGGCCTCCAGCTGGTCAGCTACGGCTGCGGCGCCCCGGCCGCCAAAGACCACCGCTCCCAGGCCGTAGATGGAGTCGTTGGCACGGGCGATGGCGTCTTCGATGGCATCAAATTCAGCCATGGCAACGACCGGTCCAAAGGTCTCTTCGCGCTCAAGGAGCATGTCGGGGGTCATGCCATCGACAACCGTGGGTTGAATAAATGGCGCTGGGTAGTCGGCCTTGCCGAGCAGAAAGCGTGCGCCTTTTGTCTCCGCATCCTTGAGATGACGCAGCACAAGCTGATGCTGGGTAGTGTTGGCGATCGGGCCTATGTTGACGCCCTGTTGATCCCATGGGCCGACCTGGTAAGCCGATGCAACCGCTACCACCTGGCGTTTGAATTCCTCGGCAACGGTACGGTCGACATACACTCGCTCGGTTGCCGTGCACATTTGCCCGGCATTCTCGAACGAGCTGGCAACGGCAAATCGCGCAGCAGCCGACAGATTGGCGTCTTTCATGACAATCAGGGGATCATTGCCACCGAGTTCCATGACCAGGCGTTTAACGCCTTCGGCAGCGTCCGCCATGATGCTGCGACCGGTGGCCATCGATCCGGTAAAAGCGACCATATTGATGTCAGATTTCACCAGCGCCTGACCGACGTCTCCGTGGCCGTGGGCAATTTGAATCAGGTGCTCGGGCAGATGACCCTGTAGTGCGCGAACGAACAGATCGGCAACCAGCGGCGTGTGTTCTGAGGGTTTCAGAATGACGCTGTTGCCCGCCATCAGGGCAGGGATCAGCAAGTTGTTGGCCATTGCTAATGGGTAATTCCAGGGTGAAATGACAGCAACAACCCCAAGCGGCCGATACTGGATACGGCTGCGGCCTTCGCCTTGTTCGGTTTGCAGGGCAGCGGCGGCCTCCTCAATGACATAGGGGGCATTCGTTACAGTACCGGCGACCTCATAGGTCGCCCGGCGTGCGTCCTTACCCATTTCCAGGCTGATCAGGCGGGCGAGTTGATTCTGAGCAGGCGCCAGAGCATGGTAGGCACCCCTCAGGCGGGTTGCACGCTCTTCCAGCGATAACCGGCCCCAGTTTGCCTGCGCGATCCGACTCCGCCCCACAATGTCTGCCAGCTCGGACCGGGAGGTGATTGGCACCTGTCCGACCGGCTCCTGATTCAACGGATTCAATGACACAAGAAATTCGCTCATGGCTTCCTCAACTAAAGGCGATGACTCGCACTTCCAGGCTGTTTCTGTTGCGGGCGTTGTCCGGTGTGTTCACGGGGTCGGCCGCGGTGTGTGGGGTGCCAAATATGCCCGCGGGGGAACGTGAATCGAAGACTTTCAGCAGCAGGGCCTCGCCGGGTTCCATGTCTGACAGGTAGTACCAGCGATGATCCGGGTTGTAGGAGATCCCGGCTATCTCACCGATGCGATCGGGGTACACCAGTTTGATGCGATGAAAGTCATCCGCAGCCACGGTGTTGATGTCCAGAACAGCCAATGGGGATTCCTCGACACGGTGGCCGACAGGCATCCACAGGTTCACCAACCGGTAAGGGCGGTCGCGAAGCTCTGGTCGTTGCTCGGTCTCTTCCAACATGCGGTGGAGCGCAGACTTCTCGGTGTAGTCGTTGTGAACAGTCTTCACTGGCGCCCGGTTATGGATGGTTTGGTCCTGACGACTGGTTGACCGATAAGTGTGATCAAAGATCAGCACTTCGCTGGCCTTGAGCTGATCACGGAGGTACTCGATCACCTGCGGATACAAATGTTCGCGAATGGCGTCGTCATTCTGGTAGTTGTCAAAATCAAAGGCGACCCGGACCGCCTCGAAGCCCTGGTCGTCCAGGTTGAAGTCGTTGGCCTGGTTGCGAATGTCTGTGACGTCAATGTGTCGGGTGTCGACGGATTGAGTGAGCTCGGAGGCACCTGGACCCTTGTATCGTTGGTCGTATTCGAGGCCGCCAACGGGCTGGACGTAGTTGATGCTGAACATGGCTCCTCCTTGCGGGTACGGTTGCTGGATTCTTGGTTTGCCAGCTTAGGGAGTAGCCGATAGGATTTGAAACAAGGATTTGATGTAAGAGATACAAGTGAACGCTTTAAACCGGGTAGACCTTAAACAGTTACGAACGCTGCAGTGCCTGCTTCGCGAAGGCAACCTGTCCCGTGTGGCGGATCAACTCGGGGTGACCCAGCAGGCGGTCAGTGACCAGCTGAAAAAGCTCCGCTCCACCTTCAATGATCGCCTGTTTATCCGCAGCGGCAATGGCGTTACTCCGACGGCGTATGCCCGAACGTTGGGGCCGAAGCTGGATCTTATCCTGAATGCCGTTGGCGAGTTGCTGGAGCAGGATGAGTTCAATCCCGCAACAACGACGCGGACCATTACCATCAGCTCCACCGATCTGGAGCAGAAAACCATCCTGCCTTTTCTGATGCAGCGCCTGAGAAGGGAAGCGCCGGGTCTGAGGCTGGCGGTGAAAAAACTTGAGCTGGATGAGATGGCAAGTGACCTGCTTGATGGCACCGTGGATCTGGTGTTGACCAATCCGAAGTTTGCGCCACCGAGTTATCCGTCGTTAACCCTGTATTCGGAGCGCTATGTCTGTGTGGCAGGGAAGGCCAATGAGGCAGTTCGCAGCACTATGTCGGTTGCCGAGATCGCTGACATGCCCCAGGTAGTGGTGTCGCCTTCGCGGGGAGACTTTACCGGTGCCGTCCATCGCTGGTTTGAAGACCAGGGGCACCCACGGCAAGCCATGCTCTCGGTACCAACTTTCACGGCGGCCAAAGCAACGATTTCTGAGACTGACCTTGTCGGCTTCATCCCGTCGCGATTGCTGCCCGACGACTCGTTGCGGCCGATTGAGCTGAATGCCGAGATCCCCGGATTCGACGTGATCGCCGTGTGGCACCAGCGCTCATCGCAGGACCCTCTGAATATTTGGATTAGGGATTTACTGGTTCAGGTTTCACGCTGATCTGGAGTAGCGCGATCTCCTGAACTCGAAGTCCGAGCTTGAGGCTGATCTAAATCAGCGCCGTATTCTTTTCCGGGTAACGATGCTCTTTAATCTCACCCAAGAGGTGGGCGAACTGTTCGGGCGTGAGCACGCGCGCCTGGGCGGTCTTGCTCATCGGGAAAGCTCCTACTAAGCCACTCGGATGCGAGGAGAGTAAAGGTAAAATCCGTAATAATATTATTTAAACTGATATTAAACTGCGCATAATGTATATTCAGAGGTCTGTTTTTAAAGGGGTTTTCGGGTCACACCCTGTGCGAAATATCGATCCCAAAAGTCGACAGTAGCTCTCGTTTATGGCGGTAGTAGGTTTCGCGGGACATGAGGTGTAAATTTATCAGCCGATTAGATACTTCGCATGGAAGCGAAGGTGCTCCTCAATAAAACTGGCGATGAAGTAGTAGCTGTGGTCGTACCCTTCATACCGGTTCAGTTCCAGCGGATAGCCACTTTGTTTGGCAGCGGCTTCCAGCATTTCCGGCTTCAACTGCTCGGTCAGGAAGTTGTCCGCTTCGCCTTGGTCCACCAACGCCGGCACAAACTTGCTTGCCTTTTGCATCAGCAAGCTGGCGTCGTACTCGGCCCAGCTGGCGGTGTCTTTACCGAGGTAAGCGCCAAAGGCCTTCTTACCCCACGGGCAATTGACCGGGTTACTGATCGGGCTGAACGCCGAGACGGACTGGAAACGCTCCGGGTTGCGCAGTGCCAGCACCAACGCACCATGCCCGCCCATCGAGTGGCCAAAGATGGAACGCTGATCGCTCACCGGGAACATATCTTCAATCAGTGCCGGTAATTCGTTGAGCACGTAATCGTACATCCGGTAATGCTTGCTCCAGGGTTCCTGAGTCGCATTTACATAGAACCCGGCGCCCTTACCCAAGTCGTAGCCTTCATCATCGGCGACATCGTCCCCGCGCGGGCTGGTGTCCGGGGCAACAATGGCGACACCCAGTTCGGCAGCCATGCGATGCGCACCGGCTTTTTGCATGAAGTTTTCATCGGTACAGGTCAGCCCGGACAACCAATACAGCGCTGGCACCTTTTTGCCATTGGAGGCCTGCGGCGGCAGGTAGATAGCAAACCGCATCGAACAGTTCAACGTCTCGGAGTGATGACTGTACTGCTTGTGCCAACCACCAAAACTTTTATTACTGCTCAGATTTTCAATAGTCATTGCAACCTCTCAACAAAACGGTCGCCCGCCTGACTGGCAGGCGACCAGATTTCATTACTTGTCGTAGTGAATAACGGTACGGATGCTCTTGCCTTCGTGCATCAGATCAAACGCCTTGTTGATATCTTCCAGCCCCATGGTGTGGGTGATGAAATCGTTCAACTTGAATTCACCTTGCATGTACCGCTCAACGATGCCCGGCAGCTCGGAACGGCCCTTCACGCCACCAAAGGCAGAGCCTTTCCAGACCCGACCGGTCACCAGCTGGAACGGACGCGTGGAAATTTCCTGGCCGGCGCCCGCAACACCGATAACCACCGACTCACCCCAGCCTTTGTGGCAGCATTCCAGTGCTGAACGCATTACATCTACGTTGCCGATGCACTCGAAGGAATAATCCACACCGCCGTCGGTCAGTTCTACGATCACTTCCTGAATCGGCTTGTCGTAATCTTTCGGGTTGATGCAGTCGGTCGCGCCCAACTGGCGGGCCAGCTCAAATTTGCTCTCGTTGATGTCGATAGCAATGATGCGGCTGGCTTTAGCCATGGTGGCACCAATCACCGCCGACAGGCCGATGCCGCCCATACCGAAGATGGCCACGGTAGCGCCCTCTTCTACTTTGGCGGTGTTCATCACCGCACCCATGCCGGTGGTTACGCCACAACCGAGCAAGCACACTTCTTCCAATGGCGCTTCTTTGTTCACTTTTGCCAGAGAAATCTCGGGCAGTACGGTGTACTCGGAGAAGGTTGAGCAACCCATGTAGTGATAGATCGGCTCGCCGTTTAACGAGAAACGAGTGGTGCCGTCTGGCATCAGGCCCTTGCCCTGGGTTTCACGAATCTTCCCGCACAGGTTGGTTTTACCAGAGGTGCAGAATTTACATTCGCCGCACTCAGGGGTGTACAGCGGAATAACGTGGTCACCCACTTTCAGGCTTGTAACGCCTTCGCCTACCGACTCAACAATACCGCCGCCTTCGTGGCCGAGAATGGTCGGGAAAATGCCTTCGGGATCTTCGCCAGACAAGGTAAACGCATCGGTATGACACACACCGCTAGCGATCACCCGGATACGTACTTCGCCAGCTTGAGGCGGCATCACATCCACTTCTTCAATGGACAGAGGTTGTTTCGGGCCCCAGGCGATAGCGGCTTTAGATTTGATGGTCTGAGTCATGTTGTGTGCTCCAGATTTTGTCGGGCTTCGGCAGGTTCTTCTGCCATGTTGATGGGATCATTGTATTATTGTTCTTAAGATAGATAATTGGCCAATTAAGCAAATTACCTTTACTGTATAGTAACAATGAGCCGTATTTTGTTTGCTGGCGGCATTTTGTATCTAAGCTCACCCAAGTCGTAACGCAAGGAACTGAACATGTTTATTTGGGAAGGGGTCAGTGAGTTTGTGGCGGTCGCGGAAGCCGAAAGTTTTACCGCTGCGGCGAAACGATTGGGCATTTCCACAGCTCAGGTGAGCCGGCAGGTCAGCGCACTGGAATCCCGGCTTTCGACCAAACTGCTGTATCGCACCACCCGCAAGGTTTCGGTGACGGAAGCCGGCCAAACCTACTACCAGTATTGCCGCCAGGTACTCGATGGTCTGGAAGAGGCCGAGCGGGCCATGACCAACCTGCAACTTATCCCCAAGGGAAAATTACGGCTGACCGCACCGGTGACCTATGGCGAGAAGGTGATCGCCCCCTTGGTGAACGATTTCATCCTGCGCTACCCGGAGTTGGAGGTGCAGCTGAATCTGACCAACCAGAAGCTGGATCTGGTCGGTGGCGGTTACGATTTGGCGATTCGGCTGGGAAAACTGGAAGATTCATCCATGATGGCCAAGCGGTTGTCGTCACGAACCTTATACGTGTGCGCCTCGCCGGAATACTTATCCACCCATGGTGTGCCGCATTCGCTTTCGGAACTGGACCGGCACAATTGTTTGCAAGGCAATCTGGATTACTGGCGCTTTCAGGACCGAGGTAAGCCCTACAACGTTCGCGTTAAAGGCAACATGAAGTGCGACAGCGGTTGGGCGTTGCTGGACGCGGCCCTGAAAGGCATCGGGATCGTGCAACTTCCCGATTATTACGTTCAGCCGTCATTGGCCTGTGGAAAACTTATGAACTTGCTGGAACATTATCAAGAAGCCGACGATGGAATCTGGGCGATTTATCCACATAACCGGCATTTATCCCCAAAAGTGCGGATGCTGCTGGATTTCCTGGACGAATCGTTAAATTAAATTCTGTGGGGCAGTAGTTTTGTCAGTTTGTCCAAATGCGCCGTTTGGCCTGCGTCAGTTTCGCGGCGGTCTCCAGCCGTACATATACCAAACGCCTCTGGTCATCCGCCGCGTCGCAACTCCCTGACACCCCGACCCAGCTTGCGGCGCAACAGGGCCCGCAGGGTCACCCCATCCGAGTACCCGACCTGTGCGGCCACCTGGTCGACGCTCGCGTTTCCGGTGCGCAAGAGATGCACGGCATGCTCCACGCGCAGGTCTTGGAAATACGACAGCGGTGTCTTGCCCAAAACGCTTTGCAGCCGCCGCGCTAAGGTGCGCTCGCTTGTGCCCGCAGCGCTGGCGGCCTCGGCCAGCGAGAACCCCTTCGCGAGCTGACTTCTGGCCCAGCACTCGAAGCGCTCCACCACCGGGTCGGCATGCGCAAGGTGGTCGGGAATCACGAACTCGGCTTGCGAACTGCGTGTCTCGACCAGCAGATAGCGTGCCACCAGGGCAGCCA